>JAITPV010000052.1 GCA_031289275.1 Tannerella sp.
GCTCTGCACCACGCCGTCGAACAAAAAGCCGTAGAAAGAGCCGACCGATTCGCCCACGCGCAGTAACATTTCCTGATCGCTGCCCTGTGTCAGTTCGCTGTACTCTTCTCCGATTGAAGTAAGCGTGTTGATATTGCGGGCTATGTTGGCGGCTACCGACCATGTAAACTGCTTCCTTTTTAAAAGGTTGACATTGACTGCAAATTCAACTCCCTTGTTTGTAACGTTACCAAGGTTTACGGTCTGAAACGCGCTTGTAGCCGAGCCTAATGGCGGCGGAACTTTCAGCAGCAGGTCGCGCGTCTCCTTGAAATAAGCGTCGGCGGTGAAGGTAACTTTCTCGTCCCACAGTCCGGCGTCCAGTCCGATGTTGTATTCGGCGGTCGTTTCCCATTTCAGTTTGTCGTTGCCGAGATTCTCCTGTATGACAGCCGCTTCGCCGTTGTATCTGCCCACGTTGAAATAGGCTTCGTATTCGTCAAAACCGATTTCCTGATTGCCTGCAATACCGTAAGTAGCACGCAGTTTTAGCGTAGGCAATATTTCTTTCGCGCTTTCGAGAAACGCTTCGTCTATCGCGTTCCACGACAGTCCCACAGAGGGGAAATAGCCCCATTCATATCCTTTTGCGAAGCGCGATGACTTGTCGGCACGATAGGTAGCCGTCAGGTTATAGCGACCGTACAGCGTATAGTTTATGCGTCCAAGCAGCGATTGCAGTTTGCCGAACTGGTCGCGTGAAATGGGCGGCAACTCCTTACCGGCGGCAAGATTGTCGATTTTCTCTATATTATTGGCTTTTGCCACAACAAAATTCGTTTCCGTTTTCTGGTCGGTATATCCCGCCAGCACGTCGAAATAATGTGCATCGTTGAGTTGTTTCCTGTAAGTGAGCAGGTATTCCGTTTGAGAAACGAGCGTGCGGCGGTTGCCTATGGCTGCCATGCCCCGTATGTCCTGATTTATTCCGAGTGCAGTGTAGGGGGGAGCGAAATATTTCTGTGTGATGTAATTGACGTTGGCGCCTGCATTGATTTTCGCCGTCAGACCGTCGATGATATCATACTTGGCATAGAAATTACCCAATAAGGTAGAGCCTGTGGTATGTCCGACGCTGTTGTTCAAGTCCGAAACGGGATTTGCCGCTTTTCCATAATAACTCAAATATCCGTATTCAAACGGATTGGTATAGTTGTACGAGCCGTCGGCGTTGTAAACCGGAACGACCGGAGGCATGTACAGGGCTAAGGTAAGCGAGTTGGCTATGCCGTGCGAGAAAGGCGAATCGTTGTAGTTCACGCCGCTAAAAGTAGTCAGGGCATCCTGCTTGCTCTGGTCGGCGGTCAATGTGATACCTGCCGTGAGGTTTTTAAACAACTCCCTGTCGATATTGACCCTGCCACTGTAACGCTCAAAGCCCGAATTGAGAATAATGCCTTTTTGTCCGGTATAGTTGCCCGAAATAAGATAGCGGGTCTTGTCATCTCCACCGCTGATGGAAATATCGTGTTTCTGTGTAGTACCTGTTTGCAGTACTGCATTTTGCCAGTCCGTTCCATTGCCCAGAGTTGGTATTTGCTCGTCGGTGAAATTGCCCTTGTTATAGAAATAGTCTTTTTGTACGCGCGCCCACCGGGTAGCGTTCAATATATCGAGTTTCTTGGCCGTAACAGCCGTTCCGGCGGTATATTGGTACTGAATGGTATTTCCGTTCCGTTTTCCTTTTTTGGTCGTAACGAGAATCACTCCGTTGGCGCCGCGCGAGCCGTAAATAGCCTTTGCCGAAACGTCTTTCAAAACTTCTATGGATTCAATGTCGGCGGGGTTTATTGACGCCAGCGGGTTGAGGCTGCCGTCTATACCGCCGATGCCTGCTTTGGTAGCATTTTGCTCGCTGAAAAAGATGAAACCGTCAATCACATAGAGTGGCTCGTTGCTGGCATACACCGAATTGCCGCCGCGGATGCGAACTGCCGAGCCTTCGCCCGGTTGACCCGACGACTGTATGACATGAACGCCCGATATTGTGCCGCCCAGAAGCCCTTCGATTGAGACGGCTGTCTGTTCCAGAGCGGTTTTGGAAAGAGAAGCTACGGAGCCGGTCAGTTCCCTGCGCCGTTGTGTGCCGTAACCGACGACTACTATTTCGTTCAATACATTCAAGTCTTCACTCAGTTTGACGGTAAGCTGTTGCTTTGGAGACTCATAGACGGTTATCTCTTCTGTCCGATAGCCGATATAACTTATCAACAGGCTGACAGGAAAGGAATTTACCGGCACGCTGAAAGTACCTTCCACGGAAGTGACTGTTCCGGTTTTTTCGTCCTTCACGGCGACGTTTGCGCCGATGACGGTTTCGCCCGTAAGCGCATCAACCACTATACCTTCAAGTTTCGTGACACTTTGTTGTGCCGATACCGCTAATGAAGCTGTTACTGCGAAAAATACCGAATAGAAAAAACGACGGCATTTGCGCGATTGAAAAAAATGTATTACTTTTGCCATGTTTAATTTTGTTAGATGTTTGGCGTCTTTGCTTTATCCAATTTGTCGTTCGGAGAGCAGAGACGCCTCTTTCTTCTTATTTACGCTGCAAAAGTACGGGGTTTTGGTAGAGCGTGCAATACCATTTTCGTAGTATATTTCATTAGAGAGCCATTTGGGGCATCTCTACAAGGTATTGAAAATAGTTATGTTGCTAAAAGACGGCGATGCGGAAAAATCTATTCCCTCAAAATTGATACAAGACGGTCAGTCACTTTATTCATTAAATCGGCTGAGATTGTCCCTGCCTTGCGGAGAATTATTTCTTTGTCGGCGGTAAAAATCCTCGTTGGACGAATGTATGAATCGACAGGCAATGAACCGGATACAAAATCTTTTACAAACTTTTCCATGCGTCGTCTTCGGCTTTATTCGACCAGTCTTTTGATAAAGCCTGTTCGCTTGCAAAATGCGTTTGAACGGCATCCGGTCCGGTAACACTCATGTATTCATTTTTTTCCGCGTGAATGGAATGAATCGTATGCTCTGCTATCAAAATACGCTCATGTACAGGCAATCGATAGATTTGCTTTAATAAAGTTGCTGTAACCATAGTTCTTTCGTCTTAAAATTATTGTGCAAAGATACAACCTTAATTTCAAATCGCAAAATTAAACGTGTAAATCAATATATCAAAGAACGCTTTCTACTTATAATCAATCTCATATAATTCGTAAATGTGCATGGTAACTTCCCCGGAAGGAACAAATATATCTCCTCAAAAAAATGATTTATCAGAAAAAAAAATGACAATTCAGAAAAAAAAATCAAAAAAAAACTTGCAATAAAAAAAAAAACGAGTACCTTTGCGGCGATTCAATATATAAATTAAAAATCTGATGATACATCAAACGGTAAATATTTCAACTTTAAGCACTTTTAACGGCCAATGTTTGTCCGGATGCAGCAATCCGTCGCCCGCAGCGCCGGAGATATATAGCCGTGCAACACGCCGTCGCCTGCAGCGACGACAATTTACAGCCGTTCAAAACGCCGTCGCCCGTAGCGCCGACAATTTTCAGCCGTGCAACACACCGTCGCCCGCAGCGACGGAGATATACAGCCGTGCAACACACCGTCGCCCGCAGCGCCGGAGATTTACAGTCGTGCAACACGCCGGCGCTCGCAGCGACGGCAATTTTCGCGGCTGCAACATGCAAAACTATTGTTTTATTATAAATTATAAATTTTATTTGATATGAATCTAATTAATTCTGTCCGGTTTAGCCGGTTACGCGCCGAGGCGCATTATCAGTTTCTACTTGTGTTTATCAACCTGGTAGATACGTTTCACGCCGTCAGAGATCTGGTGGCTATTCTCATCGACAGGTTCAGAGAACTTCTCGCACGGGAAGAATTTGCGATTGACTTTGAACGCAAAAGCCCCATCACCAAAAAACTTGGCGACGCAGACCACCGCATCGACAAAGCCCTCACAGGCATGAGGTCGATTATTAACGCCAACCTGTACAGCAGCAACACGGCCGAAGTGGACGCAGCGCAGGTACTCGAAGTACGCTTCCATACCTTCGGAAACATCCGGCAGAAACCCTACGAGGAGGAATCCACAGCCGTGCAGATTCTCGTCAGGGAACTCCAACAGAAGTATGTGCAGGAAGTAGTAACCCTCGGACTTGTAAACTGGCTGAACGAACTCGGTTCCGCCGAACAGCTGTTTACGCAGTTGTTTGTGGAGCGCAACGCCGAACTGGCTAACCGTCCCAAGGAAAGCCTCCGCGAAATCCGCCGCGAGATTGAGGACGTCTATTCCAAAATGATTGCCCTCGTCGAGGCAGACGCCATCGCCCACGGTAACGTCAACAGCAGCGACTTCATCCTCCAACTCAACGGACAAGTCAAGTACTTCAACGAGCATGAAGCACACAATCCCACACGCAAGGAACTCGGCGAACACGTCTCCGTAGCGCCCGTCGAAACGCAGCCCTACACCGGCAAAGCCGTCAACGTCATCCCCGAAGTCCACTACGTCGAAGAAGGCAAACCGGCGAAGGAACTCGTCTTCACCGTCGATTTCACCCTCGCCTACAAGGATAACGTCAACCCGGGCACCGCCGAAATCGTCATCCACGGCAAGGGCGGATACAAGGGACAGAAGGTTGTCACCTTTAATATTGCACGCACAACGGGACTTGCCCCTGTTTAACAGTACAAACCAATTAATAATTATATGAAATATATGAAAAGAATAACATTTTTAATAGCATGTGCTCTATGCTTACTGTCCTGCAACAACGAAACAGACATTTCCGGTCCTGAAACGGACAGCGAAGAAGGCCGGATAACACTCAAACTGACCGACGCTACAGTTCTGACATACAGTACTGCCGACGCAGATGAATGTAAGATAAACTATCTCTGGGTGCTGGAGTTTAACGGCGAAGCTTTAGTAAATGACACGCTTATTTACGGCGACCAAATACTGGGAAACGGCGCCGCCACGCAATTGCTGCCGCAACTGCCATTCAAACCGGCAAACGGCAACAGGATAGTTCTTATTGCCAACTCGGATGCGATGACATTTCCGCATCCCAACCGTTCCCTTATTCAATATTCAAACATAAACACGTACTTTCCACTGCTCTCGACCGCTTATTTTCAATGGCATTATCTACCGATGTACGGTGAAATAGCAAGCTGGCCGGGCAGTTACTCCTGCGAAATGACTCGTGCGGTAGCCAAAATACAGGTACAGTTGGGCGAAAATTTCAGCGACGTCACCGGAACTTTCAAGGCTGAAAATGTATTTTGGGGTATATTTGGCACTGGTAATGGCGGATATATACAGCCGCGACTGCCGTTACAGGGTATTTCAAACACCAGTTATTCTAGTATTATGCTTACAGATATATCTTTGCTACAAAACAAAGATCCGAGTTATATGAATTTGATCTACATACATGAATATCCATCAAGCAATACTACGGCAGTATCGGGCGATCCAAGTGTTCCCGAAAATGTTTTTGCCATAAACCGGCAATGTATTGTCCTTGAAAAAAGGGAAGGGGGGGACTTACTCAACTATCGTCTGGATTTTTACGATCCCGTCACAAGGAAATTCATCGATACAAAACGCAATCATCATTATATATTTACGATAAACAGGATTAACAGTGAAGGTTATAGTATTTATTTTGGTGGTCATGACGAAGCTATAAATAATCCGGGCAGCAACATTGAATATACGATTGAAATCAGAGACGGCTCCAACCATGTGACGTCCAACGGACAGTATGCCGTCGTATCAAGCGTTGATTCCGCCTACGTTGCAGCGCCGACAATAATAGACGATACCGTTTGCACCGCTCGCTATCAATTACCGGCTGAAATGACCACCCTCTATTCCGGAAACTCCAATTCGATTACGTTAACGGACGTTACTCCGGACTACTCTATTACATTGGTTTCCCCTGCTGCCATCTGGAATCCTTCTTGTGGTTGTTATGAGTCTCCACTTACTGCCATAAGTGTCCCGATTGTTGTAAGGACAACGGCATCTTTCCAAAGTGCAAGAATAAGGATGCATGTCGGAAATATAATACATTATGTTGTGGTAAAAAAGAAATAGCGCCTAAACCGGTTGAAAATGACGGTGGATATTCACATGCCGCAGGAATGTACCCCAAATAAAAAAGGGTCGCATTCCTGCGGCATTCTTTTCTATTGATATGCAAAGCAGGAGATTTACTTCTAACACGACGTTCAGACAATTGAAAATTATTTCGTAACTTTGCGGTCGAAAAAAATCAAAACATTACGGATATGGATAAAACAGATGCTTTAAAGATAGCCGATGAATATGCCAAAGTGGTGGCTCAACATTTTGACTACCGTCGAATGATTCTTTTCGGCTCGTATGCCAAAGGCACTTTCCATGAGGAAAGCGATATAGATATTGCCGTGGTATTCGGGCATTACGATAATCGTTTTAACATGCAAGTGGAACTGATGAAACTGTGCCGTCAAGTGGACAGCCGCATAGAGCCGCATCCTTTCATGGAAGAAGATTTCAATATGGAGAATCCGATGGCGCACGAAATTGTCAAATACGGACAGGATATAAATTCAGACTTCCAATACTGTCACAAAATAAAATACAGACAGGACTAACCCTCAACCCCTAAATCCCCTAAAGGAGACTTTGGTGATCAGGCGGAAGTCTCCTTTAGGGGATTTAGGGGCAGTATATTATTTTATTTAATCAACGACAATTCCCTTCCGATTTGTCTGACCGTACTTATTATCTCGCTTTCGCGTTCTACAGAGGGTTTTTTCGTTCCACTGATATAAGCAGCCAGCAGGCTTTGTTTCATACCCATGCGACGCGCTACTGCCGATACATTCAATTCGGGACGGGTGAGGAAAAAGCGGGAAATACCCACCGGCTCGGGATTATCGTACAAGAAACTTTCAAAGGATATATCTTCGTCAACATCTTCCCAGTGGATACCCGAATATGAGAGTCGATAATTGGCTCGCTGTTCATCGGTAGCGTACTGTAACCGGCGATACCACAGCAAAGACTGCCATAATTCCTTTCCATCAGCGGTTAGGATGAAAATTTTGTTGTCATCGAACCATAACTTGGTGATTGTTTTATCTGTTATTGTTTCCATCGTCAAATCTTTTTTTCCATTCATTGATAAAATTTTCTTTATTTTCTTCGATAATGCTTTCGGCTAACCGAATATCTTTTTGTTTCAAACCATGATTATATACTAGCTTCAAGTCTGCTTCTATTTCAAATTTAGCTTCACCATCTCCATTTTCAATGTGAATGTGAATAGGTTCATGATCTTTTAAATAGAAGTAAAATCTTAATCCGAATAAATTTAATAATGTAGGCATATTTTTTTGTTTTTATTATTATGCTGCAAAGATAGGTTATATTTTTATAACCACCAAACAATGCAAATTTTTCAGCAAGTTCAAACGTCCAATACCAAAGTATTGGACGTCTGAACTTGAATGTCATACCACGTTTCTGCAACGCCCCTACAATTCCGGTGACGGCATGCGTACCGCCGCGTCATTGCATTTCCTCCAGCCTGCACCTGACGGCTTTTCCGGTGAAGGCGACTGCCATCAGGATGACCTTGCGGTCGAGGTATTTCTCGTAATAGCGGCGGTCGTGGATTTGTTCCATTGCGGCGGTCAGCAGGCTGTCAGCCTTTACTTTGCCGGCACTGTACTTGATTTCGGCGACGACGGTCAGTTCCGGCTGTTGCCATACGGCGTCGATGCGTCCGATGTTGGTTATCACCTCGCCATGAATGTCAAAGCCAAGCAACTTCATCCATGTCAGGAACATGGAATGATAGTAGGCTTCCTTCCCGATGTGCAGCGTGCCGGGAATGTTTGCCAGCAGCAGCCGCAGATTCTTTTCCAGCCCCGCCGTGTCGCCGGCATGTATCTGCTGCTGCATGTCGGAAATCAGCGGCTGTACCTGTTCTACGGAATAGGCGCTGTATGCGTTCAGCAGATATTCGAGAAACGATGTCCGGACTTCTTCATTCGGTATGCCAAGCGTGTATTGCGCAGGTATGGACGAAAAATCCTTTTCCTTGACGGTAAGATAACCGGTTTGGAACAGCAGCGAAATTTCGTCGATGTTTGCCGGGTCGTAGCCATTAAAAGTCCTTGAAGTGACTTTGACGGGTTCCAGCGCCAGCGCTATCCGGTTGCGTTTCTTGACAATATCCATCAGGAACGTAGGCGAACCGGTGCGAAACCAGTAATCGTCAATTTCCCTGTTACTGAATAACAGCAGGGTCGAAAACGGGTTGTACACCGATGTGCGGCCATCCCACGAATAGCCGTCATACCACGTGCGGATGGTGTCCAGCATTTCATCCCTGCTCTTGTTGTAGCATCGGGCAACGTCGTCAATACGTTCCGTAAAGCAACTTTCAAGTTCTTCCTGCGTATAACCGCAGATGGTAGCATATTCCGGGTTCAGCGTGATATCGTCGGGATTGTTCAAAGCCGAAAAGACGGACAAGCCCGAAAATTTCGACACGCCGGTCAGGAAAATGAGCCGGATATGTTCGTCGACAGCTTTCAACACCTGATAGAAATCGTGGAGTATGGTTTTGTTCGCTTCCCTTGTTTCGGGATGTGAGAGGTGGTCGGTGATTGGCTTGTCGTATTCGTCCACCAGAACCACTACCTGCTGTCCGGTGGATTGATGCAGTTTTTTTATCAGTTCGCCGAATTTGTCGGGCAACTCCGTCTTGACCAGCAACAAGTGATTGTCCCCTGCCGTTTCATCAAGAAATTCGTTGAGCGATACCTTCAGTTCATCGCCGGTTCTGTGTGCCCGTCCCCCGAAATCCAGCCGGATGACCGGATGCTGTTGTGTCCAGTCCCGTTTGTCTTGGATATAAAGCCCTTCAAAGAGTTCCTTCTGTCCCTTGAAGATGGCTTCGAGCGTACTTACCAGCAACGACTTTCCGAAACGTCGCGGGCGGGACAGGAAATAAATCCTGCCGGTAGTAATCATTCTGTAAATGTATTCCGTCTTGTCCACATACAGGCAGTCCGTATTGCGTAAGACGGAAAACGACTGCGTTCCTATGGGTAAATTCTTCATGATGAATCCGTTTTTTTTTGCAAATGTACATAAAATAATTGAATTGCATAACAGGGAGGATAAAAATTTTCTTCAATAACAATCCTATTTTATCCTGTTCTTCGAAAACCGGTTGGTAACAACCCTCCCCACAATACTCAACACCAGCACGATAAGCGTAAGCAACAACGCGGCAGCGTAGGCGCGTTCCCGCACTTCGGGAATGGGACTGCTCAACTGAAAGAAAACAGACAAAGGTAAAGTGGCGGCAGGCTGTCCCAGAGATTCCGGAATGTTGTCCGTAAATCCGGCGGTGAACATCACTCCGGCGGCATCGCCTATCGCCCGACCGACGGACAGCAAGGTAGCGGTAACGATTCCGGGCGCTATCTGACGCAATACCACTTTGGCTGTTTCCAGTTTGGTGGCGCCCAAGGAATAGGTTGCATCCAGCAGGTCTTTGGGAAGGGATTTGGCGACTTCGTCCATCGAACGGATG
>JAITPV010000100.1 GCA_031289275.1 Tannerella sp.
GAAGCTTCGGCATGGAAATACCGTAACTGGGTAGAACGGCATTTGGTGATGCCGCCGTTTACCAATCACTGTGATGCGCCGGAAAAGGACACCGCGGAGCATGGAAACCATTCTAAACCGGTTTACGGGGAAGTTTCAGGGTTTGAACCTTCGGTGGGAGAAAGAGAAGAAGAAAAAGCAACAATCCCGGAAAATGAATAGCGAAATCTATTTTCAGACTATCTTTTTCTCATACGCCCTGCGCACACCCTGGTCATAAAAAATCTCCCCGCAGTAAGTAAAGTCCATAGCAAACAGAATTTTCTGCATATACACATTATCAAAATTCGTATCCACACGGAAACTGCGCACTCCTTTTTGCCGGCTTAATTCCTCCACTTTCTGCATAAACAAAGTCGCTATCCCTTTGTTCTTTACTTCATCGGCAACCGCCAGGCGGTGAACAACCACATAAGATAAATCCGTTAACCATTTCCCATGAATATTGTTGTAAGCCGGTTCGCCGTCAAAAATAACAGCGCCGTAAGCAATCACACCGTTTTCTACGCACAAGACATAACCGTATCCTTTTTCGATATCACCGGTAATATTTTCCGGCGACGGATAACCGTCCTGCCACTGGCGGCTGTTCATCCGGCGCATCTGCTCTTTGGCTTGAAGAATAATCTGCCAAATACGCTCTGCATCTGTTATTTCCGCTTTTCTGAAGGTGATTTTATCTTCCATTCATCTGTTTAAAGTAAACGCAAATGTACGCAATTTTTCAATTTTTCCACTGATTCAAAAACCTGAAAAACATTCTTTCCCTATTCTTTGAAAAACAAATTTTCAATGGAAGCGAAAGATTTTAAAAATATTGTGGGCGCCGTACAGACCGGAGAAGTGGCAACCATCCGCTTTTTCGGGAAAATCACGGAAGAAAGCGCCTCGCAGTTCAACAACGAATTTGATTATCTTGAATGTTGCATCCGTCCCAAACTTATCCGGGTGTTGATAAACAGCGAAGGCGGTTCGGTCTTGTACGGCATGGCGATTTATTCCACCATCCAAAACGCGACCGTTCCGACCGAATGTATCATCGAAGGCATGGCGGCGTCCATGGCGTCCATCGTTTGGGCAGCCGGGAACAAATCTCTGATGCGCGACTATTCCATCCTGATGATACACAACCCGTTTTTGCCTGCGGAAGGAAACGAAAAATCATCCGATTTGGTAGAGGCTTTTACCAAACAAATCACTACCATTTACCGCAAACGCTTTGGATTGACCAAGGAACATGTTGAGTCAATTATGAACGGTGATGCCGGTAAAGACGGTACCTTTTTCGACGCCAAAGCAGCCGTAAAAGCCGGAATCATCCCGCAGGAAAACGTTATCCGCACTTCCAAACAGCTATGCGACAAGGCAAAAAACGAGATTTCCGCCCTGGAAAATATCTCCGAAATACAAACCGTCCTTTCACGCATCAGCGCCGAAGCCGAAAATTTAAATCCGGAAAATAAACACTTTTTCCCAACGACTCCTACTCTTAAAAAACATAATAATCCAATGAACGAAGAAAAAAACATTTCTCCCGAATACGCCGCCGTTGCCGCTTCCCTCGGATTGAAGGATGGTTACGAAGTAAAAGATGTAATGGCAAGGGTATCCGCCCTGATTGCCGTTGAAGCGAAACTGACGGAAACCACGAAAGCGTTGAGCGACGCCAATACCGTCATCGCCGGACGGGACGCCACTATCCTGAACCTGCAAAAGGACAACGGCGAACTGACCGCTTCCCTGAAAATTTATCAGGACAGGGAAACGGAAGAAAAGAAAGCGAAAATCAACGTCCTTGTAGAAGCTGCCATCACTGACGGTCGGATTGATAAATCCGCGCAAGCGCAATGGGTACAAATGGCGGAAGCTAATTTCGCTTTGGCTGAAAGTACGCTTTCCTCCATTCCCGTACCGGATAAAATCAGTAAGGAAATCGCTACCGACCCGGACAATGTACAGGCGGCGGCAAATGCAAGCAAAACCGCCGGTGAAAAAATGGCGGAAAAGGTAAATGCCGTAGTCGGTGAAAACTTCAAATTCAACACATTAAAATAACGAACAGATGGCAGATACAGTAAGTTTTTTACAAAACGGTTATGCCGGCGAAGTGCTGGAAGACCTGTTGACCTACACCGCGCAGGGCAACGACACCTACAAGGAAGGGCTGATTCATATCAAAAGCGGCATTCAGCACAAATACACCTTGCCGCTGATTAAACTGGGCGATGTGATTCAGGACAATGTTCCCACGCCGACCAGCATGTCCGGCAGCAAGGGCGCCAACGGCGAAAATGAATACCGGTTGACCGAACGCAACCTGATTCCGCAGGAATTTATGGTATATCTCGAATTTAACCCGCGTGACTACGAAAAGTACTGGAAATTCGCCCAACCGGACGGTAATTTGGTTTTCCGCGAACTTGACCCGAAGGTACAGGCAGTTATGCTCCGGCTGTTGATGGACAAGAAAAACGAATACATCGGCAATGCGATTTGGACGGCATGCAAAGGCGGGGAAGCTGCTTCAGGAATTACGGCGCCCACCGACAGCGTGAAAATCGGACACGGAAAAGAAAAGTACTTTGACGGATTTGTCAAACGGGTGATTGACAATGCAAATGCAACCGATTTGGAGTCTGTTGCAGGAGGACAGGTCATCATCTCCGGAAATACGGAACTGACCAATGGAGCCGCCGTAGAGCAGGCGCTTTATACGATGTGGAAAAAATCGCCGAAGCAAATCCGCAAGAAATCTTCCTTATGTTTTGTCATTGGTTGGGATGCATGGGACGCCTACGACCAGTATATTTCCGACAAACAGGTAAAATACTCCGAAAATACGGAAGTGAACCGCTACCGCTTCAAAGGTAAACGGATTATACCCATTGTGGGTATCCCGGAACACACCATCGTTTTGGGCGAGTTCTCCACGGGAATGGATTCCAACCTTTGGATGGGCGTGGATTATGCAAATGACACGGAAATCCTGAAAATTGACCGTTTGCAATCCAATTCCGAACTCTTTTTCTTCCAGATGCGCATGAAGATGGATGTCAATATTGTCCGTCCGGCAGAGGTAGTGGTTCACACAGCTTATACGAAAACTCCCTAATCATCAAACAGTAAAAAAAATGGCAAAACAAAAGACACAACCGGACGATTTGCAAGCAGAAAACGTGCAACCCGGGACAGAAGAAATTATTATTCAAAATACGGAAGAAGTAACAGTTAGCGCCGGAGATAATAAAGAAACTCCGGTTACAACAACCCCAATCCCGGAAGTTACGCTTTCGAAGCCCCCGGTTGTAAAAAAAGAAAATACAGAAGTTCCGGGAAAAGAAATCTCTCCTTTGGTGGATTCCCTGCTTAAACAGAATTCCCATTATCCGGCGCTTTACATCGACCATTGGGGCGGATGCTATACGCCTAACGTTTCGCCGCGCATACGGGGAAACGCCATTCTCTATAAAAACCCCTACTATAATTGACTTCGTCGATTGCTTCATAATTTATAATTCATAATTTATAATTCATAATTATCTAAAAATGGCTTTAGGCAACGTATTTATCAAAGACGTGGACGGCAATATCCCATCCACCGGCTCAGGCAGCAATGAAAAAGTAAGCGGGCTTTTGTTCGATGTGTCCTTGCAGCCGGAGTTGTTTACTTCGGGTTACGGACTGAATAATAAAGGCAAACTGGACTTGAACGATGTCCTGTATATTACTAATAGAAAGTCTTCTATTAAGGATTTCGGGATTATTGAGCGGGTGGACGTAGCAGACGAAGACGAGGAAAACAACGAAAATTTCCTGCATGGTATTCCGGGGTATCATATCCGGGAATTTTTCCGCATGTCCGGCAATACGGACGGCAACGGGAAACTTTACGTCTTGTTTGCCGATTGCAGCACAGACTGGGATGCAGTTGAAATCATGCAACGCGCCTCCGGTGGAAGCATTAATCAACTGGGTGTTTGGACGGAACAGCCGCTTTGGAAACTGAACGGAACAGCCGACAAGTATAACCTGAATATCGTAAAGACTTTGAATGACAAGGCAGTTGCTTTAGCGGAACAAAACCAACCCCTGTCAATCATCCTGTCTGCCAACCCTTCCAATACCGGCAGCAATACGATTGAAGGCAAACAGGTAAACCTGAATAAAATTCCTTCCGCCATCTGCGAAGCGAGCCGCATATCGGTGATTTTCGGGCAAGCCCAATCGGAAAAGATTTCCATGATGCAGAGACGGAATATCAACAACACGCCGGTCGGTTTTCTCGGCGCTATGATGGGCGCTATTGCCAAAGCCAATGTGCAGGAATCCGTTGCCTGGGTGAAACAGTTCAACCTCTTTACCGATGATTTTCAGGA
>JAITPV010000172.1 GCA_031289275.1 Tannerella sp.
AATAAGGAGAATGTACGCTTCGACAGCCATTGTATCTATGCGTTTCTCCGCAAGTACGAACAAGACGTGATCTTAGTGGTCGCTAACTTTGACCGGACGGAACAAACCGCGCGTATCATCCTCCCGCCGGAAGCTTTTCGGGCGTTATCTATTCCGGACAACCAGGTGGCGACATTGACCGACTTGTTCACCGGAAAGCAAAGCGTCAGTACACTGACAGCGGCTTGCCCGTTTCAGGTCACCGTACCGGCCTGCTCCGGGAAACTGCTGAAATTCACTTTTTGATTTGCCGTACAAGGGCAAACACAAGGTGAAAATAAATCTGATACGGCGCTACTAAGGGAACCCTGAGAAAATAAGGGCTTTGATCCGCGACAATTTGAAAGCATCCTTTTGTATTGATATCGTTGGAATTTTTGAATCTTTATTGTAACTTTGCCCGCCAATTATATTTATACAAATACAAATGACAATTACAACAAACAAATTCGTTTCGGTCAGTTACGATCTGAACGTGGGAGAGGATGATGAACGTGAATTGATGGAACGTGCAACGACAGAACATCCCTTGCAGTTTATCTTCGGAGTGGGTGCGATGTTACCTTCTTTTGAACAGCAGTTGAAAGGCCTGGCCGCCGGCGACACATTCCGGTTTACCCTCGCTCCGAAGGACGCCTATGGCGAATACATGGAAGAAAACGTGGTTGAACTGCCAAAAAAAATATTTGAAATCGAAGGCGCCTTCGATGAAGAGTTCATCAAGGAAGGAAATACGGTGCCCATGATGGATTCCGAGGGACAACAAATGAACGGCTCCGTATTGGAAGTAAAAGACGACACCGTCTTGATGGATTTCAACCATCCGTTAGCCGGCGAGACGCTTCATTTCAACGGCCATGTGCTGGACGTACACGAGGCTACTGCCGAAGATATAGCCGGACTTGCGGCCGGCGGATGCGGATGCGATTGTGCCGATTGTGAAGACGGTGATTGCGACTGCGAAGACGGCACTCATTCATCCGGATGCGGAAGCAGTTGCAACTGCTGAAAATTCATACTTCATTGAATACGTTTGGGTACATCTATCGCCTGACCTCGTTCGGAGAATCGCACGGGCCGGGCATTGGCGGCGTGATTGACGGTTGTCCTGCCGGCTTGGTCGTAGATATGGACTTTGTCCAACAGGAATTAAACCGTCGCCGGCCCGGACAATCCGCCATCACGACGCCACGCAAGGAAAGCGATCAGGTACAGTTCCTCTCCGGCATCTACGAGGGGTATACCACCGGCGCACCCATCGGATTCATTGTTTGGAACGAAAACCAGCATCCGTCCGACTACGATGCCATGAAAGACCTCTTCCGCCCGTCACATGCCGATTATACCTATCAAACCAAATACGGCATCCGCGATCCGCAAGGAGGAGGACGCGCCTCCGCACGCGAAACGATTACCCGTTGCGTCGGTGGAGCCATAGCCAAACTGATTCTCCGTCGTCACGACATCACGATTCGCGCATACACTTCCCAGGTCGCCCATATCCGGTTGGAAAGCAATTACAAAGATTATGACCTCCGTTTGACGGAAACAAACCCCGTACGTTGTCCCGATCCTGCCAAAGCCGCCGAGATGGAAGCCCTGATTGCTCAGGTAAAAGCCGCCGGCGATACCGTTGGCGGAATCATTTCGTGCGTCGTACAGGGAGCGCCGGCCGGTTGGGGCGAACCGGTATTCGGCAAATTACATGCCGCATTGGGAGCAGCCATGTTAAGCATCAATGCCGTGAAAGGGTTCGACTATGGCGTGGGTTTTGATGCGCCGCAGTACCGGGGTTCCGAACAAAACGACTGCTTCTTTGACGACAATGGACGTATCGGCACGCGCACAAACTATTCCGGAGGCATTCAGGGAGGCATATCCAACGGTCAGGATATTTATTTCCGCGTAGCATTCAAAGCCGTTCCGACCTTGCTGATGGAACAGCCGACCGTGGACAGACACGGCCGCCCCGCCCTTCTGAAAGCCCGCGGCCGTCACGACCCGTGCGTACTGCCACGCGCCGTCCCCGTCGTAGAGGCCATGACGGCCATGACATTGCTGGATTATCGGTTGTTGGCCGAAAAAAAACAAATCCTCACATAGTCATTTCAGAGGCTCGGCAGGCCAGGGCGTATGAGGAAGGGTATTCAGCACCCGTTTCGTTTTAGTGGAAGGGTCGTTGTCGGAAGACGGCGCTGTTTCTTCCGGATGTTCAAAAAAAGAAATGTTCCCTGATGTGCCATTATCGCAGCTAAACACCCATTGATATTTACCTTTCTTATTACGAATTCCACGGTGAGTCCATTCGGTGACTGCACTGGAAAAAATATTCGATTCGGATAGAAATACGATATAAGACAGGGTTGTACCGCTGAATCCCATAAGTATAAAGTCTTTTCCGACTACATTTACATCACTGTATATCGTTGCCGTTGTGGATTCAAAAGCAATCACGGCCTCTTCGTTCGGTTTAACATACAACTCGGCCAGAATCACTTTCTCAGAAGACGGTTGGGCTTTCGTTACAGGAACTTCTTCCGCAAAATAATCTATGTGAACCGGATTTATATCTAATGCCTTGACCGGATCCACCAGCAGACACTTTAATACATAACCCTTTTCCGATAGCGTTAAATAGGGATATACTATTTCATGATCCTTCTCATACGACGTAGAAGGGAGTATATTTTCTTTCACATCCACCGGTTCCCGGAAATCGGAACAGCCTTGTAAAAAGCTAACGGAAAGAATCATCAGCCTTTTCAAACATAATAAAACACGATATTTATTCATAATTCAAATTTCTTAGACCATGACAAGGCCACTTGTCAAAACGACGTTTTCACCTTTATATTTTGATTGATTGATAACAAGTCTGTGATAAACCGATTCTTGTCTTTATCATGTATGGGGACAGGAAGATTCAAACCTGTTTCTTCTCCCAGAAAAAGATACGTGACATTTATTTTCTTTTTCTCATCCTCTTCGACTTTTGTTATATCATAGATATTAATAAGTTTCCATCTGATAATCAAATCCGTTCCGCTAATTTTAGCGCACGGCTTAAGCGCATCCCAGAAAATAGTGCCGATTGTGGGGCCAAATATCATAAGCATCATCATCTGGTGACTGCCAAATTTATCCCACCAAAATAGTGTCCCTATAACTAAAGTAACGGTTAAAATTCCGGTTACATAAAGTCCTCTTTTCCTGAATCTGTTTGTATACGCTGCCTTCATACGTTGTTTGTTTTTAATATTAATCCACCTTGTTTATTCCTATTCATGATGATACGGTTCCTTTCGCAAAATCGTCATCGCCCGGTAAAGCTGTTCTACAAAAACCGGACGAATCATCTGATGCGAAAACGTCATTTTACTCAACGACATCCGTTCGGAAACGGCCTCGTAAACGGATTCGCCAAATCCGTAAGACCCTCCCGTCACAAACACCAACCGCTTCGGCACCGTCTGCATCTTCTTTTCCAGATACGCGGCAAACTGTACCGACGTATATTCCGTTCCCTTTTCGTCCAGCAGCACACACACATCACCCGCCTGTAACGCTTTCAGAATCAATTCGCCTTCACGTGCTTTCTGCTGCGCTTCCGAACTGTTTTTTACATGCTTCACATCCGGAATCACCTCCGTCTCAAACGGAACGTAATGCGCTAACCGCTTCCGATATTCATCCATCGCTTCCTTCCAATAACAAGCATCTGTTTTTCCAATCATCAACAGCACGATCTTCATTTTCCATTCGCTTTGAATCACAAAAGTACATTCTATTTTTCTTTTTTCCGATACAATTTCGATAAAATAGGTATCTTTGTCCTGCATTATCAAACAAAAGGAGGAAATAGCGATGAAAAAATCAATATTTATGTTCGCATTCATACTCTCTGTTTTGAGTATACAGGCTGCCGATATAACGATAATTACCAATGCGTTCAAGTCCGGAAATGCCGTTGGGCTTACCGAAAATATGGACGCGGGGGTACATATTGCCGTTCCCGGAACCACCCGGAAAGGAAACAGTCAGGAGGCAATCGACTTGCTTACCCGTTTTTTCCAGGCAAACAAAGTGTCCGGATTCACGGTAGCGCATCATGCCGACAAAAAAGAAAACGGCTTTATCGTCGGGAAATTACCGACCGATAAAGGCGAATTTCGTGTAAATATTACGTATTGTGTAAAAGACAATAAAGTTTTAATTCAATCCATCCGCATCGAATGAATACAGCAGAACAACTTGTTGAAGAACTGATAACGCTCGCTTTTGCCGAAGATACAGGCGACGGCGATCATACCACTTTGTGTTGCATTCCCCCGTCCGCAACGGGGAAAAGCCGGTTAATTATCAAAGAAGACGGCGTCCTGGCCGGAGTAGCAATCGCACAGCGTATTTTCCGGCATTTTGACCCGGCCATGCAAATGCACATCGTTATCCCGGACGGAACCGAAGTGAAAAAGGGCGACATCGCCTTTACGGTCGAAGGCAAAGTGCAGTCGCTGCTGCAAACCGAACGGCTGGTCTTGAACGTCATGCAGCGGATGAGCGGTATTGCCACAACTACCCGTCGCTATGTCAAAGCGCTTGAAGGCACTCATACGCGCGTGCTTGACACACGCAAGACAACCCCCGGCATGCGAATCCTGGAAAAAGAAGCCGTACGCATCGGCGGAGGCGTCAATCACCGGATCGGACTCTTTGACATGATTCTGTTGAAAGATAATCATGTGGATTTTGCCGGCGGCATTGAACAGGCCATCACCCGTGCGCACAGTTATCTGAAAGAAAAAGGAAAAGACCTGAAAATTGAAATTGAAGTACGTAATTTGGACGAATTGGAGGAAGCCCTGCGCGTCGGCGGTATTGACCGCATCATGCTGGACAATTTCAACACAACCGATACCCGGGAAGCCGTGCGCCGCATTGCCGGCCGCTACGAAACCGAATCCTCCGGAGGAATCACGTTCGAAACCTTGCGCAGTTATGCCGAATGTGGCGTAGATTACATTTCGGTCGGTGCCCTCACCCACTCCGTGAAAAGCCTTGACATGAGCCTGAAAGCCATCCGGTGAAACGCCTGCCCTGATTTTTTTGCCCGGCGATGTTACGTTTGGCCGTTCCGATTGTCATTAGAGCAGGAGATGGAACAAGAGGTATTTAAACAACAGGTATTGCCGCTGCGAGAACAACTGCTTGCGTATGCGCGACGATTGACGGACAATCCCGACGATGCGGAAGACATCACGCAGGAAGTCCTTTTGAAGCTATGGTGCATGCGTGGCGAACTGACGGATTATAAAAGTATTCCCGCACTCGCCGTACAAATGACCAAGCGCCTTTGTCTGAACAACCTCAAGGCGCGGCAACGAAAGCCGGCAAACATCGAAACGGACGGATGGGCGCTGGAAAGCCGGGCAGCATCTCCCTACGCAGCACTGGAACAAAAAGACAGCCTGCACCAGGTGACTCGAATCATCGACCGCCTGCCGGGGCTTCAGCAAACCATTCTGCGCATGAAGCATATCGAAGGATTGGAAGTAGAAGAAATCGCCACGCTGACAGGCTGCAACCCGGAAGCCGTACGGATGAACCTCTCGCGTGCAAGGAAAAAAGTAAAAGAACTGTTTTTCAAAATAAACAAATGAAAGAAGACATGTATCAAGAAATAGAAGAACGTATGAACCGCTTCTTTGAAGGACAAACATCACGGGAAGAAGAGGACGAACTGTACCGCTTCTTTGCGCAGGAAGAACTCCCTGCGCATCTGCAACCCTATAAAGACCTGTTCCGTTATTTCGGGCAGGAAATGGCCGCCGGATGGCCGACCGGAAAAGAAATACCCCTGCGCCGCAAAAACCGGCGCACCCTCTGGACAGGCATTGCCGCCGCGCTGCTGGCGGCCGCGCTGTCGAGCCTTTTCTTTATGGAAAAGACGAATGCCGTCAACGATTACGAAGGAAGTTATCTGATCCGGAACGGCGTCCGCATAACCGACCCCGACTTGATCCGTCCGGAACTGGAAGCCACGCTGAACCAGGTACGGCAAATACAGCAGGAAACCGACCTCCTGGAACGCCAACTGCAATGCCGCTACGAAGAAATCATCAGCCGCTTCCCCGACCCATACGTGCAGAAAGCTGTACGCAAAATGTTAGAAACACAATAAATATTCACTTGTAAACAAACAAAATTATGAGAACAAAACATCTTATGGCTATGGCCATCCTCCTGATTGCAGGAAATTTCACCCTCAACGCATCGGCGCAAACACATATTGAGGCGCTGGTAAAGAAATGCGAAAGCATGGAATCGGTAGATATGAATGTCATCCGGAACAGGAACCGGGAAACCAAAAAGCTGGAACGGAGCATAACCACCGTCATCATCAAGGACAACGAAGCCCTAGTGAACGAATTTATTGCCGCCTTTAAAGCCGACGAAGGGGACGTCATTCAAGTGATTGAAAACAAGAGTTCAGGAAAATTGATGCCTTCTCAATATATATTTGAAGGAGTTCACTATCATTTTTTCATGAAAGATAAAGCCAATGCTACGGTTTCAGAAATAATAACTAGCCGTAAGAAACGTGATCTGTCGTATGTAAATGAAGAATTGCTGAAACTTGATATGCAAAAAATTGAATTTGATGCGCAAAAAATGGCGCGTGATCTTGAGCAAAACACACTCAAATAGCTCTCATGGGTACTGTTTGAAAAAACCACTTCTGTAAACAGGCCGGGCGTATCCGCAGATGCGCCCGGCCAACACAAAACCTAAAATTATTGTCTGAACTGTGATTTCAAGGCTAAAACTTTTTTTGAGGTGCTATGAAAAATAGTTAGCGGTACGATACAGGAAAAAATCCTTGTCTTTGATACCGTAATTATTAGAAACGAATCGCTGCATCTTACCGTTCAGATTTTCTGCTTTTGCGTTGGTCAAGCCGTTTCGGAAAAAATTGATAATTCCTGTTTCGTGCTTTCGTATCATTTTTA
>JAITPV010000199.1 GCA_031289275.1 Tannerella sp.
TATTTGGTCAAATCAAATTCAACAAACAATACAAACGGTTTCGTCACAGTAAGTTAGACAAGATTACAATGGATCCTGGTCTGCTCATTATGGCCTTCAATATCAATAAATTATACAATAAGACCCTAAAACGGTCTTTTTCTTCCAAAATATGGACGGATAACAGCCCTGCGTACTTTTTTATTCTACGAATTGCGCTTTCATGGACATTCCAACCTGTCCCGGGCACTTTCCCTCTGAAAAATGCTGCTTGAAACATCCTGACATACCCCACATTTTGAACGGTAATTTGGGTGACTTTTGACACACCCTCCTTCCGCCGGATCACCAAAGTCCCCTTTAGGGGATTTAGGGGCAGGAGTGGGGAAGGGGTCGCAATGACGAGTGCGACAATTTGAAATGCACCCTTTTTGCCTCTCCTCCTGTTTTCGTGCTCCTGTTTTTATAATCGGTTGAAAAAAATAACGCTCATATTATACGGCACATTATGATAAGTTTCGTACTTTTGCCGCATATTTTCAATTAAATCCGTTACATATGTGTTTAGATAGACCTTTTTTGATTTTTTCGGGAACAAATTCCCGTTATTTGGCAGAAAAAATCTGTTTCAGTTTGGGTTGTCCGTTAGGAAAAATGAACATTGAATGTTTTGCCGACGGCGAATTTTCCGTGTCCTACGAAGAGTCCATCCGGGGCCGGGACGTCTTTCTGGTTCAGTCCACCTTCCCCAATTCCGACAATTTGATGGAATTATTATTGATGATGGATGCTGCGAAAAGGGCTTCGGCTCACTCCATCATCGCCATAATTCCCTATTTCGGATGGGCGCGGCAAGACCGGAAAGATAAGCCGCGCGTATCTATCGGGGCGAAATTAATCGCCGACCTGTTAGGCGTGTCGGGACTGAACCGTTTAATTACAATGGATCTTCATGCCGACCAGATTCAGGGATTTTTCAATGTGCCGGTAGATCATTTATACGCCTCGACCGTGTTTCTTGAGTTCATCAAATCCACTCTCCCGCTGGATAATTTGATGATGGCTACGCCGGATGTGGGCGGCAGTAAACGCGCCAGCAGTTATTCCAAACATCTGGAAGTGCCGATGGTTATTTGTCACAAATCGCGTGCCAAGGCGAATGAAGTGGCCGATATGCGGATCATCGGAGACGTCAGCGGAAAAGACGTCTTGCTGGTTGACGATATTGTGGATACGGCCGGCACCATCACGAAAGCCGCCGACCTGATGATCCGAAACGGAGCAAAATCCGTACGCGCGATGGCAAGCCATGCCGTGATGTCCGACCCGGCTACATTGCTGGTAGACCAGTCCGCCTTGTCGGAAATTATTTTTACCGACTCCATACCCTATACAAAGAAAAGTGAAAAGGTCACGATACTGTCGGTCGCGGACATGTTCGCCGAAGCCATTCGCCGCGTGTGCCACAACGAGTCTATCAGCACCCTTTATACCATCAAATAAGGCGATACTGCGCAAATAATAGCGCCATTCGCCAAAATTTACGTTCATCTTCAAAGGATTTGTGAATTAAATGCTATCTTTGTGAGATTTTTTGAAGATACAAGATTGAAGAAAAAAGAAACAAAGATGAATGTAATTAACAAGACGATTGATTTGGGTGATGGAAGAACCATCACCATCGAAACCGGCAAATTGGCCAAACAGGCCGACGGATCGGTTACTGTACGAATGGGTAATACCGTTTTATTAGCAACGGTATGCGGGGCGAAAGATGCTACCCCCGGTACTGATTATATGCCTTTGCAGGTAGATTATAAAGAAAAATTCTCGGCCTTTGGCCGTTTCCCCGGCGGTTTTACCCGGCGGGAAGGCAAACCTTCCGATTATGAAGTATTGACCTCGCGTCTCGTAGACCGTGTGTTGCGTCCGCTCTTTCCGGACAATTATCATGCCGAAGTATTTGTGAATATCATACTGTTCTCTGCCGACGGCGAGGATATGCCGGATGCCTTGGCCGGACTGGCGGCGTCGGCGGCAATCGCCGTATCCGACATCCCCTTCAACGGGCCTATTTCGGAAGTCCGCGTCGCACGGGTAGACGGCCGCTTTATTGTCAACCCCACTTACAGCCAATTGACGAAAGCGGATATTGACATCATGGTCGGCGCTACCATCGACAATATCATGATGGTGGAAGGTGAAATGAGCGAAGTGCAGGAAGCGGACATGCTGGAGGCGATCAAAGTGGCGCACGAAGCTATCAAGGAGCATTGCCGCGTACAGATGGAACTGACGGAGGCTTGCGGAAAAACCGTCAAGCGCGACTACTGTCACGAAGAAAACGACGAAGAACTGCGCAAAGCCGTTCACGACGCATGTTATTCAAAAGCCTACGCCGTGGCCGTTTCCGGAACCGACAAACATGCACGCGCCGAAGCATTCGAGGCGATTGTAACAGAATTTAAAACCGGATTTACCGACGAAGAACTCGAAGCGAAAAAAGAAATGATCGGCCGTTACTACCACGACGTGGAAAAAGAAGCCATGCGCCGTGCCATCCTGGACGAAGGCAAACGTTTGGACGGACGTAAAACGACCGAAATCCGGCCGATCTGGATTGAGACCGATTTTGTGCCCGGTCCGCATGGCGCCGCCGTATTTACCCGCGGCGAAACGCAATCGTTGACAACCGTTACGCTGGGAACCAAGAACGATGAAAAAATCATCGACGACGTATTGGTGCACGGCAAAGAACGTTTTTTGTTACATTATAATTTCCCCCCGTTTTCGACCGGCGATGCCAAGTCGCAACGTGGCGTAGGCCGCCGTGAAATCGGTCACGGAAATTTGGCGCACCGCGCATTGAAACGCATGCTCCCGGACAATTATCCCTATGTCATCCGTGTGATTTCCGAAATATTGGAATCCAACGGCTCTTCGTCAATGGCGACCGTCTGCGCAGGCACATTAGCGCTGATGGATGCCGGTGTACAAATCAAGAAACCCGTTTCGGGCATCGCTATGGGATTGATCTCCGAGAATAAAGGAACAAATTACGCCATCTTGTCCGACATTCTGGGCGACGAAGACCATCTGGGCGATATGGATTTCAAGGTGACCGGAACCAAAGACGGTATCACGGCCACGCAAATGGACATCAAAGTGGACGGACTGTCATACGAAATCCTTGAAAATGCGTTGGCGCAAGCCAAAGAAGGCCGCCTGCACATTCTGGGTAAAATCACGGAAGCCCTGCCTGCGCCGCGTCCCGACCTGAAACCACATGCACCACGCATCGAGACCGTGACAATCGGCAAGGAATTTATCGGTGCGATCATCGGCCCGGGCGGAAAGATTGTCCAGGGGATTCAGGAAAAAACCGGTGCAACGATTTCGATCGAAGAAATCAATGGCATGGGTATTGTCGAAGTATCCGGCGTAAACAAAGAGTCGATCGACGGCGCATTGAGAGCTATCCGAGCTATCGTTGCCACACCCGAAGTCGGCGAAGTGTATGACGGAAAGATTTCGTCGGTGATGCCTTACGGCGCCTTTGTGGAGTTCATGCCCGGCAAAGACGGACTGCTTCATATTTCGGAAATGGACTGGAAACGGTTGGAGACCGTCGAAGAAACCGGATTGCGTGAGGGAGACCTCGTTACCGTCAAACTGGTAGATATTGATCCGAAAACCGGCAAGTTTAAATTGTCACGGAAGGCGCTTATCCCAAAGCCGGAGAACTATCAGGAATCCGAGCGTCCGCAACGACCGCCGCGCAACGACGGAAACAGAGACCGGGGCGAAGATCGCGACAGAGACAGAAATTCCCGGAATCGGAGATAACAGGAGAAATTCAGAAACGTAATAAGGGGACTACCGGAAAAGTAGTCCCCTTTTTCTGTTCAATATACGATTGTATCAGATTGTATTATGTAATATACCAAACTATCTTTGAAAATCCAAAGCCGCCCCCCCCATTCTCCGCAAATCGCGCGGAGAATAGTTGCATGCGACAATAAGATATGTACTTTACCCGGAAGTTATTCTACCGCGGGCAGTAAAAGGGGGTATGAACCCGTTTCGGATGCCTGCAACACCAATACCGCCTCCGGCCCCATGTTGAACAACAAGTCTACGATGCTCAGGTTCGGAAGAAAACCTTGTTTGTCGCGAAAAACCTGCCAGTACGGTTGCGGCACAAAGGCCGAATCGGCAGCAGCCTGCTTCGGACGAATGGTTTCGCGAAAATCGTCTGCTACAGAAGCCTCGTAACGGGTAGTAAATCGCACTTCGGGATGAATATCGGTCAGTTCACAAACCAGTTGCCGTAAGGCTTCATTGAAATCAAACAGGAAATCGAACTTCCGGGCATAAAACGGAGCAAAATCATCCCGGTAATATTCAAAGAACGGACTTAATCCGTAGGCCGACACCAATGCGTGCCAATGCAGATGGCGCCAGCGGCCGTGGTCGGAAATGCGGATATCTTTAGTCAGGCATTTCTCCGTTGCGGGTTTCTCTATGGGTATGGTGAGCGACTGTACGCCGTTCGCTCCGGCTATCAGACAACGGTTGCGGTAGGTCTGCTTCGGGTAATTTTCTGCCGTCTCGATATACGCCGTGTCATACGAACATAACTTGCCGTAATATTGCACGGGCGCCAGATAAGCTGAGGAGAGATAAACCGCCGCCATTAATCAATCCGTTTGAAGATGCGATGCCTGTCCCGGCTGTACCAGCAAAACCATACATTCCCGACCACCGCGCTTTCCGGAATCAATCCCAAATGACGGGAATCAACGGCTGCCGGCGCACTGTCGGACCACATCCAGTAATAATGCTGCCGGAAAAGATACGATGCGGTTTCCTTTCCGTCCACGAATAACTTCCCGTCGTGCACATCCGCTTTTCCTCCGGTTTCGTGCCGGATCGCTTCCAGGTAAAAGCTCAGAGTGATTAAGTCGGGACGACAAACGTAGCCGCTGAAAGGGATCACAAACGCATAACCGCTGTCCGGCGCTTCCGGAACCGGTTCTATCTTCACGATTTGCGGCAGGTTTTCACGTATTCGCTTTTCTTCGCCGGCAGTCAACCGGAGGATCAGGCTTCGATCATCTTCCGCAACGCTTCGATAAGGGATTTGCAACTGTTTCAAGGCGTCCAGCAACGGCCCTTTAATATCCTTTTGTATGCGGAAGGTCTGTTCCGGCGTCGGAAAGCCCGGTAACAGCCGTCCGTTCACACGGTAACCGTCACCGGCGATCCGTAGCGTATCGCCGGGCATCCCGGCGCAACGGCCGAGAAACAACACGTCCGCCCCGGCGTCTCGGCGGAGCGGACTTTGGTATAACACAATCCGGTTGTGTCCCGGATTAGACGGGCTGTGCATCTTGTTGACCAGCACGCAATCGCCCTTTTGCAGGGTTTTTTCCATCGCTCCGGTCGAGATGCGGTACGAGCCGGCGCAAAACATGCGTACTCCTATTACAATCAGGATTACCAGGAGCAAACTCCCTGCATATTGTAACAGACGACGCATCTTTCCGCTGCATTAGTCCGTGTGCACCATGCGGAACATTCGCTCCCACCGGATACCTCCGTTGAACAAACTGCGGTCTTTATCCAGCGAAAGCCATATCAGGATGGGTTTCCCCACAATATGATCTTCGGGCACAAAACCCCACGTGCGGCTGTCGGCGCTGTTGTGGCGGTTATCGCCCATCATGAAATAATAATCGTACCGGAAGGTATAACTTGTTGCCGGCTCACCGTTGATCAGCGCTTTCCCGTCCGGCAAGATTTCCAGCACATTGTTTTCATAATTTTGGATACAGCGTTTGTAAAGCGCCAGGTTGCGTTCGTCCAAGGGAATTGTTGCGCCTTTTTCCGGAATCCAGAGGGGGCCGAAGTTGTCGCGCGTCCAACCTGTACGGTCATATCCCACCGGATAGGTCATGCCCCATTCATCTTCTTCGATCTTGACCTGCTTCACGGTCGGTATTTTCTTTGCAATCTCCAGCGCTTTTTGGGTCAACGGCAAACAGTAAACCGGATTGAACCGTCCGGCGCCGTCGGCCTTGAATCCCAGATACAACAACAGATTATGGCTCCTTATATTGGCAGAAAGCAATTTGCGGTCGCTTTTGCTGACGTTCATCAGCCGGAACTGTTCTTCCGTAAGCACGGAACCGTCGGTCTCCAGATAGTAATTGTATTGCAGTTTTTCCGGATTTTCGGCAGCCGTGCCATTAATGTAAAGCTGGTTATTAACAATGTGCAGGGAGTCGCCCGGCATCCCCACGCAGCGTTTGACGTAGTTTTCGCGTTTGTCTACCGGACGGTATATCACATCGCCGTAGGTGGCCTTATCCGAAAGAATGGTCTCCCGGCCGCCTGCTGTTTCTTCCACCAGATGGTAAAAGTCCGGATTCAGCCTGTTCAGTGCGACCGTATCGCCGGCCGGAAAATTGAATACGACAATATCATTCCGTTTGACGACGCCCAAACCTTTCACTCGCTTATAGCCCCATTCCGGCCAGTCGGTATACGATTTGCAATTCAGGATGGGAAGAGTGTTTTGAACCAGCGGAAAAGAGATGGGTGTATTCGGTACGCGCGGGCCGTAACTCAATTTGCTGACAAACAAATAATCGCCCACCAGCAGCGTTTTTTCCAGCGATGAACTGGGAATCTGATAATTCTGAAACACAAACAGGTTAATCAGATAAACGGCTACCAGGGCAAAGAGGATGTCATCGATCCATTCCAATATATCGCGAACGCGCGGGTTCTTCGACTTTTTCCAGGCGCCCCAGGGGATAAACCGGGTCAGGAAAACGTCCGCAAACACGATTAACCCGAACAGTAGCCAGGCATTTTCCATCCACAGGGCAAACAAACTGTACAGAACCGCCCAAAAGCCAAAACCAATCCAATGTCTTTTCAAAATCTTTTTCATTGTGTTATTTATTTAATTGTTCAACTGCCGAAGAAATTCCATTCTCCGGATGTAATAAATCATTCATTCCCAAAAAACCTTTCTTCCCGGCCGTAAACTCGGCGGCAAGCGTCGCGCCCAGGGCAAAACCGGCGCGGCTTTTTGCATGGTGTTCGATCCGGATGTAATCCACCTCCGAATCATACACGATTTCGTGCGTGCCGGGCACCTCATCTTCCCGGATGGCGCGGATCACCAAATCCGCCGGATCGCCCGTTTCCCGGAGCGTCCATTGCGTTTTCCGGTCGATCTGCGCGATCAGGTCTTCGGCCAGCGTAATAGCCGTGCCGCTCGGCGCGTCCAGCTTGTGGATATGATGCGTTTCCGAGAGGTGCGCGTCGTAAGCCGGAAAATCATTCATCAACCGGGCCAGATACCGGTTCACGGCAAAGAAAAGATTGACGCCGATACTGTAATTCGAGGCATAGAAAAACGTTTTTCCTTCCTTTTCACAAATCGCTTTCACTTCGCCCATGCGTTCCAGCCATCCGGTTGTGCCGGCCACCACGGGGACATTGGCCGCAAAACAGGCCATATAATTGTCGAACGCCGCCGCGGGCGCCGAAAACTCAATCGCCACATCGGCCTGCCTGAATGTCTCGGACTGAAAATCATCCCTGTTATCCACGTCTATGATCGATACCACCTGATGACCTCTGTCCAATACTGTTTTTTCGATGGCTTTACCCATCTTCCCATATCCTATAAGAGCTACCTTCATCTATTAAATTGTTAAAAATCTTGCCCCATAATGTTTTTATGCGCCATAAGGGTGCAAATATAAAGATTTTGTATTAGATTTGAGAATTTAATTTTGAAAGGTTCATAAAAATGGAACGTTTATTGCAATATGTATGGAAATACCGGCTGTTTGACGAGGATACATTCGGTACCACGGACGGCGTGCCGGTCACGGTGATCGACCCCGGTCTGCAAAATACGGATGCCGGGCCGGATTTCTTTAATGCGAAAGTACGTATGGCCGGTACCGTATGGGCCGGATGCGTGGAAATACACCAGAAGGCCTCCGACTGGCGCACACATCATCATGACAATGACCAGGCTTACGATTCCGTCATCCTGCACGTTGTCGAAGAGAGCGATTCGCCGGTCTACCGCACAAACGGCGAAGTCATTCCGCAGGCAGTCATCCACATTCCGCCCAAAGTGAGGGAGCATATCGAATGGCTGCTCACGCGCGATACGCCACTGCCTTGCGCCGAACGAATCCATGAAATCGAACCCTTCCACGTGTCGGCCTGGATGAACGCCTTAGTCAGCGAACGGCTGGAACGGAAAACGGAGGCTATCCGTACGCTGTTAGACCGGTATGCCGGCGATTGGAACGAAGTGTTCTATATCATCTTGACGCGCAACTTCGGATTCGGCGCCAACAGCGACGCCTTTGAATGGCTCGCCCAAAGCCTGCCGTTTCATTATATCCTGAAACAACGGTGCAACAGCCTGCCGATCGAAGCCTTACTCTTCGGACAAGCCGGACTGCTCGCCGAGGAGATAGACGATCCTTACTTCCAATTGTTGCAACGGGAATACCGGTTCCTGCAAAAAAAATACAACCTGCAACCCATCGACAGTTTCCTGTTCAAAAACCTGCGGACGCGCCCCGTTAATTTTCCACATCTCCGGCTGGCACAGGTGGCCGCCGTCTGGACAAACAACGATACGCTGTTTTCCAGGATGCTGGAAGATTGCCGGTTGGATACGTTACGGGAGTGTTTCAATGTGTCCCTGTCCGAATACTGGGATACGCATTACCACTTCCGGAAGACTTCGCCGGCAAAGAAAAAAACAATCGGGATCAATGCTACGCAGGTCGTTCTGATTAATACCGTGGCCCCCATTCTTTTTGCCTACGGGATAAAAAAACAACAACCGGAATACGGCACACGGGCATTGCAGATGCTGGAAGACCTCCCGCCGGAACGTAACAGCCTGATTACGCCTTTCACGAAAGCGGGCGTAGAGGTGAAAAACGCTGCCGACACACAGGCGCTCATTCAGTTGCGACGCGAATATTGTGAGAAGAAAAAATGCCTTTACTGCCGTATCGGGTATCATCTTATCAAGTCAAAGATTCAATGATGACGAAACCTGAATATGTCGGGAAAAGACCGGAGGTCTTCATGTGAATACCCCCCAATGAAGCGTAGCGATTGGAGGGTCGGATGCAGGTAGTGAAAGCCGCCTTCTCATCTTTCACGACCCGGAGGGTCGCATGTTTATAGCAACCGCCATAACCGAAGAAGAGGTACGACTCCGAAGGGGGTCGAATATATGTCATAGACGGATTGGGCTATAAACATGTGAATCCTTCGGATTCCTGCGTTCGGCGTAGCGTCTTCCTTCGTCGTGCCGGGTTTGATGCCTTTTTTCAACACAGCTGTCGTCACTGCGAGACCCTATAAAAAAATTCAAACAAGTAAAAATGACGGTGGTCGGCAGAACACGGAGTGTTCAATATGAATAACCCCCAATGAAGCGCAGCGATTGGGGGTAGCGAAGATAGTACTCTCACTTACAACCCGTAAGGGTTGAATAAAAAAGAGCAGAATTATTCAACCTTTCAGG
>JAITPV010000212.1 GCA_031289275.1 Tannerella sp.
GTAAGCGGCTCGGTGAACGAACATCTGACTCCTGGCGGCGTGATGCAGTTGCGCGGCAGCCGTCTGAAGTTTGTCGAAGCGAACGCGCTGAACGGCGTCTACCTGCTGTCCGACGGCGGAAAGGAATACAAGTTGACCGTGATCGTGGAAAATAAACCCGGCCGCCTGATCGTCATGCTGCCGTCCGACCTCGCCCCGGGTATCTACACGCTGGAAGTGCGAACCACGTACTCACAGGGTAATGGTAAAGAGAGTAAACAGTTGAAAGTAGGCCGTTTCATTAAGCCACTGACGGTATAACCCCCTGCTCTTGTGCCGGAGTACTACCGTACTCCGCACAAGAGTACTACCGTACTCCGCATATGAGTACTACCGTACTCCGAACAAAAGTACTACCGTACTCCGATATCGTCCGATTAAGAAATCTTTTGTTGCATATCATCCAACTGCCTTTTTATGGCGGCGATGGCTTGGGCTTGCTCCGCAAGGGAGTCCGTCCATGTCCGGTGAGCGTCCTGTTCTATTTCAATGGGATTCGCTATAATCATAGTTGCTGTATTTCATGGTCGCGAAGATACAACGTTCCAAATTGAAAATTGTATCTTTTCTTAATTCTTCATTCTTTCCGCGGGATTACAAACCTTGCGGGACGAAGTATCATTGAATCTTTTAGATCACTTCACGATCAGTTTGTGTACATCCGTACCACTTGCCGTTTTCACCGCAAGCAGGTAAATACCCGGCGGAAGGCTGTTTACCGCTATGGTTGCCCGGCGTTCGACGGTCTGGCGGCCGACGGTCCGACCCGAAATATTCGTCAGCGTAACAAGTGCATGATCCGCTTCCTGCAACAAGACGGTCACATAATCATCCGACGGATTGGGATAGACTATCGACGAACGACCGGAGCGGACGACGGCGACCGACGTCTCCCCATCGGACAAATAGACATGGCTGTACGTGTTAATCCAATCGGGTTCATCTTTACCGGTAGACTTTTTCGCCTCGGAGATGATGTTCCCGCGTTCGTCGTAAAGCGTCTCCATGACATAGACCGGCGTCCATTCGTCGTCTTTTTGCTTGAAATACGTATCCAGGCGGTTGCCTTGCTCATCGTACGTCACTTCGACTTTTTCGGACGGCATCGGGCCATCTGCGGGGCCGGGAATGAAGGTGTTGAATCCGGTGATGCGGTCTTGCGCGTCATACGTGACGTCTATCCACCCGACGGCTAATTTTACGCCCCCGACGGTAATGTAGTCCGTCAGCTTGACAGGATTCCCTTTTTCGTTGTATTCGACGGCGGCCGTTTCCCTGTTATACTCCCATGCTTCTGTGCCGGGGTAATACAAACACGTCCTTACCTGCCTATTGTTTGCATTGTAATAATTGACCCGTCTGGAAAATTCATGCCACACGCCGTCGTGATAGGGCGTTAAATAGGAAATCGCTTCCTGTACAAGGAACCCGTCTTCGTGCGTGTAGGTATACACGGTTTTGGCATTGTCGTCGACAACGCCGTCGTTGCTGAAATCCGTATAGCCGGTCTCCAGCGCCACCCAACCCTCTTCGTTGTATGTGAGACGCATCCTGCGGTGCAATTTTCCGTCATAATACGTATACGTAGAATCCGGCAGATTGTCAATCGTTTCTGCCCGCAATACGATACCGTCCCTTGCTTGCAGCCGGTTCAGCCACTGAATGGACGTCCTTATTCCGTCTTCCGGAATCTGTGCCGACAACAGACCGGGGAATGTCAGCCATAATAACAGTAAATACTTCTTCATAATGCTTTGTGTTTATATTTATAATATGATGGAACAAAGATACGTTTTATTTTGTTTACAAGCACATGTAGGACAATTAGCAATTAAATTATTACCTTTGTCCCGTAAAAATAAAGACAGGACGATATGGAAGCGAATATAACTCAGGAGGAAGGAAAGAAGGGATTGAATTTTATTGAGCAAATGGTCAGGAAAGACCTGGCGGACGGGAAAAACGGCGGACGGATACAAACCCGTTTCCCTCCGGAGCCGAACGGGTATTTACATATCGGTCATGCCAAAGCCATCTACCTGGATTTCGGTATCGCCGAAAAATATCATGGTACATGCAACCTGCGGTTTGATGATACCAATCCTTCGCGCGAAGATGTGGAATATGTGGACGCCATTCAGGAAGACATTCAATGGCTGGGTTTCCATTGGAAAGACGTGTATTACGCATCCGATTATTTTCAGCAACTGTTTGATTTTGCCCTCTCGCTGATCCGGCGCGGTCATGCCTATGTGGACGAACAGCGTTCGGAAGTGATTGCCCAACAAAAAGGCACTCCTACGCAACCGGGTACGGAAAGTCCTTACCGTAACCGGCCGGTGGATGAGAGCCTGGATCTTTTTCAGCGCATGAACAGCGGGGAGTTTGACGAAGGTCGCATGACGTTGCGAGCCAAGATCGACATGGCGTCGGCGAACATGCACTTCCGCGATCCGATCATCTACCGTATTATCAAAACGCCTCATCACCGTACCGGCACCGAATGGAAAGTCTATCCGATGTATGACTTTGCGCACGGACAGAGCGATTACTTCGAGGGTGTAACCCATTCGCTCTGCACGCTGGAGTTTGAAGTGCACCGCCCGTTATATGATTATTTCATCCACCTGCTGAAAGAGGGCGATTACAGCCCGTATCAGACGGAGTTTAACCGCCTGAACCTGACTTACACGCTCATGAGCAAGCGGAAATTGCTGCAATTAGTGAACGAGCGTTTGGTGAACGGCTGGGACGACCCTCGGATGCCCACCCTCTGCGGCTTCCGCCGGCGAGGGTATACGCCTTCCGCCATCCGGAAGTTTATCGACCGGATCGGTTATACCAAATACGACGGTCTTATCGACGTCGCCCTGCTGGAACATTCGGTGCGCGAAGACCTGAATGTGACGGCGCAGCGAGTCGCGGCGGTGGTAAATCCCATCAAACTGATCATCACGAATTATCCCGAAGGAAAAGTAGAGATGATGGAATCGGTCAACAATCCCGAAAACCCGTCCGCCGGAGTACACGAGATTGCTTTCTCACGCGAATTATACATCGAACGGGATGATTTCATGGAAGAAGCGCCGAAGAAATATTTCCGCCTGACGCCCGGTCAGGAGGTGCGTCTGCGATGTGGTTATATTATTCGGTGTACGGGTTGCCGGAAAAATGCAGCCGGCGAAGTGGAAGAAGTCTATGCCGAATATGACCCGCTGACGAAGAGCGGTATGCCGGACAGCAACCGCAAAGTCAAAGGCACCATTCACTGGGTCTCCGTAGCCCATGCCCTGCCGGCCGAAGTACGGTTGTACGACCGTTTGTTTCTTTCGGAAAATCCGGCGGAAGAAAAAGACCGGGAATTGGCCGGGTTGCTGAATCCCGATTCGCTTCAGATCCTGACCGATTGCTTTGTGGAAGCCGATCTGGCAACCGCCGCCCCGTATGACCATTTCCAATTCCAGCGCATAGGCTATTTCAACCTTGATCCGGACAGTACGGACGGACGGCTCGTCTTCAATCGTACGGTGTCATTGAAAGACACGTGGAGTAAGAAAATAAACGCCTGATCGGATGATGGGGCTTACCTAATTTTGAAGTTCAACATGAAAGGAATAAAAGATATTTTACAACGTTATTCGATTGTGGAAAACAAGGGCATAGAGATGTATTTCGATGCGGACGAAATTGTTGACCTGTTGGATTATTTTGAAGAAATGAACGATTTCGATCATTTTGAAAAAGTCTTGGCGCTCGGACAAAAACTGCATCCCGAAAATCCGGACATAAAAATCCGTATATGCCGGAGTTATATTTATCACGAGGAATATGAAAAAGCGCTTGAACTGATTGACCGGTTCGGCGATCAGGAAGACCTGGAAGTGAATCTGCTGAGGATGGAATGTCTCTGCTGTTTGGATCATTACGAAGAAGTAATTGCTTTTGTTGACGCACAACAGGCGCAACAGTCCGAAGCGCTTGAAGAGATTTTCGAATACCTGGCGCCCGTCCTGAACGAACCGGAAAAACACGAAGAAGCCTATAATTTTATCCGGCGGGGACTGGCGCTTTTTCCGGAAAACCTGATCCTGAAAGAAGAGTATTGTTATTACCTCGAAATGCAAGGCCTGCCGCAACTGGCGTTGCCGATATGCAAGGAACTGATAGATGCCAACCCGTATGCAATCGATTATTGGTACATGCAGGGAAGATTTTATCTTCTCCTGGGAGATTATGACAAGGCGGTCGACGCATTTGACTTTGCCCTGGCCTGTGATGATTCGGACATGGAAGTCAAGATTCTGAAAGCCTATTGCCTATTCATGAACGAACACTATGAAAAAGCGATTGAGGTCTATCTGGATTTGCTTTCGGGAGAAAATAACATGGACGAACACATTCAACCGTTATTGGCCGAATGTTATATGAAATCGGATCATTACGAACAGGCGTATACCATTTTCAAGGAATTGCTTGAAAACACGGACATCGCCAAAGGATTGGCTCTCTATAAGAATTATATCCATTGTTGCCTCGAAACCGAGCGTGAAAAAGAGGCGACAGACCTTTTGCCGGAGGTGGCCGCCCATTTCCCGGAAGATTTGTTATTGCTTTCCCTGCAAGCCGTTGTCCATATCGCCAAAGGCGAACAGGAGGAAGCCGTCTGCATCATCATGCAAATCCTGGACTTGTTATATCACATCCAGTCTAAAAAAGGAGATCTTCAGATCATGATAAAGAGTTTGCGTTACCTGGGTCAAAACCTGAAACAGGTGATTGATGAGATTCACCGTGTGATCGGACTGGGTTTGGAAGCGCCCTATCGCCCCGTTCATCAGGCGATAAAGCACCTGCTGAACGGTGATATGGAAAAGTTTTGCCGGAAATACGGCGTCTGTTCGTCCGAAAGCATTTCCGGATACCTGAACCGGATATTTTCGGTGATCAGAGGCGTATCACAGGCTACGCATCCGAAAACAGACTTTCTGTTCGCCAACGAAATTCGTCCGGAAGCAGTAGAATGTATCACGTCGGAAAAGTTATCGTCCCATTATCTGACAAATAAACATCATTATAATTAAAATACGATTTGAACAAGTGAATCGAAAGTAGGTATATGAAAAAAATAAGTATAATCGCCCTGTTGGCAGTCATATTGTTTGGCGGAACGTCATTTGCAAATAACCCGGAAGAGACACCTCCGCCACAAAAAAAGGAATCCGCCGTTGAGAAAGTCGTTTCCTGGTACATGGATCACATGAACTACGGCACAATCACGTTGTTGATGACGGTAGAAAGTTCGTTTATCCCGTTCCCTTCCGAAGTAGTAGTTCCTCCCGCAGCCTACAAGGCAAGCCGGGAAGACAGCGATTTGAACCTCGTGCTGGTGATCCTGTTTGCCACCCTGGGCGCTTTAATCGGCGCGATCATTAATTATTACCTGGCGTTATGGCTTGGACGTCCCGTCATCTACCGGTTTGCCGAAAGTCGAGTGGGCAGAATGTGTTTGCTCAGCAGTAAAAAAGTACGGAAAGCCGAAGATTATTTTGCAAAATATGGTAAAGTATCTACCTTTATCGGGCGGTTAGTGACGGTCGTACGTCAACTCATCTCCATACCGGCCGGACTGGCGAAGATGCACTTTGGCGTTTTCCTGCTATACACCGGGCTGGGAGCGTTGATATGGAACATCATCCTTGCCATACTCGGATATGTGGCCCAGGGGAAAGCCGATTTAATCAACAATTACAGCCATGAACTCGCCTATATCCTCTTAGGATTGGGCATCTTGTTTGTCTTCTACCTTATATACAAGGGATTTTTCGAGAAAAAGAAATCACGGGAATTGCCGGACGAAATGTGAATCATTTATAGGGCTTTACGATTGTTTTTCTCATAGAGAAATGGTCGATGAAGAAAAAAAATCACGGAGTGGCGTGTTTTTTTCTAAAAAAAGTTTGTTTTACATATGTTTATATCATACTTTTGTGAGTGCACATTTACAGTGCCGGAAGTGAAGATGATTAAAATATTAAATGGCAGATAATAAATTAACTGCAAAAAACAAACGGATTATGGAAAAAGAATATTATTATTTAAGCGGAGAAATGAAAGTAGGCCCGTTTTCATTGGAAGTATTAAAACGCGCACCGATTACGCCAAGTACATTAATTTGGGATAACACGTTTCCGGAGTGGGTGGAAGCCCGTACATTGCCGGAGCTGGCATGTCTTATTACGCCGCCGCCACCGCCGGTCACTCCGCCGCCGCCGCGCCCTGCCGCTCCGCAAACGCCCAATTACAATACGGGAGGAAGGCAGACATACAATGCCGGAGGGTATAATACGCCACATCAAACGGTCATTATCAATCCGGCTCAATCCAACGGAATCGGAACTGCCGGTTTCGTAATGGCTTTGATTGCATTATTTCTCAGTTGGATTCCCATACTTGGCTGGATTTTATGGATACTCGGTCTGATTCTCTCGTTCGCCGGACTCTTTAAAAACCCCAAAGGTTTAGCTATAGCCGGTTTTGTAATTTCACTCATTGACCTTATTATACTGTTAGTTGTCGTGGCAAGCATGGCTGCCTTTTTGGGAAGTGCAGGAATATTTTGATGAGAGAACCTTTTGGAATAACAGATGATATTAATATATAAATAAATTGATTATGGAAAAAGAGTATTTTTATTTGAGTGGGGAAACGAAAATTGGCCCGTTTTCCTTGGAAGCATTAAAAAGCGCACCGATTTCGCCAAGTACATTAGTATGGAATAACTCGTTGCCGGATTGGGTGGAAGCCTGTACATTGCCGGAGCTGGAAGGTCTTATCAGGTTGGAAAATATGCCGCCTCCTCCTGCCCCGCAAACAACCGGTTACGGTACGGGACATACGTACAATGCCGGAAATACATTTGCAAATTCAAATGTACAGCCGCCCATGCCCGAAAACTATCTGGTATGGGCGATCCTGACCACCGTGCTTTGCTGTATGCCGTTGGGGATTGTCTCAATCATCCATTCGAACAAAGTAGCATCTTTGTATACAGCCGGCGATTATGCAGGGGCGCTGAAGGCTTCGGCTGAAGCAAAAAAATGGGCGATGTGGTCTGCCATTTCCGCCGGTATCTTATGGGTGCTTTATATCATTGTCATTGTGTGCGTAGCCATTTTCGGAGGACTGGCCGCCGGCTTGGGTGATCTGTAAGAACCTGTTTTGATCTCAAGATTCGGGAATTTGGGAAACGCCGGATGATCCGGTTCAAATTCTCGAATCTTTTTATGAATACAAAGATGCGTGTGATTCGCGTTGAACATTCATGGACGAAAAACAATCAATGTACAGGATTCCTCCCAAAATCATTCTCTATGCGGTCGCTATTTTGACGGGCGGCATCATCTATTACCTGTTCGATCCGGAAGCTTCGGTTCTTTTTCCCAAGTGCCCCTTCCTGATGCTGACGGGCGTGAAATGTCCCGGATGCGGTTCGCAACGGACTGTTCATGCCCTGTTGCATGGCGATTTCTGCGGAGCGTTTTTGCAGAACGCGCTACTCGTATGTACCCTTCCGTACCTTTTCTTGTTGATTGCGGCGCGAGTGATCCGACATTTTTCTCCCGGATCGGCATTTCCCGTTCGCATACAGCAACCGATCATCATCCGGACGTACTTTGTGCTCGTCATTTTGTTTTGGACGACAAGGAACCTCTTCGGTTTTTAAACAAAAAGGACGTTATTTCATTCCTTATCCCTGTTTTTTTTATACCTTTGCCCCCTTGTATGAAAAATTCAGTTCAATTATGGCAAAAATAAAAGGAACAATAGTCGTTAATACGGAACGATGCAAAGGTTGCGACTTGTGTGTCGTAGCCTGCCCTTCCGATGTATTGGAACTGCATCCGCGCGAAGTGAATAATAAAGGCTATCATTACGTATACATGAAGCAACCGGAAGCGTGTATCGGCTGCGCTAATTGCGGAATAGTCTGCCCGGACGGATGCCTGACGGTTTATAAAATGAAAATAGGATAAATGCGCAATCGAAAATCAGATATGGAAGATATAAAACTTATGAAAGGTAACGAAGCCATTGCCCATGCAGCCATTCGTTACGGAGTAGACGGATATTTCGGTTATCCCATCACTCCCCAATCGGAAATATTGGAAACATTAATGGCCGAGAAACCTTGGGAAACGAACGGAATGGTTGTTTTACAGGCCGAAAGCGAAGTAGCCGCCATCAATATGGTATACGGGGGCGCCGGAACCGGCAAGCGCGTGATGACGTCGTCGTCAAGTCCGGGTATCAGCCTGAAACAGGAAGGTATTTCGTATATCGCCGGGGCTGATTTGCCCTGCCTGATCGTCAACGTCATGCGCGGCGGCCCGGGATTAGGGACGATCCAGCCAAGCCAGGCGGATTATTTCCAGACCGTCAAGGGTGGAGGGCATGGCGATTACCGCTTAATCACATTAGCACCTTCGTCCGTACAGGAAATGGCCGATTTTGTGGCGCTGGGATTTGATTTGGCCTTCAAATATGCAAATCCGGCCATTATACTGGCCGACGGGATGATAGGCCAGTTAATGGAAAAAGTCATATTGCCGCCTTTCCGTCCCCGTAAGACGGACGCTTGGATAGATGAAGAATCTCCCTGGGCGGCCAAAGGAAAGCCGGCTAACCGTCCGCCCAATATCATTACATCTCTGGAATTGGATCCGGTGATCATGGAAAAGAAAAACAACCGTTTCCAGGCAAAATATCGCGAAATTGAGGCAAACGAAGTGCGATACGAAGAGTATCTGTGTGAAGACGCCGAATACCTGCTGATAGCCTTCGGTTCGTCCGCCCGAATCTGCCAGAAAGCAATCGAGATCGCACGAGGCCGGGGGATCAGGTTAGGATTGCTCCGCCCGATCACCTTATGGCCGTTTCCTTCGGAAATAGTGGATGTCTATGCCGGCAAGGTGAAGGGAATGTTGTCGGTGGAATTGAATGCCGGTCAAATGGTAGAAGATGTCCGTCTGGCAGTAAATGGAAAAGTAAAAGTAGCGCATTTCGGCCGTTTAGGCGGAATCGTCTTTACGCCGGACGAAATCGTTCAAGCCGTAAAAAATAAACTGCAATGATACGGGGAAGCAAATCCGATGAATGGATGACATTGCTCTTCATGCTGTTGGCAATTACGGCGGTGATCTGTTTCTTTGCCGTCGACAACCGTTTGATTTTTATGATTTGCGGAGGTACGGCGGTCGTATTGCGGATAATACAATATATTATGAGATTTTTTTCTTAAACACATCAAACAATGGAACAAAAGGATATAATCAAACCGGAAAATCTGGTTTACGGAAAACCCAAGTTGATGAACGACCAAGCCATGCACTACTGTCCCGGTTGCAGTCATGGCGTGATTCACAAACTGATTGCGGAAGTTACGGAAGAAATGGGAATGGAGGATAAGACCATTGGCATTTCACCTGTGGGATGTGCCGTATTTGCCTATAACTATTTGGATATTGACTGGATTGAAGCCGCTCACGGACGTGCGCCGGCTGTTGCGACGGCCGTCAAACGGTTGAACCCGGACAAAATGGTCTTTACCTATCAGGGCGACGGCGACCTCGCGGCCATCGGGACGGCCGAAACAATACATGCCGCCAACCGGGGCGAAAACATCGTCATCGTCTTCGTGAACAATGCGATATACGGAATGACCGGCGGGCAAATGGCGCCGACTACATTAACCGGTATGCAAACCTCGACCTGTCCCTACGGACGCGATATTGCGCTGCACGGGTATCCGTTGAAAATATCCGACTTGCTGGCTCAAATCGAAGGCACATGTTTAGTCTCGCGCCAGAGCGTGCAATCTGCGGCGGCGGTACGGAAAGCGAAAAGAATGCTCCGGCTGGCGTTTGAAAATGCAATGGCGGGCAAGGGTACGTCTATCATAGAATTTGTGTCGGCCTGCGCTTCGGGATGGAAGATGACGCCGGAAAAGGCGAACCGGTGGATGGCGGAAAACATGTTTCCGTTCTATCCGTTGGGAGATTTAAAGAACAAGTGAAATTAATAATATGAAACAGGAAATCATTATCGCAGGATTTGGCGGACAGGGCGTGCTCTCGATGGGCAAAATCCTGGCTTACTCCGGGCTGATGGAAGGAAAAGAGGTGACATGGATGCCGTCGTACGGGCCGGAACAACGCGGAGGAACGGCTAACGTCACGGTGATCATAAGTGACGAGCGCATCAGTTCGCCGGTGTTAAACGAATATGATATTGCCGTGATCCTGAACCAACCCTCCATGGATAAATTCGAGTCGAAAGTAAAAAAGGACGGTATCCTGATTTACGACGGATACGGTATCCACAAGCCGGTTGCACGTACCGATATACAAGCGTACCGGATTGACGCCATGGATGCTGCGACCGAATTGAATATGCAAAAGACATTCAATATGATTGTATTGGGCGGATTACTGAAAATCGTTCCTATCGTGACGCTCGACAGCGTTATCGCAGGATTGAAGAAAACGCTCCCCGAACGCCATTATGACCTGATTCCGGTCAACGAAGCCGCGATCAGTAAAGGCATGGAAATCATCCGGAAAATAAATCCAATGATTCAATGTACTACGTGAGGTTTGGCTTTTTGAATCCATTAACAAATAGATTTTACAAAGATTAAGATATGTGGGCGTGATGATCCTTCGGACATCTTCCGAGGATCCTCCGAGGATCCTCCGAGATAACCCGCTCTCAAAAAATGGAGCTAAAGGAGCACATTGCAACAGAAAAATACTCTTTATGGCTAATGTTGACTGAATAAATATGGATTTATAGCTCTTCCATTGCCGTCGAGATATTGCCGGGCATGTCGGAAGCAAAGATTTCTATCCGGAGACCGGTCAGGTCGTCATTGGTTTGGGTGGCTCTGTACGTCCACTCACACTTGAGGACATCCGGTTGGGCATTTCCTTCTTCTACTAAAATGCCGTCGGCCTTGCTGATGACTACCTTCACTTCCTTGACAGCGAAATCGTCCGTTACTTCGATGCGGATCACGTCGCCGGCCCGGCCATGATAGCCCGACAGGTCAATCCGCTCAATGTCCGGCGCGTGCATAAAGTCGGCTATCGCCACATTGCGGGCAGACAGTCCCGGTTTTGACTTTGCCTTTTCCGCATAAGCCGCGTTCAGTTCCGGGTCAGCCGATATGGCCTTGGCATACAATACCGCATGTTGAAACTTCCGGCGTTGCGCTTTTTGCAGTTCCGACTCTTTGCCGCTGGCTCGCGGGATAGACGATACGACCGTCCCGCTCGCATACTGGCGAAATAATAATAAATCGCCGATTTTCCCACGCAATCCGTGGGTTACTACATTTCCTTTTTGTTTTGCCATTTTCGATACAATTTAAAAATTCAATTTTTTGTTCCTGTTCCACAATGCGCCGACCAATCAACCGGTTTGCCTCTACCTGAGCAAAATTGATTGCCGAATAGGCATTCGACCTTGAGAATGGGAATGTGCAAAGATAGTATATTCCCCCCTTTTTGTTAAACTTCCATTCAGACCATTCGTCATTGCGCACGCAGTGAAGTATTGCACGCAGATGACGCAGATTCAAACGCAGATTAAAAAGAGTAAGCGTATCCCAACATGCCGGAACACGGAGTGTTCAATGTGCTTAACCCCCAATGAAGCGTAGCGATTGGGGGCTACTTTCATGCAAGACTGCCCTTATTCCTTTTTTATTGTCCAAGAAATGAGGGAATAAGGGGGGATAGGCGACTATGTGAATTGCAGAAAATCAGGGCACCGTATTTTAACACATCATCCGCACAATTACTAAAAATGAATAATTGTGCGAATTAATATGTCTCAAAATCATCTTTCACCAAAAAGAAATGTATTTTTGTGGCCGGTATTATAACAAAGTACAAACTTTAGAAGAAGAACAAGCGTATGAAGGCATCTTTTACATATCCCTCTGCTTTAAAAATCTTTAACGGTTGCGGTTTGGCTTTGTGCAATCTTTTGTTTAGAGAGAGAGAGAGAGAGAGAGAGAGAGAGAGAGAGAGAGAGAGAGATACAAACCTGGGGTCACGCGCGCGCGGAGATAAGAAGAATCAATTAATTACACAAGAAAACCCACCTCTTTTTTACCCTGTATACCGCTTTATTTTTACAACGAATCATATAACCTCCTGCCGGAAGGATTACCATCCTTTCTGCCGGAGGTTTTTTCATATCTATTCATATTATAAATTATTTAATTTCAATCACTATGGGAAATATTTATCATCGCATTAAGGCGTATTTGTACAAAAATCTGTTGACACCCGACAAGAACGATTTTATCGCACGTATACTTGCGGATCGGACGCTCAACATTCGGCAAATCTGTGAACTGGCCTTTGCACGCGGCGGAGCTGACATCTCGGTGGCAGCTATGGAAC
>JAITPV010000055.1 GCA_031289275.1 Tannerella sp.
GCCAATACCACAGCAACGGTATTTGTTCCGGCACATTCGGAAACCGACGTCGCCGAATCGGGACAACAGGCAGACAAAGCCGAAGGCATCGAATTTCTGGGAATGGAAGGCGATAAAGCAAAATATAAAGTTGTATCGGGAAATTATCGGTTTCAAGTAAACGGGATTTAGCGGAATAGCAATATGTTTCATTTAAAAATTCAGCGCAATATGCACAAATATTTTTTCTTTCTTTGTTTTTTCGGAGCAATCCTTTTCCCGGCACGGGGACAGGATAACCGCCTGCAAGCGCCCAACGAACTGATGGGACACCGCTTCCTGACGTTCAACACCGTGATTCGTGTTAATCAGATAGAGGTTGCACGCGACCGGAATGTGGGTTTGGACGAACACGGAGTCCATACACCGGAAGCTGTAATTGCATTTCGTAACGCCGTGGAAGCCGGCTTTCCGGGTGCGCGGATTACGTGGTCGTTCAGTTGGCTGGCATTGCATGACACGACGAGCAATTACCGGAAAATTCGCGAATTAGTGGCAGGCTACCATTATCAATACGGCGATGATGTGACGTTTATTCCCGGCGCTTATTTTGCCAATGCGTACAATACGAGAGAGCAGGTAAATAAAGACTTGCACGACGGATTGGCAAAAGTAAGCGAAATGGTAGGTAACGGTTTCCGTCCCAAAAGCGTAGTCGCCGGATTTCTGGCGGCTGAAAATCAAAAATATCTGGCCGAAAAGGAAGGTATTCATGTCTGTCAGGGAAATATCTGGAGTCAACATGCCATCGACAATCAGGACGGCGACGGATCCGTATCGTATCCTTTTTATCCTTCGACCGAACATTTCTGTAAACCGGCTCAGGGGAAAGCCGATTTTATTGATTGCGTAAATCTGGACGGTTGGACGATGGACTTTCTGGCAGCGCGCCGGAGCGGAGGAGCCGACGGTTATAACAGCCGCATGGGCGTGGGGCCGATAGAAACGATTCATGCCTTCGGCACATTGCTCGGTTTGCAGGAAATGCTGCATACTACCGCCATTCATTTTGATAAAGGATATGATCTGAACGGTTTTGCCTGGGTCACCGATTGTTGGGAATTAAGTCTTCACAAGCATCATGGATATTCCATAGATGTTTCCGGAATAACCGATTGGCTGACTGAAATCCGCCGCCGCTGGCCCGATACGAAAATGATTACGCAAGGCGAATTTGGTTTGTTATGGCGCGAACATTACAAAGAGAACAGTTTCGATTATCGCTTTGAAGAACAAGGCTCCGGCATTGGCGGCTCGGACTGTGACAAGAAAATCCGCTGGTTTATGAACAAGCATTTCCGCCTTGCTTTGATGCGTAATTGGCAGACCAACCAACCCGAACAGGTCATCGACTTTACACGTTACGACGTCAAAGCGCAGGAGCCGCAGGACGCGCAGGAGATGACGCGCCAATGGAGCCTGATGGGCGAAATCAATCAGAAACAGACTCGTCCACAGGACAAGCCTGCGCCGCTCAAAGAGTTGCCTGAAATATTCAAAAAGATAATCAATGCGGTTTACCCGAATCTTATTCCTTAAGAGCGCCTCTAAGATGAATAAAAGGCCTTGGAATTAAAAATATATTTATATCTTTGCAACAAAAAATAGTAGTCAAAAACATCATCATGAAAGAGATCAGGAAAGTAATCGTGGTTATATGTCTGTTAGGATGTATAAATGGGTTTGCACAAAGCGGACGTTGGTCGGAAGAGCGGGCAAGTCAGTGGTATCAGGCGACGGGCTGGTTGAACGGGTTCAATTATATACCGTCGGATGCAATTAATTATACGGCTATGTGGGACAAGACGAGTTTTAATCCCCGGTTGATTGATAAGGAACTGGCTTTAGCCGAAGCGCTCGGATTCAACTGTGCGCGAGTGGTATTGCAGTATGCGGTGTATGCCGATGATCCGCGCTATTTTCTGAAAACCTTAGACAAGTTTTTGAGTATTTGCCAAAAGCATGGGATTCGAGTCATGCCTTGTTTTTTCGACGATTGCGCTTTTGGCGTTAATACCGACCCTGTAACCGGGAAACAGCCGGAACCGCTGAAGGGTTGGTATGCCTGGGCTTGGTCGCCGTCGCCGGGGCATACGATGGTAGTGGATCCGCGCTATCATCCTTTGCTCGAAAAATATGTGAAAGACGTGATAAGCAAGTTCAGGAATGACCAACGGGTACTCTTGTGGGATTTGTATAACGAACCGACTAATTCTTCCGGTTTGGGCTTTCGCAGTCTGCCGCTCTTGAAAAGCGTATTTGCTTGGGCAAGGGAAATCAATCCGGTGCAACCATTGACTGTTGGCTTCTGGGACAGCAATTTCAAAGAACTCAACGACATCTTGGCGGAAAATTCCGACATCATCAGCTATCATTGTTATGGAAACAAAAAGGACATGCAGGAGAAAATCAGTAACTTGAGGCAATATAACCGTCCGCTGATATGCAGCGAGTGGATGAATCGCCCTTTGTTGTCAACGGTAGCGGATATTATGCCGTTGTTGAAGGACGAAAACGTGGGCGGAATGTTGTGGGGTTTGGTGAATGGAAAAACACAAACCGATCTTCCCTGGGGTTTTCGTCCTGAAAAATTGCCCTACACCGGCGAATGGCAGCACGATTTGTTCCGTCCGGACTTTACACCGTACGACGCAAACGAGATTGCTATCATAAAAAGCCTGAACGGAGATAAAATCACGGACGCATCGGCACCAAGCAATCGTCATGCTCCAAACTGATTGTCGACGACGAAAAAATCATACGTGTAATAATATCCAATCAACCGCCCACGATCCATCGGCTGAGTCCGCGTTCTTCTGCGCTGAACTCCGCTCCTATTTTCACTAATTTCCGGCCGTCGGTCATGTAGGGTATCAGATAGCCTTTGGCGTCTATCTGTTTCAGGGCGTCTTCGGCGGTGGCGTTTGCTTCCATCTTGAACTCGAAAACATAAATCGCATCCGCGGTTTTCACTATGGCGTCGGCGCGACCGCGTGCGCTTTTTATCTCCGTCTCAACGAATTGCCCCATAAGTTTAAACAGTAAATAAAACACTAACTGATAATGTCGCTCTGTTTTGTC
>JAITPV010000119.1 GCA_031289275.1 Tannerella sp.
TCCCCCAATCGCTACGCTTCATTGGGGGTTATTCACATTAAGACCTCCGGTCTTTTCCCGACACACCAAGCTTTCCCTGATTAGCCCACCCGTCATTGGTAGGTACGAAGCAGTCGCCAATACAACAGATAAACTTGGTGCATTGAGAAAAGGCATCAAACCCCACACGCCGAAGAATATCGGCAGTCATCTCATCACTCTTAACTCTTAATTCTTAATTTCCAAATCATATTGAAATCACAGTTCAGACAATTTAGCAGGAGGCACGGGGAAGTATTTCTCCGTGCCTCCGTTTTGGTTTCGCCGGCCAGGCGGGACAACTGTTCATCGGGTATCAACCGTAACAAATCGGGCACGCAGATTTTTTGTTTTTCTTCAAATTTCATTCCGTTTGATTTTGGATGCAAAGATAGACCTCTTTCACGGCTCTTGCAAGCCCAACACCCGACTTATCAACACCTCTCAAATTATTAAATGAGGGTTGACGGTTTGCTCTTTTTTGATGCGAAAATCTTCCGAACACTCGTGATTACAAATCCGAATGGACGGTGACTTCGCCGAACGGGAAATAAGGGCTTTTTAATCCGCAACAAGTATGATTATAGAAAATAATCATCTTATTTTGTACCTTTCCCGAACAACCTTTCCGAGCAATATTGGAATAAGCATAGCACATTACCGTGAAACGTTTTGCGAGTAGGGAAGAAACTGAAATAAAATATAAAAAAACATAGTGTCTTGACTTATAATCAGAGGGGCTTTGGTTCTAACCCAAGTGGGACTACCTGCACTCAAAGGATTCAATGATTCAACGATTCAGCAATTCAACAACTCGACGATTTCATTTACCCACGCTATCTCCATGCTCCACTATTTTATATGTTGTTAAATATATTTCTTGCATAATTCAATATCATTGTAGATATTTGTTCCGCTTTTGGAATAAACTTGTCCAAATTAAATTATTCATAACACTAAAAACAAGTATTGCAATGAATTTACAAAAACCAAATGGCAATGATGCCACCCGATCAACGAATCGATCGAAAAGTATTGTCCCCAGCAGTGGATTATGTTCCAGGTGCATTGATGGATGCAAGGGAAACTGTGAAGTATTTAAAGCTACCTTTCGGGGCAGAGAACTGATTTATCCGGGGCCTTTTGGCGATGTGACCGCCGGCGGCGACAAGGATTATCCCGTAGACTATTCGCACCTCAACATTCAAGGGTATGCCCAGGGTGCGGAAGGACTGCCCGCAGGCGTAGAAGCCGGGCCGGACACCGCCCGTTTCCCCATCGTGAACACCGAAACGGCGTACGGCTGGGATAAAAAAGTGAAAATGACGGTTCCGATTTTCACCGGCGCTCTCGGATCGACCGAGATTGCCCGGAAGAACTGGGAACATTTCGCCGTCGGTGCAGCCATTTCAGGCGTAACCATCGTGTGCGGTGAAAACGTCTGCGGTATTGACCCGGGGCTGGAACTCAACGAGGCTGGTAAGGTGAAAAAAGCGCCCGACATGGATCGGCGAATCGAAGCCTACCGGAAGTATCATGGCGGATACGGCGAAATCCTGATCCAGATGAATGTGGAAGACACCAATCTCGGTGTGGCCGAATACATCATCGACAAGCATCACATCGAAACCATTGAATTGAAATGGGGACAAGGCGCCAAATGTATAGGTGGCGAAATCAAAGTGGCTCAACTGGAACGCGCTCTGGAATTGCAGAGACGCGGTTACATCGTGACCCCCGACCCGTCGGATCACATCATTCAGGCGGCCTACAAATCCGGCGCCATCAAGGAATTTGAGCGTCACAGCCGGTTGGGTTTTGTGACCGAAGAAGGTTTCATGCAGGAAGTAGAACGCTTGCGGGCGCTGGGCTATAAACGTATCACCCTCAAAACCGGCGCCTATAGCCTGAGGGAACTTGCGATGGCGCTTAAATATTGTTCGGTCGCCAAAATTGACCTTCTCACCATCGACGGTGCATCGGGCGGAACGGGCATGAGTCCCTGGCGAATGATGGAAGAATGGGGTGTTCCTTCGATCTACCTGCACAGCGCGGCTTACGACTATGCCTCCATTCTCGAATCGACCGGCGCACGTGTTCCGGATTTGGCTTTTGCCGGCGGATTCAGTTCCGAAGACGGCGTTTTCAAAGCCCTCGCACTTGGCGCACCCTACGTGAAAGCCATTTGTATGGGACGCGCCCTGATGATTCCCGGCATGGTCGGCAAAAACATCGCCCAATGGCTCAAGGACGGAGCGCTTCCCAAAAACGTTTCGGAATATGGAACGACGCCGGAAGAGATATTCGTGAACTACGAAAAAGTTAAGGAAATTGTCGGCGCCGATGAAATCAAGAACCTCCCGCTCGGCGCCATCGGTATCTACAGTTATGCAGACAAGATCAAGGTCGGCCTCCAGCAGCTGATGGCCGGTGCAAGGCGTTTCAACCTGTCGGTAATCACCCGTAACGAACTGATGTCGCTCACCGAAGAATGTGCGAAAGTGACGGGGATTCCTTACCTGATGGACTGCTACCGCGAAGAAGCGCTGCAAATTCTGAAAGGATAAAAATAAATCCCAACGTTCCGGATGCTCAACGCGAGCGCCGGAACGTTACACTGTTTGTTCCCGATTTCTTATTTCCACGATAAGCGATGCTGCATCATCCATTGCCTGAGATCGTGTCCAAAACCGTTTTTGGTTAGGCTTTATCAAATACATTGTATCATTATCTTTATCATAATAACGGTACTGTTTCCCGAAATAGATATTTTGCCCTTTTTCCTGCAATGAATAAGCATTTAGCGTTTTTAGCGCACGGGCTAACTTTCGCACACTTTTAAGAGCTACGTTTTTTCTCCACTTTCTGAAAGATAATACAACTAAATTGAGTGGGTCATTTAATTGAACATCGTAAATTGTGGCGCTGACTTTCACCGGAGAATGTCGCAGAAAACCATTCAGTTCATCACAAATCATTTGGGCGTAAGTTTCATTTTCATGCGTTAAGGTCCGATTGAATCCGATTGAATTTTCGCCTTGTTCAAATAAATCAAGGCTGAACGTTAATGTATCCTGAATCAGGATTTGTTCTTTTGCCGATAATCCTATTGTGCGTTCTATCTTTCTATTTATTTCTTTTTCTTTCCGTTCAAGAGCGTTTACAGTAGAAAAATCTTGTTTTAATCCGGCGATTAATTCATCAAACAATCCTGTAATATCGGATAAATATTCAGTATCATAGAAAAATACAGGTAATTCTAAATATTCATTGAAAAATATTTGTTCCCTTTCTATACCCCAGGAGGAAGCGGACAAAAACAAGTAATATTCGGCCAAATCGGAATTAAAGAAAGAAACCAACACTTTCTTCATGTCATGACTGAAATGATCGTTTTTATTTATGATAAATGCCCCGCTTTTGCAATAGGCATGATAATCTATATAAGAAGCGGTTATTTGTTTCTCTTTTTGTCCTTTCTTTAAAACAATAAAAGGAGGTTGGAATAGAGCGTCGTCAATTTTCCGATAATCTTTATTGTTGGGAACAAGGACGTGATCCGGAGTATAATATCTGCCAATTAAACTTGTTTCAATAATGGGGGTCGGTACAAAATCCTTATGTTTGCTATCTCCATTTAATCCTGTCGCATGAATCCAACCGTTCTGCTTGAAATAGGATTTTAAGTCTAATGCAAATTTACGGTTCAGGAATGAAATCAAATTAAAATCCTGTACGGTACCCCACATCGCAATCTTCCAAATTTTTGTCTTCGGATTTTGACATTCAATCCGCGGCAAAAGTTTTGTGTCTGTACTGTCGATAACCAAACCATCAACAACATTTGATTTTACATACGTTTGGGGGGCGCAATACTCTATCGTATCCGAACTGTTTTGAGGAAACTCCTTTTGATAATAAACGATACTGACAGGGATTGTTGCCGAATTAAATAATTGTCCGCCAAAATCTCTTTTCGCTTTCCGGAAGATGGAAAGATTGTACACCTTCTCTACATAAGTCTTATTAAACAGCCACTTTCTAAATTTTTGATAACTCTTGTTTGTGTTCGTTAGAACCTTCGTATTAAATATTAAGGCTATTTTCCCGTCTTTTTGTGTGAATTGAACCGCTTTATCTAAAAAAGCAAGTACCTTTTCCTGAGCATATTTCCGATTATCCAAATAATCTTTGATTGACAGGCTGATTTTTTCCGTTCCAAACGGAGGATTACCTACTACCAAATCCACTTTCTCAAAATATTCGGCATCAATTTCTCCAATAGTATCTCTACACCACAGGTTTTTCCCTTGTTTTTTCTCCAAAGATTTATCGCGGGGATTATTGATTAAATAAGGCAAGCGGTATTCTTTTTCTATCCAAAGCGTTTTAGGGTTTAATTGTTCGACTAAAGCCAAATAGAGGCTGAATGCTGCAACCTTAATCGTCAAGGGGTCGATTTCAATTCCAAAAATATTATTCACTAAGATATCCCGTAATACTTCAAAAGAAACAGGATTATCCGGATTCGCATTCTTCCAGCGGCGAATCAGTCGCTTATAACTTTCGACCAAAAAGATGCCGGAACCACAGGCTATATCTAACGTTTTTATATTGTAGGCCGTTTCCTTTGGGGTTACCGGTAATTTTTCATTCAAAATTAATTCCACCAAAAGATAAGGCGTATAAAATGGCCCATTTTCTTTTTGGGATTTAAGTTCCCCCAGAAAATTCTCATAAACTTCACACAATAACTCAATTTGAATAAAACTGAAGTCAAAGACTCTCCAGTCGCCAAACAATTTCGGATCGTCTGAAATATCTCCGTCAATAAAACAGTGTTTGATTTTTTGTAAATGTGCTTTGGTAACAAACTGCCGTTCATTGTCTGATACGGGAAAAACATTGCCGTTAAAATGCCGGTGCAACTTATCAAATAGCTTGTAGGTGGCATCCACATCCTCTAAAACATCAAAATAACTTTTGGCGCCTTCTTTTACTTGGTTGTAAAGCCCTGCCTCTTCCGCCGCTCCCTTATCTTCAAGGTATAGAATAAACAGGGAACGCATTAACAAGCCATGTATAATTTCCGTATCATCAATATCCGTACTTAGCGCTTCTGCAGTTGCCAAAAGACTTTGCATCAAATAGCGGTCTATTCGCCTTTGAATATTGATTTTTTCACGGATACCGGCGTCACTTGTCCATATCAATCCGCAATCAATGCCAACCTGAGAAAATAATTCTACTAATGTTTCTAATTTATCCTTGTCCTTTTTATGCGTTTCAAAAATCACGTACGGATTAAGTGCAGAACCCACATTGGCGCCGGGTTTCAGATAGTTGGGCTTTTCGTAGCAGTTGTATATTCTAATCTCCGTGGCCGACATGGCAAAGAGAAATATCACTTTCCGGTAATTCCAGACTTTCCGTTGAATTTCTGCAATCTCTCTTAGCGCTTGCTCTTCAAAAGATTTGACCTCTTTGAACAAAACAGCAGGAAAATCGCCTGAAAAATAAACTTTATCTGCGCCTGTTTTTTCTAAATCCTGATACTCCGGATTAGAAATAGGTATATCAGAACAATTTATTAATTGCTCATACCCTAATTCTTTATAGAAAAAATCTCTTCTCATCTCATCTGTATTTTATAACGAAATTAAATAACAATAATATACCCAGTGCGCAAAGGTACAAAATAAGATGATTATTTTCAATAATCATACTTGTTGGGGTGCATTTTAAATTGTTGCGGATTAAAAAACCTTGTTTCCCCGGGGTTATAAATTCTGTGAAACGACAAAAGGACAAACTGTTTTTTCTCCGAAGTTAACATTCCTTCGGTATTCCGTCCCTCCCGGCTTCCTGTATGGTGTGTCTATGGTGTGTGTATGGTTTCCGTAGGAGGGTATGATAGCGAAGATTGGTTAATTTGATCTAAAACATCAATTTAACATTTTCTTGTGGCGTGTTGTATATCAAAAATTGAAGTTCCTTATTCATCTGCCGGTCTTTTTACATTAAAAACCTGCTGTACAAGCACAAATAATTTATTTTCCGCTCTTCTTAAAATATTTTCTTTCTCCGTTCGGACGAGATTTTATTCGTTTGCACTATCCTTGCCGGTTTACCTGCATTATTTATTTTTGTCTTCATCGGCTTTTAAACTCCTGTTTTAAACGACAGATTTCCTTCTACGTTTTTTTCAAAATCTCCATCATTTTACTTCGCCTTTTATACACCATTCGATAATTATCAATCATTTCCGAAACAACGTTGAAACCATTGGGTAGCTTTCGCATCAGTTTGAGTATCTTGCTGACATAATCGTAATGCTTCTCTCCAACATTGGCATCGGCGTATGAATCAAGGGATTTACGAAACATCTTCAATGTTTTTTCCGGGTATTTTCCGGCAAAATGTGTGTGATATTTCTCCATAATTTGTACCGAAAGGTGTGTTTCCATGTAATTTATCAACCGTTCCGTCAAATTTTCGACTACCAATAAATCCGGAATATTTGAGTTGTAGGACTCATAAAACCACGCTTTTCCCTTCTTGTCATAATGTTGGTAAAGTCTCTCAAATTCTTCTTTCCATTCATCTTCCGAAAAAGCCGTTTTGTATATGCCGAAATGTTTTTTATCGAAACTGTTTTCGATAAATTCAAAGGCGATTTTCCGAATGACTGGAATATCTTTTTCCTTTTGGGCAATGTCTAATTTATATTCGTTCCAATCATTTTTGTGGTATTTATTATGCACACCTTCATACTTCAAAAGCAGTTGTTTGGCTTCGTCATATCGTTTTTCGGAAATGCGTTTTTCGATGGCTATTTTGCAAAAACTTTCGATTTGCAAATTCTCTTCTACCAATTCGGAAGCATTCTCATTTTGATTGTTGGACAAATAAAAATCATACAAACGTTTTACGATTTTTGCGGCTTCCGAAGAAGATTGGTCAGGAATTTTCTTCAATAATTCCTTTTGCATGGCGATAAATTCGTCCGGATTTACACTGTTTGCCAACGAAGCCATCAAGTCGCCGAACATATTACATATATCGCTAAAATATTTTTTGTTTGACAATTCCCGTTTGCAGTAATCATAAAGTAAACATTTGTCGATTTGTTCATTTTTGGCCATTTCGTGCAATAATTCAAAAAAATCAGTTTGATAATCGGTGAAAATATTATCACGTGTTTCGTCGTTGGCATCCTTATACCAATCGGCGTATTCTTCTATGACGGCTTGACTAAGCAGCAAAGCGTCTTCATATTTCTGCTGATTTACAAGGTCATTCGCCTTGTCGAACCATCCCTCCAAAATACTTAAATCTGTTTTCGCACCTTCATCGTCGTAATCATAATCTTCTTCATCAAAAAACACTCCGTTCAGGTCTGCTGCAACAAGTGGTTTGTATATGTTTTCAATATTTTCAGTAGATGGTTTGGTAGATTGCTTCAGTTTTTCGGCAAATTCGAGTGTAATAGTTTTAGTCAATTCGTTGTTATACTTTGCTTTTTTGATAACAAACGCCCGCAATTCGTCTAACGATACATTTTGCAAAATATCTTCAACCGTCAATTCGTTTTTCTTTTGCTTGTCTTCAAATTTTTTGACTCGATCTTTAATAGCTGTTTGCAGAAATCCTATGTGCTTACACGGATAGCCATCGCTCGGACAAGTACAGGAAAAATGCTTGCGTCGCCCGTTCTCATCCAACTCCAGTTTGACGGTATATGTTCCGTAATTGCCGTGATAGTGTGCCTGCCAACGGTTTTCGGAGGTTTGTTGCAGTTCGGTAAAATTGTCTGTCATCATATTGTTTGGTTTCATTATTTCTTTTTGATGCTTCCCTGATTTTTATATGTTTCCAAATTTCGGCAAACTTCCCACTTTGGCAATCACGGCTTCTTCGTTGGTACGTGGCCACCATCCCAAAATTTCCTTCGCTTTTTGATTGCTTGCATTGCGATGGATTTTGCCTGCGGATTAAACCATGCAGCGAGAAAATATTATTTGCCTGCAAAGATACAATTTTCAACGTTCCATGCGTCAAAACTCCCAACTATTTTCGCAAACAAAATAGATTTATAGTCATTCCGGCTTTTGTACGGAATGCGCAAACGTTCGATCTTGGCCGAGCGATTCCGGTGAAAAAGAGTGGCGGAGATGGAATGTTCGCTGAAAGTCTTATGATAATTCAGTTCAAACACGTGGATGTATTCGGACGGATGTCGGGGTTGCCGATTTTCCATTGTTGTCGGAACAAACGGCAAAAAACGATTTAAACCTGTTGGTTCGGAAAAACGAAATCACACTTGTTTTCAAAGGTTTTTATTCGATAATTCCTGTTGGTTATGCGTTGATGGAGATTGTACCACCCGAATTTTATATTGACCGAATGAAGCGTATAATCCACAGGTGGCTTGGAAATTAATAAAGAATGGGTTGATTGAAAAATTGTGGAATCGTGTTCAAGACTTGCAGGAACGCATCAACCCTATTTTCACCCATCTCGAGAGAAATACCTGTTTGACGAATTGTATTTCTCGGAAAAAGTGTACATTTGCAGCGTTTTTATGTCGGAAAAAATGCAGGAATTAACTGTTTAATAGTCGGAAAAAATGTACAGAGCAAGTATTAAAAATCTGATAGAATGGAAATTAAATGAAGATAAAAAACCGCTTGTATTTTTAGGTGCAAGACAGGTGGGTAAAACCTGGCTTATTCAAGAGTTCGGGAAGAGTGAATACAGGCAAATGGTGTATATCAATTTTGAAAGAGCAACCGCTCTACAAGAAATATTTTTGCCTGATCTTGATGTGAAACGCCTGATTACCTTCTTTGAACTCTATTCAAATCTTAAAATTACACCCGCAGATACGCTTATTGTTTTGGATGAAATTCAGGCGGCGCCGCGCGGCATTACTTCTCTGAAATATTTTCACGAAGATGCTCCCGAATATCAAATCATTGCTGCCGGGTCGCTATTGGGTATCAATTTACACCCTAACGAATCGTTTCCGGTAGGCAAAGTCGATTTTTTGGAATTGCGCCCAATGTCATTCTATGAATTTTTGCTTGCCATGAACGAAAGCGGTTTGGCACGCATTTTAGACGAAAAGTTGTGGGATATTTCACCCTCTTTTGCCGAAAAATTCAAGGAATTTCTGAAATACTATTTTTATGTTGGCGGTATGCCCGAAGCGGTGGCGCATTTCTCGCAGCACAGAGATTGGAAAACCGTGCGACAGTTGCAAAACAAAATCCTGAAAACTTACCGGAACGATTTTTCAAAACACGCCCCAAAGGAAATTTTGCCGCGTATCAATATGGTTTGGGACAGTATTCCTGCGCAGTTGGCAAAGGAAAATAAAAAGTTTATGTATGGCGTGATTAAGGAAGGAGCACGGGCAAAGGATTTTGAGTTGGCTATTCAGTGGCTTGTTGATTCCGGCTTGCTGCACAAAGTTTTCAGCGTTTCAAAACCCGCCTTGCCGCTTGTCGCCTATCAGGAGTTGTCGGCATTCAAACTCTATCACAACGATATTGGCTTGCTCGGCGCGATGTCCAAATTAAGCGCCAAAACCCTTATTGACGGCAATGCTGTTTTCGCGGAATATAAAGGCGCTCTTACCGAACAGTTTGTTTTTCAGCAGTTGAAACTGATTGAAGATTTGTCGATTCATTATTTTCCGTTTGACAACAGTAAATACGAAGTCGATTTTGTAATTCAAAACGAAGACGGTGAAGTGATTCCGATAGAAGTGAAATCGGGCGAAAACCTGCGATCTAAAAGTTTCAAATTGTTTTGCGAAAAATATAAACCGAAAATCGCTATTCGCACCTCGCTTTCCGATTACCGAAAAGAAAGTTGGATGACAAATATTCCGTTGTACGCAATAGAACAAGAAAGAAGAAACTTCACCGGCGCTCGGCAGGACTTGGCATTTTAAATCCAATCAAACAATCTCTGCCGTCCGGTCGTCATACGGAAACCATACACACACCATACACGCACCATACAGGAAGCAGGGAGGTCCGGAATACGGAATGTATGTTAACGGGATTGTATATTTGCAGCATGAATCTTTCGACGGCACACAATAAATTCACCTGTTTAGGAGTTCATTCAAAGAATGATTTGTATTTTTGCCGGAAAATAGAACGGTATGGAAGATGAAACCGAAATCATGACGGAGGACTTGAAAAAGGCCTGCGACATCTTGCACAAAGGCGGATTGATATTATATCCCACCGATACGGTTTGGGGGATCGGTTGCGATGCGACCGATGCCGAAGCCGTGCGGAAAGTGTATGCGCTCAAGCAACGCACTGACCGGAAGGCGATGCTGGTGTTGATAGACAGTCCGTCGAAATTAAACACCTATGTGTCGGACGTGCCGGAGGTAGCCTGGGATTTACTGGAGGTAGCCGACAAGCCGCTGACCATTATCTATTCCGGCGCACGTAATTTGGCGCCCAACCTGCCGGGAGAAGACGGCAGTATCGGTATCCGCATCACGAACGAAACCTTTTCGCATCAGTTATGCCGGCGTTTTCGCAAGCCGCTCGTATCCACTTCGGCCAATATCAGCGGATGCCCTGCGCCCGGTTCCTTCCGCGAGATTGCGGATACGATCCGTAACGGCGTGGACTACGTCGTTCGCTACCGGCGTAACGAGACCGGACGGGGCATACCTTCCGGAATCATCAAAGTCGGCCGGGGAGGCCTTTTTCAATTAATCAGGGAGTAAATGGACAAGCATAAACAGAGACTTCACTATCTCTTTTCGGATTTCTGCATCGCCACACTCGTATGGGTCGTGCTGAATGAGTTACGCTATGTAGAAATTGCGCAGCATGAAGGATTCGGGTCGCCCGGTTCCTTTTTCGGTTCCTACCCGGTGCTTAAGGGACAAGTCCTGATCCCGTTCTTCTGGCTCGTGCTGTATTATTTTTCCGGATATTACAACCGGCCTTTCGGCAAGTCGCGGATCGACGAGTTGTTCGGCACCTTCGTCACCGTCTCCATCGGCGTGGTTGTGATCTTCTTTTATGTCATATTGAATGACTTGCCCGAATCGTTCGACATCTATTACACGATCTTCTTCACCTACTACCTGATGCAGTTCGTCCTGACCTATGCGTGTCGCGTCTTCATCACAAGCTGGGCTTTGCGGAAAGCGCGGCGACGGGAGTGGATGCCGAATGTGCTGGTGATCGGCGCCGGCAGTCAGGCCGTCAAAGTGCAGGATGAATTGCAGCAATCAGGTTATCGGGTGACGGGATTCGTGCGCGAGAACGAACGGATCGAACCGATGGTCGATTCGGACAGGCTGTTAGGTACGATGGACGACCTGCCGCTGTTGATGGCTACTTATTTGGTTGATGAACTGGTGATCGTGCCCGGCGAACAGATTCCGGACGACGAGATCATCCGTATCCTGTATTCGCTGTATCATTATAACCGTCCCATCAAGATCCGGACGGGGAAAAACAATCCGCTGTTCAAAGCCCATGTGAAAACGGTTCACGACATTCCGTTTGTCGAAGTGACGGCCAACAATTTCTCCGAAGCGGGAAAGAACATCAAGAACGCCGCGGACAAGCTGGCTTCCGTGCTGGCATTGACGCTTCTGTCGCCGCTGTACGCCTACATCGCCTTCCGTGTGAAACGCAGTTCCCGAGGGCCGGTCTTTTTCCGGCAAGAGCGCATCGGCTATATGGGGCGGCCGTTCATGATCTGCAAGTTTCGCACCATGTATGCGGACGCATCGCAGCAAGACCCGTTGCTGACGGAAAAGGACGATCCGCGCGTGACACCCTTCGGCCGTTTCCTGCGGAAGTACCGTCTGGACGAGTTGCCGCAGTTCTGGAATGTGCTGAAAGGAGACATGTCCGTCGTCGGGCCGCGCCCGGAACAACGTTATTACATCGGGCAGATTGTACGGAAAGCCCCTTATTATTACCTGCTTCATAACGTGCGGCCGGGCATCACCTCCTGGGGCATGGTGAAGTACGGGTATGCCGAAACGGTAGACAAGATGATTGAGCGGCTACAATATGATATTATGTATTACGAAAACATGTCCTTGGCACTGGATATTACCATTCTGGTGTATACCATCAAGATTGTGTTAACGGGAAAGGGCGTATGAGATATGGCAAATGAAGGACGATTTTACCGGTTCCTGCTTTGGCGGGAGAAACATATTAAGGAACGTAACTTTATCCTGATCATCAGTTTCGTGGTCGGGATAGGAACGGCTGTCGCCGCGATTACGCTGAAACAGGTGATCCATTTCATTCAGCAGTTACTGGTTGTCAACAACCCGGACGGAATCAACTACTGGCTGCTGATCTATCCGATGATCGGGATTTTACTGTCGGGACTGTTCGTGCAGTACCTTGTGCGCGACGACATCAGTCACGGAGTAACCAAGATATTGTATGCCATTTCGCAGCGAAAAAGCCGCATCAAACCACACAACATGTGGTCGTCGCTGGTCGCGAGTTCCGTCACGATCGGATTCGGAGGGTCGGTCGGAGCAGAGGCGCCGATTGTATTGACGGGTGCGGCCATCGGCTCCAACCTCGGACGGCTGTTCCGGATGGAGCAAAAGACGCTGATGTTGCTCGTAGGCTGTGGCGCAGCCGGTGCGGTGGCCGGTATCTTCAAGGCGCCGATTGCGGGACTGGTCTTTGTAATCGAAGTGTTGATGCTCGATCTGACGATGACGTCCGTGCTGCCGCTCCTCATATCTTCGGTTACGGCTGCTACGATGTCGTATATCTTCACCGGAACAGACGCGATGTTCAAATTCTCGCAGACCGAAATCTTCGAGATGGGACGGATCCCGTATGTCCTGTTACTGGGAATTTTCTGCGGTTCGGTATCGCTCTATTTCACCCGTGCGATGAACAAAATCGAAGGCGTCTACCGCCGGTTAGTCCACCGGAGAAAGAAGTTCCTGCTGGGGGTCGTGATGCTGAGTATCCTGATTTTCCTTTTCCCGCCCCTGTACGGCGAAGGATATAACACGATCGAATCTTTGCTGAGCGGTCAATATACCTACCTGACGGACGAAAGCCTGTTCCGGCCGCTGAGCGACAACTACTGGGGCATCATCCTCTTTATGGGTCTCATCCTGTTGACCAAAGTATTCGCCTCGAGCGCTACGAATGCAGCCGGAGGGTGCGGCGGAATCTTTGCTCCCAGTCTGTATCTGGGTTGTATCGCCGGATTCATGTTTGCGCACGTATCCAATGCTTTTGATTTTATTTATTTACCGGAGAAAAACTTCGCACTGCTGGGCATGGCCGGTGTGATGGCCGGTGTGATGCACGCGCCGCTGACGGGTGTCTTTCTGATTGCCGAGCTTACCGGAGGATATGACCTGTTCCTGCCCTTGATGATCGTGTCGATCAGTTCGTATGCAACCATCCGCATGTTCGAGCCGCACAGCATCTATTCCATGCGGCTGGCACAGAAAGGCGAGCTGCTGACACACCACAAGGATAAGGCGATACTGACGTTGATGAAAATCAATAGCGTCATAGAAACGGATTTCCTCACCGTAAGGCCGGAAATGACCCTGGGTGAAATCGTCTCGGACGCCATCGCACGGAGTTCGCGCAGCATGTTTCCCGTCGTAGACGCCAACAATACACTGTTAGGCGTGGTGCTGGTAGATAATATTCGTAACATTATGTTCCGCCCCGAATTGTACGACCGTTTCAAGGTCTCGAAATTCATGGTCTCCGCCCCCGCGAAGCTGCGAACGGACATGCCGATGGAGAAAATCATGCAAATATTCGACGATACGAAAGCCTGGAACCTTCCCGTCGTCGACCGTGCAGGGAGATACATGGGATTCGTTTCCAAATCTAACATATTCAACGCCTACCGCGAAGTGCTGGTAGACACTTTTTCGGGAGATTAAATACATTTCAAGATACAACGATTCATTCATCATTTATAATTAGTTATTGTCATGGAGAAAACAGACTTACGAATCATATATATGGGGACGCCGGACTTTGCGGTAGAAAGTTTGCAAGCCCTGATAGAAGGCGGTTACCGCGTAGTAGGCGTTGTCACGGCAGAAGACAAGCCCGTCGGACGGCACGGCAGCGTACTGCAAGCCAGCCCGGTGAAACGCTATGCGCAGTCGCAGGGAATCCCCGTGCTACAGCCTGCACGGTTGCGGGATACCGCTTTCCTGGACGCATTGCGAAGCCTCCGGGCCGACCTGCAAGTCGTTGTCGCCTTCCGGATGCTGCCCGATGTTGTGTGGCGGATGCCACGCTTCGGCACTTTCAATCTGCACGCTTCACTGCTGCCGCGATACAGAGGCGCAGCGCCCATTAACTGGGCCGTGATCCGTGGTGAAAAGGAAACGGGAGTGACTACGTTCTTCCTTACACATGAAATGGATGCAGGTAAAATCATCCGTCAGCAACGGCTACCGATTGCCGAAACGGAGGATGCCGGCGCGATACACGACAGACTGATGCACATCGGCGCCGGACTGGTGACGGAAACGGTCGACCTGCTGCTTGCTTCGGATGGACGGGTCGACGCTGTGGAGCAGGAGACGCTTTATCTCGACAGCGCGGAACTGCCGCCCGCGCCGAAGCTGTTCAAAGAAAATTGCCGTATCGACTGGCAGCAACCGGCCAAACATATCTACGACTTCATCCGCGGCCTGTCGCCTCACCCGGCCGCCTGGACGGAATGGGTTGCTTCCGACGGCCTCCGTCAGGTGTTGAAGATATTTCAGTCCGAAATCGTGACGGAACCCCATGCGTTACCCGTCGGCACGCTCCGAACCAATGGCCGCGACTGTCTGGACGTCGCAGTAAGCGATGGTTTCGTGCGATTACTGTCTCTCCAGATAGCCGGAAAAAAACGGTTAACCGTAAAAGAGTTCCTGAATGGAGCGAAAACGTGCGACGGTATAACCATACAATAAGTCTCTTATTTAATTCAAAAAGTCTCTTATTTTCTTCAAAAGAAAAGTATAAAAAGATGCCCGCGAACTCACCTGAAAACATCTCGCCACAACTTGCGGACGAAGGATTCGGACTTAGGTACGAAAGATTCTAATTTAACTGCTTATCTCCTTCGGTCAAGTAAATAAATCTTTGTCCTGAAAGGACTGATTTTCATAACCGCAGGTCAACGACCTGCGGTGATCGTAACAAGGGTATAGCTGCCTGAAAGGCAGGACG
>JAITPV010000131.1 GCA_031289275.1 Tannerella sp.
ATCGCAGGACTTGACGCCGAACGCTTCAGCAACGTCAACTGGATTCAGGGAGGTTCCGCATCGCCCTATGAATTTAAAATAGCAAACAGATATGCCGGCGCCTTCCGTGTCGATAACTACTCGCTCAAAGGCTTGCGCATGGGACTGAGCGGATACTTTGGCTTCAGCGCCGGAAACACCCTGAAACCGGAACGCTATAAGGATGTCAACGGCGCGGTTACGGTCGGCGACTTCGACGCCGTGTATAATGCCCACCATATTCTGGCGCGTACCAATATATTATACGGTCACCTGGGCGATTCCTACACCATCTCGAACACGAACCGGAATATGCCTTCCGCAAGCCCTTCACCGCGTACCGAAGTCGCGTCGGACGTGTTGAGCTGGTACATGGAAGCCGGATACGACGTGTTATCGTTTTTCCATCACCGGAAATACCGGGATAACAAACTCTACCTCTATGGTCACTATGGTTTTTATGATTCCATGTACAAGACCGTTTCAAGCATCACCCCCAAAAGATGGTGTGAAAAAAGAATACTCAGCGCCGGACTGAATTATTTTCCGATGAACGGGTTGGTCATCAAAGCCGAATACATGATGCGTCAAATGAAAGCCCCTTTCAACAACGAACCGACCGTTTCGGTAGGTATCGGGTATTCGGGTTTTTTCCTGAAATAAACGAAATAAACGAAACAATACGATCTCAAGTAATAACAATAATAAATTTATATGTATGAAAAAAAAATTTAGAAATTCAATGTCAGCGCTGGTAACCGTACTGTTAGCAGCGTCTCTTTCTTCCTGTGAGAAAGATAACGGAGGCGAAGAAGCGCCCAACAATGATGCCTTGTATGAGTCCATTCTCAAAAATTACGTGTCGACAACCGTGCTCCCCACCTACAAAGCCCTGGCGGAAGCGGCGCTCGAAATGCGGGCGGCTAATGAAGCCCTGAAAAGCAATCCCTCGGATGCCAGCATGAAGGCGGCTTCCGACGCATGGATGAAAGCCCGGATCGAATGGGAAAAAAGTGAAGCTTTCCTTTTTGGCCCCGTCGGTGAGCAGGCTTTGGATATTGACGGTCACATTGACTCCTGGCCACTGGAATTGAACGACATTCAGTCCGTCCTTCAGGATGGAGCGCTTGGCCTGACCGGAAAGGATGCCTGGAACATGGAAGCCGAAGTGATCGGTTTTCATGTGACGGAATACCTGCTTTACCGGAACGGGCAATCCCGGCCGGCCGGCGACCTGAGCGAAGCCGAACTGAACTATCTGACTGCCGCTACGGACGCATTGGTGTGGGATTGCGTGCTGGCCTACGTTGCTTGGATGGGGGAAGGAAATGTGCCATCCACCATGCAAGCCGTGTTCAATGAAAATCCCGATGTCGTCGCTCATTTGAACGACAATTCCGATTACAAAGACTTTTCCGCCCGCCTGACTGCTGCTAGAGGCTATCCGTCCTGGGGCGCCGCGTTAAGCGAGATTGCCGTCGGTTCCGCCGATATCGCCGGCGAAGTCGGCGCGACCAAGATCGCATCGCCCTATGCAGGTCAGAAAGTGGAAGAAGTGGAATCCTGGTACAGTTGGCATTCGCTGGATGATTACCAGAACAATATCATCAGCATCAAGAATGCTTACCTGGGCGGTCTGAATGACCAGTCGCGCCAGACGGCGACCCTGAGCGCTTACGTAGCTTCGGTTGATCCGGCGCTCGATAACCGGGTCAAGGCAAAGATCGACGACTGCATCACCAAGATTGCAGCCATCGGCAAGGGAGGAAAATCGTTTTACGAAGTTGTACGCGACCAGCTGAACGGCGCCGAAGTGGATGCTGCCGTAACAGCATGTCGCGAATTGGAGGATTTGTTTGGAGAAGTAGTTGGAACAATAGAATAAACCGGAATGAAAAAAAATGGTATAATCAGCATTGCTGCAGTAGTATTATTTATGATAGCAAACGCCTGTTCGGATGACCGTGAACCGGATACGGGCGAAGAGAAGAAAGAACTTGGTGAAGAGTGGTACACGGGAGGTGTGAACGGTACGGTTTTCAATGCCACATCGCTGGCATACAAACAAGCCGTTCCACCGGTCGGCAAGGACGACGGGCTATACAAGCAGTTCATGCGTGGCGAACGGTTGGCGGACAAGAGTTTTGTCGCCACCGAAGGCCTGGGATATTCGGGGCTTGGCCCGGCCTATATCCGCAAGTCCTGCATCGCCTGCCATCCCACCTACGGAGGGCATAGCAAACGTGTCACCGAGTTCAACACGGACGACAGCCGCAACGGCTACCTCCTGATGATTTATGATCCCGCGTCGCCCACGCTGGCGCTGGCGACGAAAGATGACGGTTCGCCGTATTTTACCGGTATGACGCAGACCCGTGCCGTGTCGCCTTTCAAACCGCCGATCAACGAATCGGGAATCAAGCTCTCGTGGCATGAATACGTGGACGAATACGGAAACAAATACGAAGACGGAACCTCCTACAGCGAAGGATACAGCTATGCCGGCACGCTGATTTACCCGAAGGTGGAAATTGCGCAGGAAGCGATCCTGTTCAAAGACTTCGACATGAGCAAACATGCCGCTTCCATCGAAGCCACGATCGGTATCTACGGCGTAGGATTGCTGGACGCCATTTCGGACGAAGACCTGCGGGCGCAGTACGACGAAGAACAGGCGCGCGGCTACTGTCAGGGCATCATTGGCGCCGACATCAACGAAACAGGGCTGAATCCCTACTATCCGGGCGTGCATCCGGGGCGTTTCACGTACCTCTGCACCCGCGCCACGCTGGACAACGGCCCCGGCGCCAACGCGCTGTGGAACATTACGAACGTAACGCGGCCGGATCGCAGGTATAATTACATAACGGAAGAATATGCGAAAGTAATGTCGCAGGATGCCGATGTGCAAACAGCCCTGGGACAGACGGAGGCCGATATTTTCGGGCATCTGATGTCGCGCGAACTGGAACCGGAGATGACGATGGAAGACTTCGACGCCTTCATGGTTTGGCATCGCGGGCTGGCTGTACCTGCGGCGCGTAATCTGGACGACGAAACCGTGCAACACGGACGCACGCTCTTCTATGAAACCGGCTGTACTGCCTGCCACCGCCCCTCGTGGACTACCCGCGCCAACTATATCCCCATGCCGGAGTTGTCGAATCAGAAGATATTTCCCTATACCGACCTCTTGCGGCACGACTTGAACATGAAGGAGCCGGGACGCGCCCGCGTATGTCGCACGACGCCTCTGTGGGGACGCGGACTGTTGCCCGTCACATCCGGACATTCGGACATGCTGCACGATCTGCGCGCCCGTAATTACGAAGAGGCCATCCTCTGGCACGGCGGAGAAGCGCAACAAACAAAAGACAAATTCCGTCGCATGTCGAAAGAAGACCGT
>JAITPV010000201.1 GCA_031289275.1 Tannerella sp.
ATTTTTAACGGCGCAAATGTACACATAAAAACCGTATTTTTTTCACGTTCGCACCGAAATTACTCTTCGTAAACGGTCTTTACGACGTGCAAAGATACGGTTGGCAGACGGCGCGGGCAATCGCTATCTTTAGGCATTTTCGGCGATGCGGATACCTATTTGTGGGGAGAATCGTGCTGTTGCGGCGCCCGGCGCTGTTCGGCATCCAGCTGTGCGCGCGACTTGCTTTGCGTCACCGCGCAGACGCCCAGGAAAACCAGCAGCGAAGCAATCCCCTTGGTCCATCCGAAGGTATCCATCCCCAGCGCCACGGCCACAACCGAGGCCACGAGCGGCTGAAGATAGTTGTACATGCTCACAACCGTGGGGCGCAGCAATTTCTGACCCGACGGAATGAGCAGGTATGCCACAAAGGTGGCCAGCACAACGACGAAGGCCATGCGCAGTACCTGTTCGACCGGGAGGGAGGCATAGGGCACGGCCGCCACGTCGCTCCAGCAAAACGGCAAACTGCAGACCGTGGCATAAAGAAACATCCATTTCATGGAAGTGATCGGCGTGTAACGGACAATCAACTGCTTGAAAGCCGCCAGATAGACGGAAAAGGCCGCGCAGCTGAGGAGGCACAGCAGGTCGCCCGTCAGGTTGGACTGTCCTGCCGTAACGGACTGTCCGTTGAGGATGAGCAGTACCGCGCCGGCCGCGCCCGTGAGGACGCCGGCTGTCTTTTTCCACGTAATCGGCTCCCGGAGAAAAAAGGCGGCCAGGATCATGGTCATGATCGGCGCCGTAGCCGTGATGACGGACGCATCGACGGGCGAGGCCATCGAAAGTCCCACAATGAACGACATCTGGTTGATCAGTATGCCGAACAGGGAGGCCACGAAAAACAGTCCGATATCCTTTCGGCGGACGTGTTCCCTTTTGGCAAACAGCGACGCGAACCAGAAAAGCGCCGCCGCACCTGCAAAACGGAAAAACGTCAGCGCCATCGGCGACGTGTCGCCATCCATCAGCACGGCCTTTGACACGGGCGTGTTCAGCCCGAAAATGAGATACGCGACAAAAAGCGCCGCATGACCTTTGACATTCTTATCTTCCATCATCGTGAATTTGACTGCAAAAGTACGCAATAGTTTTGAAGGAATTCAAAGATTCAAAAATTCAAGATTCAAAGATTTCACGCGGATTCCGCAGATTTCAATGATGTTTTAATCTGCGTTTAAATCCCTTTCATCTTCAGGCGAGATCGCCGGGATCGAATGGAGGAACAGTCTGTTTTACGTATCCAGGCCGTGACGTTTCAGTATTTCGCGGATTTGATCCGGCAACAGATCGGTAATGCCCTGAATCTGTTCCACGGAAAAACCTTTCTGCCGGCTGTTCACGACGGCCTTTTCCAAACCGATGGCTTCACCTTCGGCCAGCCCCTCGGCTTTTCCCTCGGCTCTGGACGTGTCCAGCGCATTCCGCTCAAAAAGTACCTGGTCGATGTGGTGAACATAGGCCTTGTATTCTTCCTTCGTCAGGGCTTCCAGACGCAGTATCTCGCGGGCATCGGACAGTCCCTTTGCCGTAAAGTCATCCGGAATGGCATTGTTCTTCAGGTAATAGATCCATTCATCCAGACTGTCACGGGCTACATCGTCGAAGTCGTTTACCTTGAGGATGTAGTATTCCGGATACAGGGACTGGATCGTCGCCTTCTCGAAATATTGCTGCTGACGCGCGGTCAGCGCCAGCAGGTCGTGGTGGTGAAGTCCGTAAAATCCATTGCTTCCGTGGTAGATGTAGTCCGTTCCGTGGCCTATCTCAAAGTATACGATGTTGATGGAATACACCTTCCGCACGTTCCGGTAGGGATCGCCCAGCTGCATGTAGTTGGTGATTACGCGGGAGACGCCGTAGAGCATCCGAAGCAGGTAGTCCGCTTCGCTGGAATTTTGCATTTCGATGATGAACAGTTCCCTTTTCGTGTTCTCCACCAGTATGTCCACGCGGTTGAACTTGTTCTCCACGGAATCCTGGTTGGATTCGCTGTCGCTGATGTTCAGGATCGTCACATCCTCGCCCAGCAGCTCGCTCAGGAATCCTTCCACTACCGTGTAGTTGGCCTTGTTGCGCAGCAGACGCTTCATCGCCCAGTCGAAACGGATCAGGTTGCGAGGCTGGACAGCCCGGTTTTCGGATCGGCTCGTTTTCATTCTTTTTCGTCGATTACCTGTTAATACAGGGGCAAAGATAATCATAAGTATCCTTCATCCATTAAATATTTTTCTACTTTTGCAGAATGGATACAGAGAAAAAGGAAACTTGCAGCGCCGCACTCCGTTCACTGCTGCTGACGGCGCTGCCCTGGCTCGTGCACGGAACCGGCGCGCTGTTCGCCCTCCATTTGCAGAGGTACGGCCTGCAGCCGAGGACGGGCGAGGGGCTGCCCGGGATTCTGACCTTGCCGTTTCTGCACGAGGGGGTCGATCATCTGCTTTCGAACACGCCGCCGCTGTTTCTGCTGATCTTCGGACTGTTTCTTTTCTACCGGCAGACGGCCTGGCTCATCCTGTCCGGTCTCTACCTGACAAGCGGCCTGCTGACGTGGCTGATGGGGTGGCCGGGGACGCTACACATCGGCGCCAGCGGACTGGCGTATGCCCTGGCGGCGTTTCACTTCACGAGCGGGATCATCAAGAAAGTGCCCCGTCAGATGGCCTTTGCGCTCCTGGTGGCGTTTCTGTACGGAGGGTTTGTCTGGGCTTTCTTCCCGACGCTGTATCGCGACACCGGCATCTCTTGGGAAGGACATCTTTCCGGACTGCTGACCGGCATTACCTTTGCCTTTTATTTTCGCCGTTCGGGTCTCCAGCCGCCGCCCGATCCAATCTGGGAAGACGGGGACGACGACCCGGAGCAGGAATTGTAATTCAGGGATTCAAAAATGCACGCGGATCGGGGCTGACGCATCTTGATTCATGCGCAGTCCCTGCCTGCTGCCCGGCTCTGTGTGCTTTTATTGAGCGCTGTGCGAGCGTTGTGCGCCTGCGCACCGGATGCTTGTGCGCCCGCATAATGGACGTTTATAAACCCGCATAACGGACGTTTATAAGCTCACATAACGGACGTTTATAAGCTCACATAACGGACGTTTATAAGCCCGCATAACGGACGTTTATAAGCCCGCATAACGGACGTTTATAAGCTTGCATAACAATGCGGGTTGAGAATTGAAAAATAAAAAGACCCGTCTGCCCGAGCGGAAGATGCGCTTGCCCCGGCACGCGGATTTAAAGTCTTTTGGTTTTGAAATTATTATTGTACCTTTGCCACGCAGCATGTTTTTTTGTTTCGCGGTTGAATGCAAATAATAAACAGGCTGTTTTTTCTTTCTAACCGCAAGTTGATTTACTTGCGAAAGTTGAATACATATTTAAATAACAATTTTATAATAACAGTAAGATGAAAAGAATAGTAGTAGCATTATGGTTGGTGGCATTTGTGCTCCAACCTTTGACGGGTCAAGAGGTAAAAAACGTCATTGTCATGATTGGCGACGGGATGGGCGTGAGCCAGGTATATGCCGGATTAACCGCCAACAGGGGCAGTTTGAATCTGGAACAGTGCCAGTATGTCGGTTTTTCAAAAACCTATTCGGCGAGTGATTATATCACGGATTCGGCCGCCGGAGGCACCGCTATTGCCTGTGGCGTCAAAACCACCAACGGAACCGTTGGAATGGATGCCTGGGGGAATCCCGTACCGTCCATACTGGCTCTTGCCGCGAAAAACGACCTTTCGACAGGAGTTGTGGTCAGTTGCGATTTGACGCATGCCACGCCGGCCTCGTTTATCGCCCATCAACCCAAGCGCAGCATGGAAGAAGCCATTGCCGCCGATTACCTGCCTTCCGGCGTTACGGTGTGTATCGGCGGAGGCCGCAAGAATTTTGAAAACCGTTCCGACGGGAAAAACATTACTCAACAGATGAAAGCCAAAGGCTATCAGGTAGCCTATACGATGGATGAGGTGACAAAAGTGACTTCGGGCAAATTGCTGGGGTTGCTTGCCGAGCAACATCCTGCCGCTTATCCGGAAAGAGGAAATATGCTTCCCGATGCCGTGGCTGCCGCCCTCCATATCCTGAAGAACAATGAGAAGGGCTTCTTCCTGATGGTGGAAGGTTCGCAAATAGACTGGGGCGGCCATGCCAACAATCAGGAGCAAGTCATCAACGAGATGCTGGATTTCGACCGGGCTATCAAGGTGGCCTTCGATTTTGCCGAAAAGAATCCCAATACATTAGTCGTCATCACTGCCGACCACGAGACAGGCGGTTTGGCGCTGAACGGCGGCAACTTCGAAACCGGCGAAGTAAATGCAGCATTTACTACCAAAGGCCATACCGCCGTAATGGTTCCCGTTTTTGCCTTCGGCGCCGGCGCCCGGGAATTTGCCGGTATCTACCAGAATACCGACTTCCTGCCCAAGATATTGAAACTGTACGGATTTTAATAATTTATCATCATGTGTCGCAAAAACAAATCCGCAGTTTTTATTGCTCTTGTTGCAAGTTGTGTATTGACGGGATGCACGTGTAAGAAACCGGCGTTGAGCCAACGGGATGAGGCATTCATTGGAAAACGGGATTTTATTGTCAACGACCCTTCCGTGAAAGTGAAACCTGTGTTTATTTCACTGCCGGCGGGCGCCGTATCTCCGCAAGGCTGGATCAGGGATTGTGCGGTGAATGCGTCCAACGGAATAACAGGCCATTTGGACGAATGGAGTCCCACGTACGGAATGGCATGGAAAGGGGTTGGATTTGAAGCCAGAGGGGCAGACCCGAAAACCGGAATGGGGTGGCCACTGGAACAGGCATCCTATTGGCTTGATGGCGCTGTCAGATTGGCTTATATATTGAACGACACAGCGCTGATAAATAAGGTAAGCAGCCGGCTGGATCAGGTAGTGGACGGGGTATTGAACGGCGGTAATTCGTTTATTTATTGGCAAAACGTGGATTTCATCGACAGAAAACAGGATTTCAATAACTGGGCACACTCGCATATGGGACGCGCTTTGGTTGCATACTGCGAAGCCAGTGGAAAGCCCCGTGTATTGGAAGCGCTAACCAAAGTGTACGGTGATTTCCCTCTTGTTTCCGTGCCTTTTCATACAAAAGGCAGGGTTTCCGGATGTAACAATGCAGACCCGATGCTTGCCACCTACGAATTGAGCGGCGATAAAAGGATATTGAACGCTGTCCTTGAAATGGCGGAGTCGGCGGAAACCAAAGAAACGGTACAAAAGTGGAACAGCCATGATTATGAGAACGGTCATGGCGTTATTGTCTATGAAAACCTGCGTATCCCGGCCATGCTGTATCCATGTACCGGTCATCCCGACTTCCTGCAAGCCACCAAAGCACATCTCGACTGGTTGGACGAACACCATCTACTCCCTTTTGGCATCGCATCTTCCGAAGAGCATGTAGCCGGAATCGGCGCGACGCGAAACACGGAAACCTGTAATGTAGCTACTTCGGCATGGACTTACCAGCAATTGTACGAAATAACCGGCGAAGGCAGTCTGGGCGACCGTATAGAGAAGATATTTTTCAATGCAGCTCCGGCTCCTGTCGCCCGCGATTATCAAACAATGGCCTATTATCAAAGTCCGAACAGAATTGAAGAACTGATGCCGTCCGAAACGCCCGGACATCCCGGAAGCGATGCGTCCAGCTACATCTTTCGCCCCACGGGACATGAGGTTTTGTGTTGCGTGGGAAATCTGACCCGCGCCGTCCCCAACTATATCATGCACATATGGATGGGAACAGCGGACAGGGGGCTTGCCGCTACACTCTATGGCCCTTCTGAAGTCAATACCTTTGTGGGGAAAGATGTTCCGGTGAAAATTACGACTGAAACAGCGTATCCGTTTGAGGAAACCATAAAAATGACCGTGGAACCTGCCAAAGCCGTTGCGTTTCCTCTTTATCTGCGTATTCCCGAATGGTGCAAACAGCCTGAAATAAAAATCAATGGCGAACCGGTAAGCATCAACAGCCTCTCCGGTTTTGTAAAAGTCGATAGAAAATGGAAAAAGGGCGATACGGTTGATTTGAATTTCCCGATGCGTGTGGAGGTGGCAACGGGCAGAGAAACCGCATTTCCGCGTGAAGACTATTTCGTGAAGGGAGGCAGTTCGGGAAGACCCCTGGCTCATGAAACGGAGGTTAACAGTCCATATCGCACGGTCTCTTACGGGCCTTTACTGTTTGCCTTTCCGGTGAAGGACATCAATCCGAACCGGCAGGCTTCCGGCGAAAAATGGAACTATGCGTTGATTTCCGAAGACGCACAGTCCATCCGGGTGTCACGTTCGGAAATGCCCGCAACATGGCAGTGGCAGATAGAAGACGCGCCGGTGAAACTGATTGCGAAAGCCGCAACATTCGACTGGCAACCGTCAGCCATCCTGCCGCTTCCCAAAGAAGAAGTAACAGGAAGCGAAGAAATGGATATCACTCTTGTCCCTTACGGTTGTACCAAGTTCCGGATTAGCATGTTCCCCATAGCGAAAAAGTGAAGACTTTTCAAACTGGTTTGCTTTATGCTCATGAACTGTTTATTTGGAGTTATGTAATTTTGCAGTGACTGAAATTTATTTTCGTGATGAATCAATCCAAAGAAAATCTGAATTTGATTTTACTGAACGCAGCCCGGAAAGAGCATGCTGCCGACTGGAATTGGAAGAGCGTCAACAGTCCTTTTGCACGGCTTTACATGGTAGAGACCGGTTCGGCCAAAGTAATCATGCCCGATGGCGTATATACGATAAAACCGAATCATCTCTACCTGATTCCTTCTTTTGTAACCCATAGTTACGAAAATGATGCTTTTTTCACCCTTTGTTACATGCATATCTACGATGAACATAATATATTCGACCGGTTGAGTTTCCCCTTTGAAGTCAAGGCTCATGAGTTGGATATTTTGTTAGTCAAACGTTTGTTGGCGATTAATCCCGGCAGGGAATTGAGACGTTCCGACCCTGACAGCTATGACAATATGCCGACCTTAATGCAGAGCATCGCCAAAAACGAACAGTCCACCTTCAACTCAATTGTGGAGACAAAAGGCATCCTGTTGCAATTATTTTCACGATTTCTGGACAAAGCCGCCTTCAAGCAGGAAATCACCGATAAACGCATCATCAAGGTCTTGCGTTTTATCAGGGAAAATATTCACCGCAACATCAACATCGACGAACTATCCGCGCTCTGCTATCTGACGAACGACCATCTGATCCGGTTGTTCAGGAAAGAAATGAAATGTACGCCCATGAAATATATCAACCAAAAGAAAATAGAAAAAGCCCAGTTGATGTTGATTATCGGCGGCGAATCCATCAAAGACATTGCTTTCGGCCTGTCTTTCGGCCACATTTCTCATTTCTACCGCGCATTCAAAAATACTACCGGCATCTCCCCCAGCCATTACAGAGCCGTCTCCCTGATGGAAAGGAAAGGATGACGCCGTATCGCCCCTCGGTTGGTAATTTTCAGAAAACAACGTCCGGCGCTTTGTCCGGAAGATACCGGCTGCGGATGCGCCATTCCTGCGGATAGAGGTTATTGGCGCGGTTACCTATGTTTTTGACGAATCCGAGAGGTCTCTTGCGGTACGTCACGGTGACGAATCCTTTCGGCGTATCTTCAGGCAAAACAAGCGTTTCTCTTTGCAGGTATCCGACGGCTTCCTCCCATGAAAGCGCTACCGAGGGAAAAGCATCGCGACGGAAAGCCGTACTCAACGCCAGCGCCGGCATGGGGAGCAGGTCTTTGCCCTTCCGGTCGGCGACCGGAATGCCGGCGGTAACCATCCGTAACTGTCCGGAAAGCAATTGATACATCTCCGCGTATTCGTTCGGAATGGCTTGGATAAGCGTGCCGGTGGTATCCAGCCGGTAGTTTTCGGGCGCGGAAAGCCATGCCTTCATCCGGGAATCCGGAAGATTTGCCGGCAGTTTGTTTTTGGCTCTGCCCGCAAGGACTTTCCGTTCGCCTTCGGGTTTGCGTAAAACAGCCAGAAAGAACCCTTCGCCCTTCGTCTTATGCGGAAAAAAGCGGTACGCCGGATAGCTGTTGTCCCATGCGCCGCTGATGCGCCAATCGTCCCCGACGGATAAGGGCAATACTTCCGCATGAAGGTTTTCAACGAGGCTCCGGATGTTTTCTTCATTTTCTTCCCGGTTGAATGTGCACGTGCTGTAAACAAGCAGTCCGCCGGGTTTGAGCGCCGGCCATACATCGTGAATGATACGTCGTTGACGGGTGGCGCAGTATTGTACGCCGGCCACGCTCCATGCCTTGCGGCTGCCGGCATCTTTGCGGAACATGCCTTCGCCCGAACAGGGCAAATCGGCTATCATCACGTCGAACAAATGCGTCAGCCGTCCGATGTCCGCCGGGGTATTGTTTGTGACAAACACATACGGCGAACCCCATTTGAGGACATTCTCCGCCAAGACGGCGCACCGGCTGCGGATCACTTCGTTGCTGACCAGCAGACTTCGTTCCGGCAGCAGGCTTAACAGGTGCGTCGATTTTCCGCCGGGCGCGGCGCAGATGTCCAGGCACGTAACCGCCGACGTCAGGTATTGCCTGACGGCCTGTTCCGGAAACATGGAAGCGGCTTCCTGCACGTAATAAACGCCGGCATGCAAGAGCGGATCGAACGTGAACGCCGGACGTTCCGGCAGGTAGTAGCCTGTGGCGCACCATTTCACCGGTTCGTACGGAAGGGGAAGCGGCGCCGTCTGTTTGGCCGGATGGAGGCGGATACTGACCGGCGCTTCTTCCTCCAGCGCCTTTTCAAGCAAGGGGTAATCATCGAGCCATTGACGGGTACGGGTTCTGAAATCGGGCGGAAAATCCATCTCTTTATCATTTATCGGGACAAAAGTAGTACATTTGCAGAAAAGATTTTATGAAACCGGCTCTTTTTCTGATACCCGTAACGTTGGGCGAGACGGAGCACCGGAAGGTGCTGCCGGAATATAACCGTGAAGTAATCCTTCATATCCGGCATTTTATTGTGGAGAATGTGCGGACGGCGCGTCGTTTCCTGAAAAAGACCGCCCCCTCGATGGTGATTGATGAATTGCAGTTTTATGAATTGAATAAACATACCTCTCCCGAACAGGTGTCGGATTATCTGGCTCCGTTAGCGAGGGGCGAGTCGGTGGGCGTGATTTCCGAGGCCGGTTGTCCGGCGATAGCCGATCCCGGCGCCGATGTGGTAGCCATCGCACAGCGAAAGCAGTATCAGGTGGTGCCGTTGGTCGGCCCCTCGTCGATTTTGATGGCGTTGATGGCTTCGGGTTTTAACGGGCAGTGTTTTGCTTTTCACGGCTACCTCCCGATCGACGCTTCCGCACGGGCCGAACGGATCAAGGCGCTGGAATCCCGCATCTATACGGAAAACCAGACCCAACTCTTTATCGAGACGCCCTACCGGAACAATAAACTGATGGAAGACCTCGTTCGTATATGCAGACCGGCCACGAAATTGTGCGTAGCAGCCGGTATCACGTGCGAGGATGAATATATCCGGACACGTCCGGTGAAGGAGTGGGCGGACAGGGCGTCCGACTTGAATAAAAAACCGGCCCTGTTTCTGTTATATAAATAAAAAGGAAGCGATGGAAAAGTATCAAGCGCATGAAACAGCAGTGATAGATGAAGGATGTAGAATCGGAGACGGTACGCATATCTGGCATTTCTCGCATCTAATGACGGGATGCACGGTCGGGCAATCCTGTACCATTGGGCAAAACGTGGTGGTTTCGCCGGGGGTTGTGCTGGGAAACCGGGTGAAAGTGCAGAATAACGTGTCCGTTTATACGGGAGTGACGTGCGAAGACGAGGTGTTTCTGGGGCCGGGTTGCGTGTTTACCAACGTGATCAATCCGCGTAGCGCCATATCCCGTAAACATCAGTACCGGCCGACCTTCGTTGAGAAAGGCGCTTCGATCGGCGCCAATGCCACGATTGTCTGCGGATGCCGCATCGGCGCATATGCGATGGTAGGCGCCGGGGCGGTAGTGACCAAAGACGTCCTGCCGTATGCGTTAGTGGTCGGCAATCCGGCTATCCGAATCGGTTGGGTAAGCGAGTATGGCAACCGCCTGAATTTTAACAGCAACGGGGTGGCTGTCTGTCCCGAAAGCGACGCCCTCTATCACCTGCGGAACGGGATGGTGGAGAAAATACCGTAAAAAATTATCTCGTGCTCCGGCGAAATCGTTTCGTGCTCTGACGAAATCGTCTCGTGTTCCGGCGAAATCGTTTCGTGTTCTGACGAAATCGTCTTGTGCTCCGGCGAAATCGCTTCGTGCTTTGACGAAATCGTCTCGTGCTCCGGCGAAATCGCTTCGTGCTCTGACGAAATTGTCTTGTGCTTTGACGAAATCGTTTCGTATGCCAAAGAATATGCACAAAACCTTTCCGCGTCGAAGTATAAAATCACACGTGTTTTTTTTGACTTTTAATCCATATATACTGTTGCCGACGGATTACGGCGCAACGCATCCATCAGCCGGATTTGTTCCGGCAAAACCCGGTCTAACGAAAGCGGCGGTAACTGTTCCAAGTCAAAAAAACCTTTGTCAAGGATATCGAATGTCTCCGTGAATGTTCCGCCAAGGAGTTCGCAGAGAATGAAAAACTTGTAGATGTAAAACGGAGAGGCGGGATGCGGATGACATCGTTTGTCCATGACGGCCAACAGCCGTTCGGCGCGGACGTCCAAGCCGGTTTCTTCTTTGGTTTCCTTGACGGCGACTTCTCCGGGCGTGTATCCGACATCCGCCCAGCCTCCCGGCATAGACCAGCGCCCGTCCATCTTCTCGCGAACCAACAAGACCTCCCCCTTTTCATTAAATACCACCGCCCGGATATCTACCTTGGGCGTAACATACTCTTTTATGGGTAGGTAGCAGGCATCAATTTCATCCTCATCCACGCCGGTTACGATGGCGGTGATGCGATTACTGATTTCGATAAGTTCTTTGCACCGGTCGATTTCATAATCGTTTGTCGAGTAGCTGAGTCCCGTTTGTGACATGGAGCGGATACGTTGCGCCAGCGTAATCAGTTCATTTCCTTTTTGCATAACTAAATTCTAATGATGGATTCGGCCGTAAAAGTACGACTGTTTTATTAAAATAAAAACAACCGGATGCTTTTTTCGGAAAAATACTATATTTGTACCGTCAAAAAAAAATAGAAACGATATGTTGTCGGACAGTATGAAAAACAGGCGGAGTATCCGCAAATACACGGAACAAGAGGTTCCTGAAGCATTGCTGGATGAATTGTTTGAAGTGGCCTCCCGCGCTTCCAATACGGGAAACATGCAATTATATAGCGTAGTGGTCAACCGCGACCGGGCAAGTAAGGAAAAGCAGGCGCCTTTTCACTTCAACCAGAAGATGGTGACGGAGGCGTCGGCGCTGCTGACGTTTTGTGCGGATGCGAACCGGTTTGTCAAATGGGCGGAACAGCGGAATGCCGTAGCCGGTTTCGATAACCTGCAAACCTTTTTCGCCGCCACGATTGACGCCCTGTTGTTCGCACAGGCCTTCTGCGATGCGGCGGAAGCCGGCGGATTGGGAATTTGCTATCTGGGGACGACGGCATACAACGCGGACAAAATCGTGGAAGCCCTATCCCTTCCCCATTTAGTCGTGCCGGTGGTATCCGTAACGGTAGGTTATCCGGCCGAACCGTTGCCTGTGCAGACCGAACGCTTGCCGCTGGCCGCGATTGTCCATCGGGAAACGTACACGAATTTTACCTCCGCCGCTATTGACGCCCTCTACCGCGCCAAAGAAGAATCGGACGCCAATAAACAATTTGTCGCAGAGAATCAAAAGGAAACATTGGCGCAGGTATTTACGGATATCCGTTATACAAAAAAAAACAATGAATACTATTCGGAAGTCTTCCTGAACGTGTTGAAAAAACAAGGATTCCTGTAAAAAATGGATTATTGAAGAAACAATGTCGATATTTGTGAATAATATGTCGATTTTGTGCATAAACCGGTATTCTCAGAATGCGTATATTTGCAATCGTAAAAAGAAACTGTTAGAAATACAAAAATTGAAATTATGAAGAATTTAGTTAGAACATGGCTAATCGCCGCCCTGCCCTTGTTGTTATCGGTGGACGGAATAGTAGCCAAAAATGTTGAAACGCCTTTACGGATTTCGACGCAACAGAGAGTCCCCTCCACTTTAGACAAGGGAGCCTGGGACATAACGAATAAAATCGAAAGCTGGAATCCAAACCAGACGGCGATTATTATTTGTGACATGTGGGACAAGCATTGGTGCAACGACGCAACTGCCCGTGTAGCCGAAATCGCTCCGGCGATGAACAACGTGCTGACGATTGCTCGTGCCAAAGGTGTGAAAATCGTTCATGCGCCGAGCGATTGCCTTGATTTTTACAAAGATCATCCGGCGCGTAAAGCAGCGTTGAAGTACAAGGACAAAGCTATTGCAGAACTGGCAAAGGGCGACAAACTCCCGTCGGAAGCAAATGCGAAATGGCCCGTTGACCAGTCTGATGACGGTTGCGAAAACAAAGATTGCAAATCTCACAGAGCTTGGAAACAGCAGATTGAAACCCTGACTATCACGAACGAGGATTTGATTAGCGATTCGGGAGCCGAAATCGGAGCTTAT
>JAITPV010000219.1 GCA_031289275.1 Tannerella sp.
CGGAAATTTCACCCTTCGTGCCCAATCGCTTCCGGTAACCCTTTCCGTCCATTTTTTAGGTTATAAAACATCCGAAACAGAGATACATGAATATACCGGAGCTATTACGATTTTACTTCAGGAAGATGCCGATTTGCTGGATGAAGTGGTTGTTATAGGCTATGGCACACAGAGAAGGAAAGAACTTACCGGCTCGGTGGCTTCCGTATCAAAAGCGGTTTTGGAGCATCCCACGACATCGTTGGACAAGATGTTGGGTGGGGCTGTTGCCGGCGTAAGCGTCACACAAGAGTCGGGGCAGCCGGGCGCGGGTTCTTCCATCCGTATCCGCGGTGGCAATTCGATTAATGCCAGCAATGAGCCGCTGTATGTGATAGACGGATTTATTTTCTTCAACGACAACTCTTCCACTAAGGTTGGGATAGGTGGCATCGAAGGCAGCCTTAACCCACTGGCTGCTATCAATCCGTCGGACATTGAATCCGTCGAAGTGTTGAAAGATGTGTCGGCAACAGCCATCTACGGTTCGCGCGGCGCCAACGGCGTGGTTATCGTTACCACGAAGAAAGGTACACGCGGTGCCAACAACATTAGTTATCAGTACAGCATCGGATGGGACAACCCTGCAAAACGGTTGGATTTGCTCAATGCCTCCCAGTGGGCACGCATACAGAAAGACTTTTTCTACAACAAGGGCAGATATACCGACGAGGAAATTGAACAATTAGGCGAAGGCTACGACTGGCAGGGAGCGGTGTTGCGGACAGGCGTCGCACAGACGCACGAGTTGTCCGTCAGCGGCGGTGCCGACAACCTGCGCTATCTTCTGTCGGGCAACTATACCAATCAGGAAGGCATCATCATTCATTCCGGTTTCGAGCGTTACAACGTACGGCTGAACTTAGACAGGAACATCACAAACCGGTTTTCGGTCGGCATCACCGCCACCGCCGGCAAATCCACACAAAATACCCTCACCACCTTTGAGGAAGCAAACTTTAGTTCATCGCCTTATTCGGCAGGGATTACCAACTCGCTTACGTACGCTTTGTATGTGCCGCCGGTAGTGCCCATCTACAACCAGAACGGCAGCTACAACTATCATAATCCGTTTGAATACGGATACCTTGTTTATAACGGCGTGACGGCAAACCCTGTTTCGGATTTGAACAACAGCACCGGAGAAAGTATCCATACCACCCTGCTGGGTAACTTTTCCGCCAAATATGACATACTGGACGGACTGACGGCAAAGGTCAATGCAGGCACGTACATCAGCTACCTTACCCAAAATTACTTTGCGCCGTCTTATACTGCGCTCGGACTTAGTGTGGAAGGCATCGGAGGCATCGGCAACAAACGGCAGGACGTGTCGCAAACAGAATATACGCTGGCATACGCCAAACGTTTCAATGAGAATCATTTTATCGACATACTGGCAGGCTATACCTCCCAAAGCACCAAAACCCATTATGTCATCAATCTTACCTCACATTTCACGAAAGAATCTCTGGGCGTCAACAATCTGGCAGACGGTACAGAACCTTCTCCTCCTTTTTCGGGAGCGTCGGTAGCCGACTTGCACTCGCTGTTGGGACGTATAAACTATACGCTGCTGGGACGTTACAACCTCACTGCCACCCTAAGAGGAGACAAGTCATCGAAGTTTGCCAAAGGACACCTTTGGGGATATTTTCCATCCGTCGGATTGTCTTGGAACGTGAATGAAGAATCTTTCCTGAGAAGCCTTGAAACACTGGAACATTTGAAACTGCGCCTCACTTACGGCACGGTGGGCAATCAGGAAATAGGCGATTATTTATATGCGCAATCCTTTAAAGCCAGCTCGTACAACGGTAAGATTGTATATACGCAAACCAATCTCGGTAACGAAAATCTGAAGTGGGAAACCACTGTGCAATACAATGCCGGAATAGATGTCGGATTGTTTGATGACCAACTGTCTTTTGTCGCCGATGTGTATTATAAAAAAACCTCCGATTTGTTGCTGGAAACGCGGGTAGATCCTTCGCTGGCGGTTAAATCGCAGTTGTATAATGTGGGAAATGTAACGAATCGCGGATTAGAATTGATGGCATCTGTCGTTCCGGTGGAAAACAAACAGTTCAAATGGACTATTACCGCCAACATTGCCCGTAACATCAATGAAATCACAAAACTGAATGATAAAGATGAGTTATTGATAGGAAACGACGGGGAAGAAATCTTGAAAGTAGGCGAATCGTTAGGCTCGTTCTACGGATTGGTGTTCGATGGCATTGTGCAGAAAGACGAAGATGTATCCAAACTCCCTACAACCGTGCACGGGGTGATGCAACCCGGTGACATGAAGATAGCGGACATCAGCGGCTCGAACGGAACGCCTGACGGAAAAATTGATAGCTACGACCGGGCGGTACTGGGCAATATTCAGCCCGATTATACTTACGGCGTGCTGACAACGCTCAACTATCGCAGTTTCGACTTCTTTATCGCGTTGCAAGGCTCGCAGGGCGGCAAGCTGTACAACAAACTCAGACGGCATTTGGAATCGCCTAATGATACCTACAATGCTTCGGCCGCGTTGTTGAACAGCTGGACGGAGGAGTATCCGTCCAACACCCTTGCCGGACTCCGGAACATTGCCAATGACCGGTACTATAGCTTTCTGGACAGTCGCTATATCGAAGACGCTTCCTTCCTGAGGCTGAAAAACGTCACGCTGGGTTACACGGTAGATACGTCTAAGATTCGTGCGCTGCAAGCATCCTTCAAGGTAAGGATATTCGTTTCCGCACAGAACCTGTTAGTCCTTACCCCCTACAAGGGTTACGACCCCGAAGTATCACGCGGCATCGATCTTGGAAATTACCCCACGGCAAGGAGCTATCTGGTGGGCGCAAATGTGGCTTTTTGATAAGAAACGAGGAATTATTAATCATCATAAAAATAGAAATAAAATGAGGAAAGGAGTATTTTTCAGATCATCAAAAACCCGATGTTGCGATACCGGGAAGACACATTCGGGGTTGGATAGTATTTGAGCCTCCTTGATACGAGAGTAAATTAAGCATTGAAAATTAAGCATTAATAAAATCACTCAACAATTAAATAGAAGTGATAGATAACAGTAATAATTTAAATATAAAGCAAAATGAAAAAAGTATTTTATTTTTTGACGCTCATAGCGTTCGTAGCGTTGGTTTCCTTTACGTTTAATTCCTGTAAAGACGATACCGACGATGTTGTAGAGGAACCTGAAGTTCCTGTAGTTCCGGAGCCGGAGCCTGAAGAACCGGGGCCTGTTCTCTTTGACATAATAAAGACCAATGCCGAAGCCGAAGCGCTTGGTAATGCGGTATATCCTCCTTTGCAGAGGCTCAGTTCCTCTTTCTCGTTTCTGATTGAGTTACCCACCGAATCAACCATCAGCTTTGAGGGACCCGAAGACCGCGGCGCACCTGTAATCAGTAGATTGGAACAGGCGCCGAAAACCGGCTTTGACGTACCTCACGATTATCCCGACAAAGGGTTTCAGCGGTTGTATGAAAGTATTGGAAATTCCAATATCGTCATTGCAAAGATAGATTCTTCCAGAGTGAACGATAACTTTACGCAGGACACGAAAGACCGTATAAGAGCGCGTGTTAAGTTTACCCGTGCACTTAGTTACTTTTATTTGGTACAATTGTATGGTGAAGTCCCTCTGAAGTTGAAACAGGCGGATGCCTCTATCACGACCCGTGCTTCCATTGAGGAAATTTACACGCAAATCGTGAAGGATTTGACAGAAGCCGAAGCCGACTTGCCGGCGTACGATTCCAACAAAGCGGTTCCAAGTAAAGGTGCAGCCAACGCTATTTTGTCAAGAGTGTATCTCACTTGGGGACAAAATCCGCTTACGCTGGCTCAGGTGGACGCTATCAAGGATTCCAAAACCGACCCTGCTCACAGCGTGGACAATGCCAAATTGGAAAAGGCCCTTGAATATGCCAACAAGGTTGTTAACAGTGGACAATACAGCCTGCTGGATGACTATAACAGGAATTTCGGTATCGTTGGACAAAATGGCGATGAACACATCTACACCATTCACCACGACGGGGATGCGGTTGATAATGTGCTTGGTCAATCCAACCATCAAACGCATTGTACGTTCACCAACAGATTTACTGATCTGACGGCGGATTTCCACATCGGGCCGGCAGATCCGACTGTTCTCGATCGGTTTGACCCTGCCGACAAGCGCAAATTGCTCTCTTATACCACTCGTTTATTCGATTCGGAAGATGGCAACAAAAGGTATGATTGGGCATTTCCCGTTACCACGCCTATCTATGGTAAATGGATTCATCGTAGCGGTTACGTTACCACCGGTGACATCCCGACCATTGAAAGAGCCGGAGGTAGCTCTGCCGCCCAACCTAACAACATTAACCGCATTGAAATACGCTATGCTGAAGTGTTGCTTATCAAAGCCGAAGCGTTGTTTTTCCTGAACAGAGCAAACGAAGCGTTACCGCTTATCAACCAATTGCGCACAAGGGCTTTTGGCGATAATTCGCACAACCTGTCTTCGCTGACTAAAGAGGATTTGTTTAAAGAGTGGGAACTTGAGTTGACTTTCGAACAAAAACGATGGACGAACTTAACTCGTTGGAAAACGTATATTCAGACGATACAGACGGTACAGAACTTTGAGTATTATAAAGAGATTTATAAAACGCCGGAAAGCATCATTGCAGAATTTGGTGATGCCATTGATGGAGTTACTGTAAACGCTCCTTTCTATGCCAAAGCCTATAAACATCTCCACGCCAAATACGACAACGTGAAAGGTAAGCACTATCGCTTCCCTATTCCACAGCTTAGCGGTGTAGATTTGGGTATTACCCAGCAGAATCCCGGTTATTAACTAACCGGAAAAAGCGTCTTTGCCTATCCACCCGGCAAGGGCGCTTTTAACCATAATAATACAGTCAAATCATATTATTTCGTGAAATAGCCGTTTCGATGAACACTTCAAAAAGTCCTTGGGGCGACAACTTAATATGCCCATACAATACATTACTGATAATAAGATTCTTGTTTTCATTGTTCGATAATTTTAAAAAGTAAATAATTGCAATAGCCGCCATAAAGGGTATGATAAAAAATTTTCAATTCGTTTGAGGTGACTGTATATGCACTGATGCGCTGTAAAGTCATGCGAAAGTCATGACCATTCGGATGAGACTCCATATAATAAATATCCTCATAAACCTTACGCCCCAGATCGGACAAATCAATATATACCGTCATAGATATACTTTTTGCCAACGCTTTATAATCCGTCTCAAAGGTCAGCGTATAACATTCCGCACAATCTTTCGGCTCCAGTTCTTGCACTTCACCTGTTACGGCGCCTACCAGTCCGGTCAGTTTCCATCTTGTTCCCGCTAAGGGGATCGTCTCTGTTTGTCCGGGTTCCATTAATTTGTAAAGCAAATACACTTTCTTTCCGTCTTTTTCGGAAAAGAACTTCAATTCATTCTCTTCTCGCATACAGGATGATATGGCGTGAAGAACAGTAAACCACAGCGAACCGTAGGCGTTCTCTTCGTATATTGTATTCTCGACGAACGTGGGTTTTCCATTCCTAAGGGTTAATCCCATTCCGTTTGCCGATGTATAATACGTCCTATGGTATCTTTATCAAACAAAAGCGTATAACATTCCGCACAGTCTTTTGGCTCCGGTTCTGTTACTTCGCCTGTTGCGACATCTACAATCCCGGCCAGTATCCACTCGGTTCCCTCCAAGGGGATTAAGGGGATTGGCTCTTCCTCTATGGGAGGTAGCTCTGTTGGCTCGTCATTTTTACAGGACAGCGCTAGCGCAATCAAAAATACAGGAATAAAACATTTTACATAGTTCATAGTTTATTGTTTAGTTGGTTAAAATCGTGTTTACTAATAAGCATAAGAAAGTATCTTCCGGCTCCCGTTTCAAATTGGGAGCCATCGCAACCAAGCCGATGCAGGCGGTATGTTGGTTTTGTTTTTTCATTTCTCCAAGTTCAAATTTCCTCAGAGATACGCCTTTTATGCAGACAGAAATGTTTTTATGTGGTATTTTCCAGGTGTTAACAATAATTGTTCGAAATCCATTTCGTTGCGCCCCTAAATAAAAAAACGCGGTTTTTGTTTGTGATTCATAAAAATGTATTACATTTGCCCCCGAAATCGTATAAACAACGAATCAAAGAATATGAAACAGTTCGATTTTACATACTTTTATTTTTACTTTTACTTTAGCAGAGTAAGGGCAGGAATTTGTATGTAAAAAGTTGATCGAATCAGACAATTAGAAATATAGAAAATCCTGCCGTAAAAGAACGGCGGGATTTTTTTTTTGAGTGAAATAAAATGAATACGGATAAAATGAAGAGAAAAGTAGCGATTCAGGGCGTTATCGGTTCCTATCACGAGATAGCCGCCCATCAATATTACGAAGGAGAAGAGATAGAGATCATCGGTTGTACGACCTTCCGGGACGTGATCCGAAGTATCCGCAACGACGCGACGGTGGTCGGACTGATGGCGATTGAAAACACGATTGCGGGCAGTTTGCTGCAAAATCACGAACTGATCCGCGAAAGCGGATGCGTCATTGTGGGGGAATACAAACTGCGCATTTCGCATACGCTTTCGGCCTTGCCCGGAACGACCCTGGCGGAGGTGAAGGCAGTCGATTCTCATCCGATTGCCCTGATGCAGTGCGGCGAATTTCTGGATACCCTGCCTCAGGCTCAATTAGTGGAAAAGGAAGATACCGCCTTGAGCGCCCGGTGGATTGCGGAAAACCGACTGGAAGGACATGCCGCCATCTGTTCGAAACAGTCTGCCGCCATGTATGGGCTGGAAGTGCTGGCGGAGGGCATCGAGACCAACAAACGCAATTACACCCGTTTCCTTGTCGTTGCCGACCGGTGGCAATCCGAAGAATTGTTGCAGGGCGTGGTGAAAAACAAAGCGTCCCTCGTATTTGCTCTGCCTCACGAGGCCGGCAGCCTCTCGAAAGCGCTGACCATCCTGTCGTTCTATGACATGAACCTGACGAAGATACAGTCGCTGCCGATCGTTGGTCGCGAGTGGGAATATTTATTTTACATCAACCTGACGTATTCCGATTACCTGCGTTACAAGCAGGCGCTGGATGCGATCATGCCGTTGACGAAGGATTTAAAAATTCTGGGAGAATATGCAGAAGGCAAACAAAGTGTGTGAAGTCAGGCCGGCAGATCGCCTGGCGACCGTGAGCGAATACTATTTCTCCGGGAAACTGAAGGAAATAGCTGAAATGAATATGTCCGGGAAGCCGGTCATCAACCTGGGTGTAGGCAGTCCGGACCTGCCTCCTTCGGAAGAGGCGATAGCTACTTTTTGCCGGGAAATCGGGAAAAACGACGTACACGGTTATCAGCCATACGTAGGGATTCCGGAGTTGCGCGAAGGGTTTGCCGGATGGTACCGCACATGGTACGGCGTGGAGTTGAATCCGAAAACGGAAGTGCAGCCGCTTATCGGTTCCAAGGAAGGGGTACTGCATATTTCCATGGCGTTCCTGAATCCGGGCGACAGTGTACTGGTTCCCGATCCGGGCTATCCGACGTATCGTTCCGTAAGCAAATTGGTCGGGGCGAACCCGATTTCGTATACATTAGATGCTTCCCATGCCTGGCAACCCGATTTCGAGGCATTGGAAGGGATGGATTTGCAGGGCGTGAAGCTGATGTGGACAAACTATCCCCATATGCCGACCGGCGCCACGGCAAGCACGGCTTTGTTTGAGCGTCTGGTAGACTTCGGACGCCGGCACGGCATCGTGATTTGCCATGACAATCCGTACAGTTTCATCCTTAACGATACGCCGCTGAGCATCCTGAGCGTGCCCGGCGCCAAAGACATCTGTATCGAACTCAATTCGATGAGCAAGGCGCACAACATGCCCGGCTGGCGTATGGCCATGCTGGCCTCGAACGAGCAGTTTGTCCGGTGGATACTGAAGGTAAAGAGTAACATTGATTCCGGCCAATTCCGTCCGATGCAGTCGGCGGTTGTGGAAGCGCTGAAAGCGCCCCAAGCCTGGTATGACGAAATAAATCGCACGTATCGCAGCCGGCGCGATGTGGCCGGGCAGATTATGCGGACAATGGGCTGCCGGTACGACGAAAAGCAAGCCGGGATGTTCCTGTGGGGAAAAATCCCCGACACGGAAGCCGGCGGAGAGGCTTTGGCCGATCAAATCCTGTATGGCGCCCGTGTATTTGTCACGCCCGGATTTGTGTTCGGACCTGCGGGCGATCGCTATGTACGCCTCTCGCTGTGTTGTCCGAACGAACGGCTGGCCGAAGCCCTGGAACGAATCAAAAGTAAGTATGAATGAATTATCGAATCTTTGAATTATTGAATCTTTGAACTAAAAAACAAGCATATGGAACAATTTGAATTGAAATCAATCCTGTTTCCGGGAATGGACAACAAGCGTCCGCTCGTTATTTCCGGGCCGTGCAGTGCGGAAACAGAAGAACAAGTGTTGTGTACCGCCGGCAGCCTGGCGGCAAAGGGCTTTAAGATTTTCCGCGCCGGGATATGGAAGCCCCGCACAAAGCCGGGCGGATTTGAAGGCGCCGGCTCTCCCGGACTAAGGTGGTTGAAGCAGGTGAAAGAAAAAACAGGCATGTACGTAGCCACCGAAGTGGCGACGCGCGACCATGTCTTTGAAGCCCTGAAAGCGGGCATTGACATGTTGTGGATCGGGGCGCGCACGACGGCCAATCCGTTTGCCGTACAGGAACTGGCGGATGCCCTGAAAGGCGTGGATATTCCGGTATTGGTTAAAAATCCGGTCAATCCCGACCTGGAACTGTGGATCGGCGCCATCCAGCGCATCTATGGCGCCGGCATCCAGCGCCTCGGAGTCATACACCGGGGATTCAGTTCGTACGACAAGAAGATTTACCGCAATCTCCCCCTGTGGCATATCCCGATTGAATTGCACCGCCGTTATCCGAACCTGCCGATTATCTGCGATCCAAGCCATATCGGCGGCAAGCGCGAACTGATCGCCTCTCTTTCCCAGCAGGCGATGGACTTGAACTTCGACGGCCTGATCATCGAGAGCCATTGCCGTCCCGACGAGGCGTGGAGCGACGCCGCCCAGCAAATCACGCCCGATGTACTGGATTATGTGTTGAACCTGCTGGTGATCCGCGAATCCACCCAAACGACGGAGAACCTTTCGGAACTGCGCCGCCAGATCGACGGCATTGACGAAAGCCTGCTGGAACAGTTGGCCAAGCGGATGCGCATCTCGCGCGAAATCGGTATCTACAAGAAAGAACACAACATGCCGATCCTGCAAACGCCGCGCTACGGTGAAATTATGGAAAACAGAGCCAAAGCCGGCGAGGCAATGGATTTGAATACGGATTTTGTGAAGAAAATCATGACGGAAGTGCACGAAGAATCGGTACGCCAGCAAATGGTAGTGATGAGTAAACAATGATAAAATAAAACACTTATGAAAATACTGATTTTAGGCGCCGGGAAGATGGGTACCTTCTTCACCGATCTGCTCAGTTTCGATCACGAAGTCGCCGTACTGGAAAAAGACGCCCTGCGGATGCGTTTCATCTACAACGCCATCCGGATGCAGGCGCCTGCGGAAATCGATGCCTTTGCGCCCGATCTGGTGATTAACTGCGTCACGCTGAATCATACCGTAGAAGCCTTCAACGACGTCCTTCCATACCTCAAACCGACGTGTATCCTTTCCGACATCGCGTCGGTAAAGACCCACTTGCAGGAATTTTACAAGACCTGCGGCCGGCCTTACGTATCGACCCACCCCATGTTCGGCCCCACCTTTGCCAATCTGGCCAACCTGGCCAAGGAAAACACGATCGTCATCTCCGAAGGCGACTATATGGGGAAAATCTTTTTCACCGACCTGTATGGCCGGCTCAAACTGAACATCTTCGAATACTCCTTCGAGGAGCACGACAAGGTAGTCGCCTATTCGCTCGGCATCCCGTTCGCATCCACGCTCGTATTTGCCGCCACGATGGTACACCAGGACGCGCCGGGCACCACCTTCAGGCGTCACATGAAGATTGCACGCGGATTGATGTCGGAAGATGATTATCTGTTGACGGAAATCCTTTTCAACCCCCGCACGCCGCTTCAGATCGGCCGTATTCAGGAAGAATTGGCCGGCTTGCAGGACATTATCCGCCGGAAAGACACCGCCGCCATGAAGGAATATCTCGCCAAACTAAGGAAAAAGATCGAATAAAGGACATTTACCAAAGTAAATTTCTATTTGTTCGGGACGGTTGCCAAATATCCGTGGGATTTTTCTACTCCGCCCAGGCGGGTTGCCAAATATCCGTGGGATTTTTCTACTCCGCCCAGGCGGGTTGCCAAATATCCGCGGGATTTTTCTACTCCGCCCAGGGCGGTTGCCAAATATCCGTGGGATTTTTCTACTCCGCCCAGGGCGGTTGCCAAATATCCGCGGGATTTTTCTACTTTCCCAGGGCGGTTGCCAAATATCCGTGGGATTTTTTCTATTTTTCCGGAGCGGAATCCTCTATTTTACCGGAATTTTGTCTACACGTTGTTGGTGACGGCCGCCGCTGAAGGGCGTATTCAGAAACGCATCCACGATGTCTTTGGCTGTGTCCCGGTCAATGAAGCGGGCAGGCAAAACAAGGATATTGGCGTCGTTATGCTCGCGCGACAGGAGGGACAATTCTTTGTTCCAGCAAATGGCGGCACGAATCCCCCGATGTTTGTTTAAGGTCATGTTAATCCCGTTGCCGGAACCGCACAGGGCAATCCCCCAGTCCACCTTTCCGGACGCTACCGCCTCGGCCAGCGGATGGGCGTAATCCGGATAGTCGCAACGGTCGGTGGTGTACGTGCCGAAATCGTTGTACGTAAATCCGTTTTTTTCTACGTATTCCTTGACGCACTGTTTCAATTCAAATCCGGCGTGGTCGCTGGCCAAACCGACTGTTTGTATGCTATTCATTTCATTGTTTTTTGAAATAAAAAAAACAGGCAAGGCCTTACGCCCTGCCCGTTTCTTCCGTTGTTATTTTCCAATCAACTTCTTCACCTGTTCGTACACGTTTTCGCCGGTAAAGCCCAATTTCTGATCCAGGATTTTATACGGCGCGGAATAACCGAAATGCGTCATCCCGTGGATGTATCCGTTGTCGCCGACTAATCCGCCCAGGGTGACAGGCAGTCCGGACGTCAATCCATAACGGACAGTGCCTTGCGGCAGGACTTGCTGCTGATATTCCCGGGGTTGGTCGCGGAACAATCCTTCCGACGGAACGGACACGATGCGCGTTCGGATACCGTCGGCAGCCAGCAACTTCGCACCGTCGACAAGCGTTGCCACTTCCGAACCGCCGGCCAGCAGCACAGCCTCCGGCGCCCCTTCGCTATCGCTGACGATGTAAGCGCCCTGCGCCAGTTGAAACGCTTCGTTGCGGCGGTTGCCCGTGGCCGCCGGCAAATCGGTAATATTCTGGCGGGAGAAAATCAATGCGACCGGGCGCCGGCTCTCTACGGCGAACTTCCATGCGGCAATCGTTTCAGCGCCGTCAGCCGGACGCAAAACGACCGTCGAACGTTCGCCCCTGTGGTTATGCAGATGTTCGAGCAGGCGTATTTGAGCTTCGTGCTCCACCGGCTGATGCGTCGGGCCGTCCTCGCCGACGCGGAAGGAATCATGCGTCCAGATATAGATCACATGCAGGTGCATCAGGGCAGCCAGTCGCGCAGCCGGTTTCATGTAGTCCGAAAAGACGAAGAACGTGCCGCAGGCCGGAATTACGCCGCCATGCAAAGCCATCCCGTTCATGATGCAGGCCATGGTCAGCTCGCACACGCCGGCTTGCAGGAATTGCCCGCTGAAGTCGCCCTTCGTAAAGGCTTTTGTCTTTTTCAGAAAGCCGTCGGTCTTGTCCGAATTACTCAAGTCGGCCGAAGCGACAATCATGTTTTCAATCTTTTCGGCAAACGTACTCAACACGGTAGCCGAAGCAGCGCGCGTGGCCACATTTTCTTTCATGCCGATGGCGGCATAGTCTATCTGCGGCGCCTCTCCGCTCAGGAAGGCATCCAGCTTGACAGCTAATTCCGAATGAGCCTCACGCCATTGCGTTTCCGTATCTAAGCGCGCCCGATACCATTGCAGCAAGGCTTCCTTGCGCTGATCATAAAGCGCCTGCACTTCGGGGAAGATGACAAACGGGTCGTCCGGATTGCCGCCCAGGTTCTTCACCGTCCCGGCAAAATCGGCGCCGGCGGCGGAAAGCGGTTGTCCGTGCATGGAAACCTGATCTTCAAAATTTGCACCGGCCGCATCGACGGCGCCTTTTCCCATGACCGTACGGCCGATAATCAACGTCGGACGTTGCGTCTCGACGTTTGCCTGATGCAGAGCCTGACGGATTTCTTCGACCGAACTGCCGTCTACGCAGATGACATGCCAGTCCCACGCCTTGTATTTGGCTGCCACGTCTTCCGAATCCACTTCCTCGACTTTGGTCGAAAGCTGAATGTTGTTGGAATCATAATACATGATCAAATTGCTTAGTCCCAGATGGCCGGCGATGCGTCCGACGCCTTGCGAGATTTCTTCCTGAATACCGCCGTCGGAGATGTAAACATACGTCTTGTGCGCCATCCACTCGCCGAAACGGGCGACGAGGAAGCGTTCGGCAATAGCCGCGCCCAGTCCCATAGCATGGCCTTGTCCGAGCGGGCCGGAGGTGTTTTCGATCCCGTGCGACAAATCAACCTCCGGGTGTCCCGGCGTCAAACTGCCCCACTGCCGGAAATGTTTCAGTTCTTCCAATGGCACCAGACCTGCCGTCGAAAGGACGGAATAGAGCATCGGCGACATGTGTCCCGGATCAAGGAAAAACCGGTCGCGGAAAGGATAATCCGGTTTGTCCGGATTGTAATTCAGAAACTCGGCATAAAGCACATTGATGAAATCGGCGCCGCCCATGGCTCCACCCGGGTGACCCGATTTCGCTTTTTCTACCATCGACGCAGCCAGAATACGAATATTGTCGGCTGCCCGATTTAGGGTATAATTATCGTTCATACGTCTTATAAATTAAAAATTTCCCGCAAATGTACGCGATAATTTTCAATTGGGAAAAAAAAACGTACCTTTGCCACATATATAATTTTTCAGTTATGAACAACTTACTTGTTTTGCAACAGTATCTTCGGGAAAATCAGATTTTTTCGCAGTATAATCTGAAAAGAATCGGTGTTTTCGGTTCATTTGCAAGAGATGAAGCCAATGCCAATGATATTGATATTTTGATAGAAGATGAGATTGACCCCGATAGCTTGATTCAACTCAAAATATTGTTGGAAAACAGTTTTCAGAAAAAAGTAGATGTCGTATTGAAAAAGTTTGCCAACCCGATTATTCTTTACCGCGCTCAAAAAGATTTACTGTATGCAACCCAATATTAAAAATGATCTGCTTTATTTACTCCGGTAGAGTTTCAGGGATTTTTTGTACATTTGCACCGCGTTGGAAAAACTCCGCCTGATATAATTCTATAATGTATAATATAAAACGATTTAATAAATATGACTATGCAAACGATTGACAATTTTAATTTTGCCGGAAAAAAGGCATTTGTAAGAGTGGATTTTAATGTGCCTCTCGACGAGAATTTTAATATTACGGACGACACGCGCATCCGTGCGGCGCTACCGACGCTGAAGAAAATCCTTTCGGACGGCGGAAGCGTGATTATCGGTTCCCATCTGGGACGTCCGAAAGGTGTGAACGACACCTTTTCGCTGAAACATATTTCGGCGCATGTATCCAAACTGTTGGGTGTTGACGTGCAATTTGCAAACGACTGCATCGGCGAAGAAGCCACGGTGAAATCCGTCGCTTTGCAACCGGGCGAAGTGCTTTTACTCGAAAACCTGCGTTTCTATGCCGAAGAAGAAGGCAAACCGCGCGGGTTGGCCGAGGGCGCTTCGGACGAAGAAAAAAGCGTTGCCAAAAAAGCGGTAAAGGAAAGCCAGAAAAAATTCACGGAAACATTGGCTTCCTATGCGGATGTTTATGTGAACGACGCCTTCGGCACGGCTCACCGCGCGCACGCATCGACGGCGCTGATTGCCGATTATTTCGATGCCGACCACAAGCTGTTCGGTTACTTGATGGAGAAGGAAGTGAGCGCCGTCGAAAAAGTGATGAACGACATCAATCGTCCCTTCACCGCCATCATGGGCGGCTCGAAAGTATCTTCCAAGATCGAGATCATCGAAAACCTGCTCGGCAAAGTGGATAACCTGATTATCACCGGAGGGATGACATATACTTTCACGAAAGCCGCCGGCGGCAAGATCGGCCGGTCGATCTGCGAAGACGACAAACTGGATTTGGCTGCCGACCTGGTGAAGAAAGCCCGTGAAAAAGGCGTCAATCTCGTTTTGGCCGTAGACGCCAAAATCGCCGACCGTTTCAGCAACGACGCCACGACCGACTACGCCGACGTGGACAAGATACCGGACGGCTGGGAAGGATTGGACATTGGCCCGAAAACGGAAGCCATTTACGCCGACGTCATCAAGGCCTCGAAAACGATCCTCTGGAACGGCCCGACCGGCGTGTTTGAATTTGAAAACTTTACGCACGGCTCGCGTACCGTAGGCGAAGCCATTGTAGAAGCCACGCGGAACGGCGCTTTCTCGCTGGTAGGCGGCGGCGATTCGGTAGCTTGCGTCAACAAATTCGGCCTGGCCGACGGCGTTTCCTACGTATCTACCGGCGGCGGCGCACTGCTCGAAGCCATCGAAGGCAAAGTATTGCCGGGCATCAAAGCCATAAAAGAATTGAGAATTGAGAATTGAGAATTGAGAATGAAATTTTTGAATCTTTGAATCTTTGAATCTTTGAATTTTTGAATATCTATGGATAGAGTATTGGTTACCGGTGGCGCCGGGTTTATAGGATCGCATTTGTGCGAACGACTCATTCAAGACGGGTGCGATGTCATTTGTCTGGATAATTATTTTACCGGAAGCAAGGACAATATCCGCCATTTGTTGGGTAATGACCATTTCGAATTAGTCAGGCACGACGTAACGACCCCTTACTCTGCCGAAGTGGACAAAATCTACAACCTGGCTTGTCCGGCCTCGCCGGTGCATTATCAATACAACCCGATCAAAACCATCAAGACGTCTTTTTACGGAGCATTGAACATGTTGGGGCTGGCCAAGCGCGTGAAGGCTAATATCCTGCAAGCCTCCACCAGCGAAGTCTACGGAGACCCCAACATCCATCCGCAGGTCGAATCCTATTGGGGACACGTGAATCCCATCGGGTCGCGCTCCTGCTATGACGAAGGTAAACGGGCTGCCGAAACGCTCTTCATGGATTATCACCGCCAACACCGGTTGAAGATCAAGATCGTCCGGATATTCAACACCTACGGGCCGCGCATGAACCCGAACGACGGACGGGTGGTGTCCAACTTCATCGTGCAGGCGCTCTCCGGAAAAGACATCACGGTCTATGGCGACGGAAGCCAGACCCGCAGTTTCCAGTACATCGATGATTTGGTGGAAGGATTGGTGCGGATGATGAACACCGGCGACGACTTCACGGGGCCGGTCAATATCGGGAATCCGGGCGAATTTTCAATGCTCGAATTAGCGCATCAGGTGATCAAACTGACCCACTCGGCGTCTAAAATCATCTTCGAACCGCTGCCCAATGATGATCCGAGACAACGGAAACCGGACATTTCTTTAGCTTATGAAAAATTGGGCGGCTGGCAACCTACCGTCAAGTTGGAAGAAGGACTGAAGAAAACCATCGCTTATTTCGACAAAATCCTTTAGGGATGAAAAACAAACAAGTTATAATAGTCGCAAAACAATCCCGTTAGGATTGCATGTTTATAGAAAATGGACGTCCCCCCATTGTGCGACCCCAAAGGGGTCGGATGTGATGTGTGGACATTCGTTTTCTACAAACATGTGAACCCTAACGGGTTCATGCCACCTTTTACAAGTTCGGCGAAGTCCTCGTCCCGCAGATTGCAAATCCTGTAGGACGGGGTTAGAAGCAAAGTTCTTGCTTCTCATATCCATACAAAAGACCGCCGGCAATCGAAACAAGTCTTGCGTTTCGAACGCAAAACCGCCGGCAACCGAAATGACCTTTTCTTATCAATATAAAAACCGCTTTCAACCGAAAGGAGACTTTCTTATCAATACAAAAGGCCGCCGACAACCGAAATGACCTTTTCTTATCAATATAAAAAACGCTTTCAACCGAAAGGAGACTTTCTTATCAATACAAAAAGCTCCCGAAAACCGAAATGACCTTTTCTTATCAATATAAAAAACGCTTTCAACCGAAATGCTATTTTCTTATCCATACAAAAAGCTCCCGACAACTGAAATGCTATTTTCTTATCAATAAAAAAGGCCGCCGGTAACTGAAACGGGTTTTGTGGCTGAAACGGGCGGTTGACTGCTATTGAGACAAATTGTTTGGACGGAAAAAGCGTCGTATCGTTGCTCTTGGAAATTTTAAAATGATATAATTATGGAAAGAATAACATTGGAATATGACGCAAATAATGTTTTTATGCAGAGTTATTTGAATACGGCAATACCGGCAAGTTTCAAAGTGGTTGAAACTCCGGCAACAGTAAAAGAACTTACCCCTTTTGAGCAATCGTTGGAAGATATAAAGTGCGGAAGAGTTACAAGAATAAAAAACATGGACAATATGATCGAAGAAATTTTGAATCCTTGAATCCTTTTATAATTTTCGGAACGCTACCGGCGAAAGGTGGGTATGCTTCTTGAAAAACTTTCCGAACGTGGACTGATCCGGGAAATTCAATTCGTTGGCCACCTCCTGCACGCTGACGCGGGGAGATTTCAACATCCCCTTGGCTTCCACAATCAAGGCATCCTGAATCCACCGGCTCGCAGACCGTCCGCTCTGTTCCTTCAACGCCAGCGACAGATATTGCGGCGTGATGCAAAGCTTTCCCGCATAAAACGACACGTCATGTTCTTCCTTGCAATGTTTGGCCAACAGGGTCAGGAACTTTCCGAATAATTCTTCTTTTCGCGTCAGTATCGGAGAAAAAATGTTTTCTTTCTTCGAGAAAAAGAAATTTCCCATATCCAGCATAAAGGCTTTGAGGGCATTCAAGATGATTTCTTTCTGAAAAAGATGCGTATGCTGTTTCATTCTTTCCTGCATCACCTGCAAACTTTCATATAAGGCGCTAAATTCGTCCGGTTCGAAAGGACTGAATGGATGTTTTTTTAATTGCATGTATGAAATCAGCGGCGTACTGTTTCTGTGCGGACGTCCGTTTTCATCCATGAACGATTTGGATATTAACAGTATCCAGCCTTTAAAATCCTGCGTAATGCGCACTAACTGCGAAATATGAGTAGGCATGATCCATGCAATCCCGTTCGCAGAAATCCGGTGCGTGATGTAGTCGACCGACAGTTCCACGGCGCCGTTCATGACCCCGATAAACGTTAACGCATCATTTCGCGCAGGAGCGGGAAAAATCATTTCGTCCGTGTTTATCCCAAACGAAGAATAGTCAATTTCTGCTATCAGAATACCATTCTGAAAATTTTCATAAGCGATCAGGGAACCTTTCAGGTTCTCCAGATCATGTATCAGTTGAGCTATCATAACCTTTTGTTTTAGTATGAGCGCACAAAGATATACATTTTATTCAGAGTTTTGTTTTTTACCAGCGTTTTTTCTTTTTTCGGGAATATATGGTGTTATAAAACAGATATTCCATTTGATTTTGACTAATTCTGTACCGTATTACACCTTTTCGGTTTACTTTATACCACGTACTTTTGCCACGAAATTTGAACAAGTATTTATGTTAAGAGAACACATTCTTGCCATCGCGCTTGACCTTTTTGCTCAAAACGGAATTAAGAAGGTCAGTATGGACGACATAGCCCGGAAGGCGGGCGTGTCGAAACGGACGCTGTACGAGTTTTTCGACGACAAGGAAACACTGTTGACATCCATATTGAATGCGAATCTCACTCGCGCAAGCGAATATTTGACGAAATTGACGAAGGAAACATATACGGCATTGGAAATTGTCCTGCTGTTTAACGAAAAGTTGATGGCCAAACCTACCTGGTATTGCAATGCGTTTTACGACGACATCAAACGTTTTCCGGCAGCGCACGCATATCTGATGCAGAATAAGAAAAGATTCCTGGACATGGTGATTGTTTTGTTGAAAAAAGGGGTAAAGGAAGGCGTTTTTCATCCCGGAATCAATTTTGATATCGTTGCGCTCTTGGCCAGACAGCAGATGGACATGTCGCCGCCGTCCGAAAAATTCAGGGAATACTCGCCCGTGGAGGTAAGCAA
>JAITPV010000072.1 GCA_031289275.1 Tannerella sp.
AGAGAGTTAACCGGCTGCTTACCTTTTGGTCAAGGCTTATCAGCATCTTTAGCCTTTTCTTTGTTACGACAGTGCAGCGATTCACATACGTTGTTCGTCCCGGAAAGCCTCGCCCCTTAACCGCCTGATGCTGACGGTAGTTGTATCCCCTCACGGTTACTACTCCTTGTTAGACAGGGACTTTGTCAAGAGGGCTTCGCACCAATGGATTACTCCTTTCGCACGCCTCTTTAGGCTACTGTTAACGGAATAACAGGTTCAGTCGCGCTCGCTGAACTATTGTTTATACGACTTCTTGTCGCACTATTGTCGCAAAGAAACAACATTCTAATTTGAATCGTTGAATCGTTGAATTTTTTATTTACTTTTGTGATGCAAACGAGTAAAGATATGCGCATGAAAATAGGAATCCTTTCATCCGGCGGCGATTGTCCGGGAATCAATGCAACCATCCGTGGCGTCGGAAAAACGGCGCTGATGCACTATGGCATGGAGGTAATCGGCGTTCACAACGGATTCGCCGGTCTTTTAAACGAAGATGTTGAAGTATTGACCGAACGCAGTCTTTCGGGTATTCTGAACCTGGGCGGCACGATTCTGGGGACTTCGCGCGAAAAACCGTTCAAGAAAAAAACGGATCCGGCCGAAGCATACAAGCCGGGCGTTATTTGCCGGAATTACGGTCGGCTGGGTCTGGACGGTTTGGTATGTATCGGCGGAAACGGTACGCAAAAAACGGCCAACCGGTTGTCGGAAATGGGATTGAATGTGATCGGCATACCTAAAACGATTGATAACGATGTCTGGGGGACAGATATTACCTTCGGGTTCGATACGGCCGTACAGATTGCTACGGATGCCATCGACCGCCTGCATTCGACGGCCAGTTCGCACAAACGGGTGATGGTGATGGAAGTCATGGGGCATCATGCGGGTTGGATCGCGTTATATGCCGGTATGGCCGGCGGCGCGGATGTTATTTTGATTCCCGAAATCGCATTTGACATTCGTACGGTCAATGAGGTGATTTTAGACCGCGCCCGCCGCGGAAAGCCTTATTCGATCGTGGTCGTAGCGGAGGGTCTGCCGATGGAAACGCATACGCGCCCGGCCGATTACATCTCCCATGCCATCGAAGAGGCTACGGAGATAGAGACGCGCGAAACCGTTCTGGGCTACGTTCAACGGGGTGGCAATCCGTCGCCGTTTGACCGTAATCTCGCTACTCTTTTCGGAGGTCATGCGACGGAACTGATTGCTCGGAAAGAATTTGGCAAAATGGTATGTATGAAGGATGGCCGGATAGATTCGCTTCCGTTGTCCGGCGTATCCGGCCGGCTGAAACCGGTTACTCCGGAGCATGATCTGATTATTCAGGGACGGCGTATGGGAATTTCTTTTGGAAATTGAAAGTTGAAACGTTCAACCCTCTTCTTCCGGGTAGTCCGGGAGTATATTGTGCCCTTTTGCGTAGTTCTTTTTCTTTAATGAGGCGATTAACTTTTGAATATCTTTGTCTTTACGGATTTTCTGAATGGCCATGCGTGCGGCCGATTGCTGTGATTCCTTTTTCGTGTATCCGATGCCGATACCTAATGTCGTCCCCATCAACGATACGCTGGTTTGAAAAACCGGATTCCTGTCCTGATCCGCAAATGTTTCTATCAGTTCGAACGAAATATCCAATTTGTGTTTCTGGCTCCATTCAATCATGTTGGATTTGAAATTCACCTCCTTATGCGCGATCTTATGGAGAGGGATATACTTGTCTATGATTTGCTCCTTGACAAAGATACGGCATTTCCGGTATCCCTGATCCAGATAGATTGCACCGATCAATGCTTCGAACGCATTTCCGTACATATAATTATTATGTGAATTGATCCGGGTAGACGAAACGATCATCTTGTCCAATCCCATTTCGAGCGCAATACGGTTCAGGCTTTCACGCTGCACGATCTTTGAACGGGTATTCGTCATAAACCCTTCTTTGCGGTCAGGAAACTGTTTGTATATAATGTCCGCCACGACCGCGTCCAGGATGGCATCTCCCAGAAATTCCAGCCGTTCGTTGTTTGCCCACCGGCCATCTTCGGTTTCAATGGAAGAAGAGCGATGAGTAAACGCCTGCTTATAAAGCTGAACATCGTTAGGATAAAATCCCAACATGCGATAAAGCGACAAATAGGGTTCTTTGTTTCGCCAAAAGCGTCTTCTCAGGTATTGATAAAGCCGGATAAACACACTATTTCTTAAATTTTTTCACGATAACACTGGCATTGTGGCCGCCAAATCCAAACGTATTGGACAAAGCCGCCCGGACTTCTCTTTTTTGTGCTTTATTAAACGTGAAATTCAACTTGTAATCAATTTCCGGATCATCATCCCCTTCGGTATGATTAATCGTTGGCGGGATCAAGTCGTTTTGCACGGCCAGGATCGAAGCGGCTGCTTCCACCGCTCCGGCTGCACCCAACAGATGGCCGGTCATGGACTTGGTTGAACTGATGTTTAACTTGTAGGCCTGTTCGCCGAAAACATCCGTGATGGCTCTTACTTCCGAAATGTCTCCCACGGGTGTCGAGGTGCCGTGCACATTGACATAGTCAATTTCTTCGGGTTGCATGCCGGCATCGGAGAGGGCGTTTCTCATCACCAATTTGGCTCCCAATCCATCCGGATGGCTTGCCGTCAGGTGATAGGCATCGGCCGAAAGACCTGTACCGGCTACTTCCGCATAGATTTTTACGCCACGCGCCAGGGCATGTTCCAGTTCTTCCAATACCAGACATGCTCCGCCTTCGCCCATCACAAAACCGTCACGGCTCGCGCTAAAGGGACGGGAGGCTGTTTCCGGCGAATCATTGCAGGTCGAAAGCGCATTCATGGCATTGAATCCGCCCACTCCGACAATGGTGATAGCGGCTTCCGCTCCACCGGCCAAAATCATGTCGGCTTTTCCCAAACGGATGTAGTCGAACGCATCGGCAATGGCATTGGTTGAAGAGGCACATGCGGACACGGTCGCAAAATTCGGCCCCCGGAATCCATATTTCATGGATATGTGGCCGGCAGCAATGTCCGCAATAATTTTAGGAATAAAAAACGGACTGAATTTAGGCCCCAATTCATGATTGTAGGTGCGTACTTCGTCCTCGAATGAATGGATCCCGCCAATGCCGGCGGCAAAAATGACGCCGATACGATCCTTGTTTTCATTTTCCAGATCAATACCTGCATCAACAACCGCCTCCTCTGCTGCTACCAAGGCGAAATGAGCATACCGGTCGCACTTGCGCGCTTCCTTCCTGTCCATGTATTGTAAGGGATCAAAACCTTTCACCTCGCAGGCAAACCGGGTTTTGAATTTAGCAGCATCAAACTGAGTAATAGGCCCTGCACCACTTACTCCCCGGACAAGCCCTTCCCATGTTTCATGAATGGTATTGCCCAACGGTGTAATTGCCCCAAGACCTGTTACTACAACTCTTTTCAATTCCATAATCAATTAGATTAGTTGGCGCTTGCTTCAATATAAGCAATCGCATCTCCTACGGTGGAGATTTTTTCCGCCTGATCGTCCGGAATCGAAATTCCAAATTCTTTTTCAAACTCCATAATCAACTCTACGGTGTCAAGTGAGTCAGCGCCCAAATCATTGGTAAAGTTCGCTTCATTAGTTACTTCCGACTCTTCTACACTCAATTTATCAACGATAATCGCTTTTACTCTGGATGCAATTTCAGACATAAATTTCAAATTTTAGATTAATAATAAGAATATAATTGCGTATATGTTACGTATATGTTTTAATTTTGCAGTGCAAAGGAAAGAATTTTTTGTGGTACAAAGCAAATTTTCTTGGTGAAAAATGCCGAAAAGTGCACATTTTTTATTTCCTTGTGCAATTTACCAATTAAAAAAGCATGATTAAAATAGCTGTTTTTGCCTCGGGATCCGGCACAAATGCGGAAAATATCTCGAAATATTTTTTTGGAAATCAGGAGATTGAAGTATCTGTTCTGATTTCAAACAATTCCCTGGCCGGGGTGCATGCCCGGATGAGTCGGTTAGGGATACCTTCGGTCACTTTTTCGAAGCAGGAATTTGCCGAAGGGCGTCTTGTGTTGGAAAAATTGGTGGAATATTCGATTGACTGGATCGTTTTGGCCGGTTTTATGAATAAGATTCCGCTTAACATTCTGAACGCATACCCAAACCGGATCATCAACATCCATCCCGCCCTGCTGCCCAAATACGGCGGAAAGGGCATGTACGGGATGCACGTGCATGAAGCCGTAGTCGCCGCCGGTGAAAAAGATTCGGGTATTACCATACACTATATTGATGAGAATTATGATGAAGGGCCTGTGATCTTTCAGGCAACTTGCCCCGTCTTGCCGACCGATACGCCCGAAGACGTGGCGACAAAGGTACATGCTTTGGAATATGCCCATTATCCGCAAGTGATCGAAAACGTATTATACTTTACGCGGCATGGTTTTGTGCATTGAAAAAGTTTCAGGTTCCCGGTTCAAACGTTCAAAAGGGTTCCGACATTGACCCCTGAACCTCTTCACGTATCTCAAAATGTAGCTCTACTATCCCCGAAAGCAGTTCTACTATTCCCAAATGCAGTTCTACTTTTTTCATGTCCATTTTCCATTTATGTGCGTCCCGGAACGAGACGCCGGTTCCGGCTTGGAACGGGATGTACAAAACCATGCCGCGTAAAGTAAATCTCCAAGTTGGAAAAGATACTATTGGCTTGACGTGGTAAAACTGTTTGAAACGTTCATGCGTCCAAATCGGAAGTGGTTGTTGTTCCATGATTTTTGAATCTTTGAATCTTTCACTACCTTTGTCACCTGATCCGTAAAATTCATTATTTATTAGACGATGAACAAGGCGATATTAGTAACCGGAGCTAACGGACAATTGGGTAACGCCATCCGGACGCTGGCTCCGAAGCATTGCGATTGTACGTTCCACTTCACGGACGTGGATACGCTGGACATTTGCAACCGGGCGGCATTGACGGATTTTGTCCGCGCCAACCGGATATACTGTCTGTTGAACTGCGCGGCTTATACGGCGGTCGACAAGGCAGAAGACGACCGCGCGACCTGCATGCGCATCAACCGCGATGCCGTGCGGAATATCGGGGAAGTGGCGCAGGCGCAGGACATCCGCGTCATCCATGTCTCCACCGACTACGTGTTCGACGGCAACAGCGCCCGCCCCTACCGCGAAGACGACGAACCCCGCCCTCTTTCCGTCTACGGCCACAGCAAGCGCGAAGGCGAAACAGCCCTGCAACAGGCCTGCCCCGGTGCGGTGATCATCCGCTCGGCATGGCTGTATTCGGAGTTCGGGAGCAATTTTGTAAAGACCATGCTGCGTCTGGGCGGCGAACGGGAAGAAGTGCGCGTCGTGTCCGACCAGACCGGTACGCCAACCTATGCCGGCGATCTGGCCGCCGCCATGCTGACCGTGGCGACACATCCCGCCCCGGCGCCCGGAATCTACCACTATTCCAGCGATGGCGCGTGCAGTTGGTACGATTTCGCCGTACAAATCATGGCGCTGGCCGGAATCACTTGCCGCGTGCAGCCGGTGACGACACGGGAATACCCCACGCGCGCCGTCCGTCCGGCTTACAGCGTCCTCAGCAAGGAAAAAATAAAACAGGTATATCAGGTCGAGGTCCCCGGATGGGAAGCCGGCCTCCGGCATTGTATACGGATATTAACCGATTCAACGATTTAATCATGTCTACTTATTCAGAAGAAATACAGCGGCGAAGAACGTTCGCCATCATCAGCCATCCCGATGCCGGAAAGACGACGCTGACGGAAAAACTGCTCCTGTTCGGCGGCGCAATCCACGTGGCCGGCGCAGTGAAATCGCATAAAATCCGCAAGACAGCCACCTCCGACTGGATGGAAATCGAGAAACAAAGGGGCATTTCGGTCGCCACCTCGGTCATGGCCTTCGACTACAAGAACTACAAGGTCAATATCCTGGACACCCCCGGTCACCAGGACTTTGCGGAAGATACGTTTCGCACGCTCACGGCCGTCGACAGCGTCATCATTGTGGTTGACGCCGCCAAGGGCGTGGAGGCGCAGACGCGAAAGTTGATGGAAGTCTGCCGGATGCGAAAAACGCCCGTGATCGTCTTTATCAACAAGATGGATCGCGAAGGAAAAGACCCCTTCGACCTGCTCGACGAAATCGAAGAAGAACTGCACATCCACGTCCGTCCCCTGAGTTGGCCGATTGAGATGGGGCAACGTTTCAAAGGCGTATACAACCTGTATGAACGGAAACTGGACTTGTACACGCCCAGCAAGCAGACCGTGACCGAAAGCATTGAGTTCACGGACATTCACAGCCCGGCGCTGGAAAAGCACATTGAGCCGGCGCTGGCCGGCAAACTGCGTGCCAATATCGAACTGATCGACGGCGTATATCCGGCTTTCGACTTGCCGACGTATTTGCAGGGCGACGTAGCGCCGGTCTTTTTCGGTTCGGCGCTCAACAATTTCGGCGTAAAAGAACTGCTGGACTGTTTTGTGGCTATTGCGCCCTCGCCGCGTCCGGTGCGGGCGGTCGAACGGACGGTCGATCCGGAAGAAGACGCCTTCGCCGGATTCGTTTTCAAGATTCACGCCAACATGGATCCGAATCATCGCAGTTGCATCGCCTTCGTAAAGATATGTTCGGGGCGTTTCGAGCGCAACGCGAACTACAAACATGTACGATTCGACCGGATGATGCGCTTCAGCAGTCCGACGGCGTTCATGGCGCAGAAGAAGGAAGTCGTCGACGAAGCCTTTGCCGGCGACATCGTCGGATTGCCGGACACGGGCAATTTCAAGATCGGCGACAGCCTGACATCCGGTGAAAACCTGCACTTCAAAGGCCTGCCGAGCTTTTCGCCGGAGATGTTCAAATACATCGAAAACGCCGACCCGATGAAGACAAAACAACTCAACAAGGGCATCGACCAGTTGATGGACGAAGGTGTTGCGCAGTTGTTCGTCAACCAACTCAACGGCCGCAAGATTATCGGGACAGTGGGGCAGTTGCAGTTTGAGGTGATCCAGTACCGCCTGCTGCATGAATACGGGGCGCAGTGCCGCTGGGAGCCGATCAGCCTGCACAAAGCCTGCTGGATCGAGAGCGAAAATGCAACCGTGCTGACAAACTTCAGGAAGCGCAAGTCGCAATACATGGCCGTCGACCGCGAAGGACGGGAGGTCTATCTCGCCGATTCGCCCTATGTCCTGACTATGGCGCAACAGGATTTCCCGGAGATACGGTTTCATTTCACATCGGAGTTTTAAAAGATTCAATGATTCACTATCGGAATAAAACTATGGTCAATATAAAATATAACGTTATCTCTGCCGTTTCGTCGGTTGCCTGTTTGCTGACAGCCCTTTTCAGTCTGCTGTTCACCGCCTGTGTGAAAGAAGAACCTGTGCTTTCATCCGACGTGCCAAGCTCCACGCAAGAGTGGATTTACGCCACCCTGTGGGAACACTATTTCTGGTATTCCCAGATGCCGGACAAGAGCAGCCTCAATTTTTCCGACGAACCGCAGACCTTTTTCGATAATTTACTGGTCATAGAAGACGGACGCAACGGACGTCATTATTCCTATCTGGAAGAGAACCCGATCAACACCCGCAGTCAGTATTTCAGCCTCGCGCAAACGGAAAACAGCTACGGATTCGATTTCAGGGCATATACCGACCGGGTTAAAACAACGGCCGCCTACATTGAATATGTAGTACTGAACACGCCGGCGTCGCGTGCCGGCCTGCAACGCGGCGACTGGATTATTGAAATCAATGGCGCCCAACTCAATGGTACTAATTATTACGCACTGTTGTCGACGGGCGGCGCTGCCGTGACGCTGACGGTCGCCACCCTCGAAGATGTGTCGGTGGGGAACAACACCTTTGTTTTCGGTAATAAAAGGGAGGTGGCGCTGGATGCCGCCGAGTCGATTGAGGACAATCCCGTGTATCTGCACAAGGTCATCGAACATGGCGGGAAGAAGGTCGGTTACATGGTCTATAACCATTTCACTCCCGGCAAAACAGCCAACAGTTACGAATACGACGAGGCGCTGCGCGAGGTCTCCGCCGACTTTAAGGCCGCCGGGATCAATGAATTGGTGCTCGACCTGCGCTACAACAACGGCGGAACTATTTCTTCCGCCATCCTCCTGTGCAATATACTGGCGCCGGCAGACGTCGTCAACCGGAAAGCTTCGATGTGCAAGCTGGTGTACAACGACAAGCAGAAGCCCCGGGAGTATACATACAATTTTGGCACAAGCCTTCTCTCCGGCGGTAAAAACCTCGACCTTGGCCGGCTGTACGTGTTAACAAGCAATATTACCGCATCGGCATCGGAAATGCTCATCAACTGCCTGCGTCCCTATTACACCGTAGTCCTGACAGGTACGCAGACCGTGGGCAAGAATGTAGGTTCCAACATCTACAAAAGCTCCGACAAGCAATGGGAAATGCACCCCATCACAAGCCGGATATTCAATTCCAAAGATGAATCGGACTACCAGGATGGCTTTGCCCCCGATATAGATATTCAGCGGAACTTGATGAATGGCCTTATTTCATCGGTATCGCGCGTAGACCTGGGCGACGAACGCGAAATTTTGCTCCACGCCGCCTTGCAGCATATGGATGGGACGTATGCGCCGACGGTCAGAAGCAGCAGTCCCGACGCAACGTATGCACAACCGGCGCCCGTGTTCCATTCTTTCGAGCGAAGGGCTACCAACGGCGTGGTGATTGACCGGTAACGTCCTCATTCGGTTCCCGATTCAAAGATTCAAAAATTCAAAGATTCACGACATACGGCGCTGTTTTGGAATGAAGCAAAAACAGTTTATTCACCGGACATGCGTCCCGGTGTCTTTGTGAATATCTGAGGCCTTTGTGATAATTACCTGTTTTACTCCGGCCTCAATCGCCCGAAAGGCATTTTCCAGTTTCGGAATCATGCCGCCCCGGATCACGCCCTGCTCCCTGTATTGCCGGAACAAAGGCTTGTCTATTGCCGGAATTACGCTTTCGTCATCATTTTCATCCGTCAATACGCCGCTCTTTTCAAAACAGAACATCAACGTCACCTCAAACCTTTTTGCCAGGGCTTGGGCTGTTTCTCCGGCTATCGTGTCGGCATTGGTATTTAGCAGATGCCCCTGTTTGTCGTGCGTCAAGGGTGACAGCACCGGCACGATGTCCCGTTGCAGCAGCATGGCCAGCAACCCGGCGTCGACTTCCCGCACATCGCCGACAAAACCGTAATCAATGGGTTCAACAGGACGTTTTACCGAGCGTATCACATTCATGTCCGCACCTGTCAGCCCGATGGCATTGATGTCTAATGCCTGCAACCGGGCGACGATCGTTTTATTGACCCATCCGGCATAAACCATAGTAACGATTTTCAGCGTTTCCGCGTCGGTAATGCGCCGTCCGTCCACCATCCGGCTTTCGACACCCAGTGCGGCAGCTAACTTGGTGGCCAGACGCCCGCCTCCGTGCACCAATATTTTGTATCCTTCAATCGTCGCGAAATCAGCCAGTAAATGCGCCAGACTGTCTTCTTCTTCCACCACCTTGCCCCCGACTTTTACAACAGTAAGTTTCTCCATGCGAATTTTTTTCGCCAAATGTATGAAAAAAAAGAAAGATTTGCGTACTTTTGCCCCCGGAATAATCACGCGGTAGTAGCTCAGTTGGTAGAGCATCAGCTTCCCAAGCTGAGGGTCACGAGTTCGATTCTCGCCTACCGCTCCATTTAATATTCAAATCCATAAAATCTTATGAGAACAATAAAAAACGTGTGTGCATGCCTGCTTTTGGCAGTGATTTTTAGTTTTCAGGCGCGGGCTGAAATAAAACTTCCCGCTATTTTCGGCGACAATATGGTATTGCAGCAACAGTCGGCCGTGTCCGTTTGGGGATGGGCTAAACCCAATACCGGTGTCAGCGTGACCACTTCGTGGAATAAAAAAAGCTATTCCACCCGAAGCGACGGCAAAGGATACTGGAAACTGAACGTACAAACCCCTGCGGCAAGTTATACGCCCTGTACGCTGACCGTCAGCGACGGCAAGGCGGTCGTTCTGAAAAACGTACTGATCGGTGAAGTCTGGGTCTGTTCCGGACAGTCGAACATGGAGATGCCGATGAGAGGCTATAACAACCAGCCCATCGAAAACGGCCCCGATGTCATTGCCCATTCGTATAATCCCGGTATCCGTTGTTTCACGATGCAGAAAGCCTCCACCGTCGTTCCGCAGGAAGATTGCGCCGGTGCGTGGGAGGTCGCCGATCCGCAGACCGTTCCCCACTTTACGGCAACGGGTTATTTTTTCGGACGCCTGCTCAATCAGGCGCTGAATGTGCCCGTCGGGCTGATTCATACCAGTTGGGGCGGGTCACGCATCGAAGCTTGGATGACACCTCATTCGCTGAAGGATATTCCCGAAAAACCCATCCCGGCATCGGAAGCCGACATCAAGATACAAAACGGGACGGCTACGGTACTTTACAACGGCATGTTACATCCCATTGTCGGCTACGGCATCCGTGGCGCGATCTGGTATCAGGGCGAATCGAACCGCGAAGAACCGGCCTTGTATGTCAAAATGTTTGACCGGATGGTGCGTGAATGGCGCAACCTGTGGGGCGTCGGCGAGTTTCCCTTCTATTATTGCCAGATTGCACCCTATAACTACGGGGGAGGTTTAAATTCGGGCTTCATCCGGGAGGCGCAGGCCAAAGGCATGACCACTACTCCGAACACCGGTATGGCCGTATTGACGGATGCCGAAAGTCCCGCCTGCATTCATCCGCCCAAGAAAAAAGACGCCGGCGAACGGATGGCGCTCTGGGCGCTGGCCAAAACCTACGGCATGGAACGGATGCACTACCGCAGTCCCGAAGTCAAATCGTTCGACGTGGAAGGACGGATGGCCGTCGTCACGTTTGATTATACGGGAGGCTCCGAGTTGACCTCTCACGGCAAAGAGATCGTGCACTTCACGGTGGCCGGGGAAGACAAACACTTTCATTCGGCCAAAGCAGCCCTGGCCGGCAATAAGGTATATCTCTTTTCGCCCTGGGTGGCCAAACCGGTAGCCGTACGTTATTGTTTCGACGACACGTCGGGCGCTGAAATCTTTACCGTCGAAGGTAATCTGCCGCTATCGTCATTTCGTACGGACGAATGGTAAGTACGGCATAAAACAAATTCATTTATGCGAAAGACTTCAAGGTTTCTCCTGTGCTGTATATGCTGTTGCATGGGTATTGCCGGGGCACGGGAGCAGAAGACGGACGACCTCCGCCGGCGCGGGACACTCGACAACTGCCGTATCAAATTCGAGCGGGAGAAAAAGGGACGGGTCGCTTTTATGGGCGGTTCTATTACCGAAATGGAAGGCTGGCGGGAGATGGTCTGCCGGGAATTGCAAGACCGGTTTCCGGATACGGAATTTGACTTCATCAATGCCGGCATCAGTTCGACGGGAACCACGCCGGGCGCCTTCCGCTTTGAGCGCGACGTGCTGTGTCGCGGCCCGGTTGATTTACTGTTTGAAGAAGCGGCCGTAAACGACGAAACGAACGGCTTTAGCGACATCGAACAAATACGCGGCATGGAAGGCATCATTCGTCAGGCGCGCATCTCCAACCCGGAGATAGACATCGTGATGCTGCACTTCATCGGGGATGGCATGTTGATGCCCCTGTCGCAGGAAGTCACGCCGGCGGTGATCCTGAATCACGAAAAAGTAGCGGAACATTATCAAATACCCTCCATCAACCTTGCCGAAGAAGTCGCCCAACGCATGAAAGCCGGCGAATTTGACTGGCCGACGTTTGGAGGGACGCACCCGGCGCCCTTCGGTCACCGGATTTATGCGGCCGCCATCAGCCGCCTGTTCGACGAAATGTGGCATTCCCCGCTCCGGGAATCGGAACGGATACATCCGCACAACCTGCCTGCGACACCTCTGGATGCGAATAGTTATTTTGGCGGCCAATTAGTGGATATTCGTCAGGCCAAACTTGGGAAGGGCTGGAAATACACGGCCGTGTGGCAACCGGAACTCCCCGCCGCCACGCGGAAAGGCTTCGTTCATGTGCCGGCGATAGAAGCGCTCAAGGCGGGGGCGCAACTCCATTTCCGTTTCACGGGCAAGACGGTCGGCATTTTTCACGTAGCCGGGCCGGATACCGGCATCATCGAATACAGTGTGGACGGAAAGCCGTTTCGCGAGAAAGACCTCTTCACCGAATGGAGCGAAGGGTTATATATTCCGTGGATGACGATCCTGGAAACCGGTCTGAACGAAGGCCGGCACGAACTCGTACTCCGAATGAGTGAAAAACATCATCCCGCCGGAAAAGGGCAGGCCTGCCGGATTCTCTATTTTGCCGTAGACTGACGCATCCGGATAGTACGGAAAGGAAAAACGCAATTTATTATCAAAACAAATAAGTATATGAATATGATGAAACGAATGAATTTTTTATGGCTGCTTTTATGCTGCATTAGTTGTTCAAACAGTGAACAGGATGGTAATGGTATGAAAATCATCTTTCGGAAAGAAAACGCAATTCGTTTCTCCGATACGGAATTAGTTAAGAACAAAACCATAATTCCGTTGGAAACAACCGACCATTCTTTGATTTATGCCAATCCCTCCGTGCGAAAAGACGGAGAAAATCTCTTTGTGTTCAGTAATTACAGCGCATCTCCGATATTGCGTTTCGACACAAAAGGAAATTTCATGAATACGATCGGCCGCATCGGTAATGGCCCCGGCGAATATACCGGGATAACGGACGTCTTTGTTCATGCAAAAAAAGAGTATGTCGAAGTATTGTCCGATAAAATGATACAAAGATATGCTTATGACGGGAAATCGCTGGAACCGTTGCCTGTCGATCTCCCTGCATTTTCTTTTGTTCATACGGATGACGGTTACTGGTTCTATGGGGGAAATAACAAAATGTATTCGCCTTACAGATTATTTCAGACGGACAGTTCCGGCCATGCTGTCCGGGAATATTTGACCGACGATTCGGAGATGTTGCCGATGATGGAAACCAATTTTGGAAACGGTGCCTGCCTGACCTTTTGGGAAAGTCTTTATCATAAGATATATCACATAACGAACGACAGTTTGAAGTTATCCCACACCATAGAATTTCCCGGGCTGGAAATACCTGCCGATGCCCATAAAATGCCTCCGATGGAAGTAATCCCTTACCTGAAACGCTTTCATTATGCAACGATTCGGTGTTATCTGGAAAATCAAAAATATGTTTATCTGATGGTGATCGAAAATAAAGGGGATGACATGCCGGCCATTTATCACTGGTTTATCAATAAACGCAACCGCCGGGAGACCCTCATTCAAACGGATTTGGTTATGGATTCCTATTTGTTGTCTCCACAGTTGCTGACCGAAGAGAACGGTTTGTATTATATCGGCTATCCCATCGAAAGCCGAGATGAAGAAGTGAATCCGGATTCAAACCCATCGGTTGTAATGATTGATCTGTCCGATCTGTAAAAATGTCCGAACGGTAATCAAATTAATCCCGTAATAATTTACCTCCTTATCCGATTTTTTTACTCCCCATACGGAAATTTTTACTCCCCAAACACCTTTTGGGGAGTAAAAATTTCCGTTTAGGAGGTAAAATTTCTCGTATGGGAAGTAAAAATTTCCGTGTGGGGAGTAAAATTCCTCGTATGGGGAGTAAAATTCCTCTTGTGGGAGGTAAAAATTTCTGTTTGGGGAGTAAAATTTTCCGTTTGGGGAGTAAAAATTCTCGTGTGGGAAGTAAAAATTTCCGTTTGGGAAGTAAAAATTCTCGTGCGGGTCGTAAATTTTCTCGTGCGGGTCGTAAATATTTCCGTGCGGGTCGTAAATTTTCTCGTGCGGGTCGTAAATATTTCCATGCGGGTCGTAAATTTTCTCGTGCGGGTCGTAAATATTTCCATGCGGGTCGTAAATTTTCTCGTGCGGGTCGTAAATAATCTCGTGCGGGTCGTAAATATTTCCGTGCGGGTTGTAAATTTTTTCGTGCGGGTCGTAAATATTTTCGTCAACGTTGACGATATAGTCACGTTGGCCCGGATGCTTTTCCATTCCGGAGCTATGTGTACAACTCCAACAGACAGCCATAAATAACAGGTATACGAATCTATTCATCATAATCTAACTTTTAATGTGTATTTCCACCCCTTGCCTTATCTTATTATCGGGTGCAAATATAATCATTATTATCAGATACGATGCATTCGTAATATATTAAATAGATATGATACGGCGCTAAGGGTTTTGATCCGCGACAATTTGAAATGCACCCTTTGAAAGCTCAAAAGCGGTTTCCCCATCCGGGGCAACCGCTTTTGAGGATTCTCCACAACTCAACCCTCGCCTCTCTTGCGGAAAGAGTTGAGCGTTGAGAAGGAAATCGTTGAATTATTTTATAAAGAACCGGAGAATATCGTTGCCATTGGCATAGATCAGGAGTGCGAAGAGCAGCACCATGCCGACGATCTGGGCATATTCCAGAAACTTGTCGTTCGGTTTGCGACGCGCAACCACTTCGTAGAGGAGAAATATGACATGTCCGCCGTCTAACGCCGGAATCGGCAAGATATTCATAAAGGCCAGGATGATGGACAGGAAGGCCGTCGTCATCCAGAACACACGCCCGTCCCACATCGCCGGGAACAGGTTGCCGATCGCGCCGAATCCGCCCAGACTGGTCGCGCCTTCTTTCGTGAAGACGTATTTCATGTCGCTCACATAGCCTTTCAGGGTATGAACGCCCAGCCGGATGCCGGCCGGAAAGGCTTCAAAGAAGCCGTAGGTGAGGGTGACGGTGGCGTAGAGTTTATCCGGCGGCACCGAATAGATGCCCAGCCTTCCGAGCGAATCGGTCGTGATTTGTACCGATTGCTCCACGCCGCCACGGTAGTAACCGACCGTGACGAGCTGGTTTTTCCTTGTGCCGAGCTGTTCCGTTACTTCATAATACGCAGGCGTCGACACGCCGTCGATCGAAACAAGGCTGTCTTGCGGTTGCAGTCCGGCCAGAGCGGCGGGCGACTGTGGGTCGCTCAACCGGTCGATCACGAACGGGAAGCGGGTCGAGGCAAAGCCTTGTTTGTCGCGCATGACGGATTGCATCAGGCCTTCCGGGATGGCAATCGTCTCCGTGGCGCCGTCGCGCAGCACTGTTACCGTCCGGGCTTCCGTCACGGCGCGGAAAGCGTCGGCGCCGAAGCGTTCCAGTTCCTTATTGTCGGCCGTCAGGAGGATGTCGCCGTCCCGAAAACCGATGTTCTTAAACGTCTCGCTGTAATACATGCCCATTTTCATGTTCTTGAGCGGCAAATACGTGTCGCCCCACGCGAACAGGATCATGGAATAGATCAGTATCGCCAGCAGGAAATTGAACAATACGCCGGCAATCATGATCAACAGACGCGGCCCGGCCGGTTTGGAACGGAACTCGTGGGGCTGGGGCGGCAATGCCATCTGTTCCCTGTCCATCGACTCGTCGATCATGCCGGAAATCTTGCAATATCCACCCAACGGCAACCAGCCGATGCCGTATTCCGTTTCGCTGTTCTTGGGTTTGAACTTGAACAGCGAAAACCAGGGGTCGAAAAACAAATAAAACTTTTCTACGCGCACCTTAAACCATCGTGCAAAAATATAATGTCCGAACTCGTGGACAAGTACCAGTATCGACAAACTCAAAATGAGTTGAACCGCTTTTATCAAAAATATCTCCATATGCTATATAATTCAAAGATTCAAAAATTCAAAGATTCAAACACGGTGACGGAGAAATATCTCCTCTCCGTATTTCCGTATTTCTATTCATAATTTATAATTCATAATTTCTTTCGCTATTTCCCGCGCTTCCCGGTCGGTTCGGACATAATCTTCGTACGACGGTTCGGGAACAAAGGAGGCTTTCGCCATTGTCTGTTCAATGACGTCGCTCATTTGCAGGAAGCCTGTTTTATCTTGCAGAAAGGCCTCGACCACGATCTCGTTCGCCGCATTCAGGATGCAAGGCATGTTGCCTCCCTTTCGCGCGGCCTCGAAGGCGAAGGCCAGATTGCGGAACCGTTGCATGTCGGGCGCTTCAAAGGTCAGCACGGCATAGCGGTCGAAATCCAACCGTTCCGCCGTACTCTTCAGCCGCCGGGGATATGAAAGGGCGTATGCGATGGGCAATTTCATATCGGGAATCCCCAACTGCGCCATGACAGCGCCGTCTTCAAACTGCACCATCGAATGAATCACCGATTGGGGATGCACGAGCACCTGTATCTGTTCCGGCCTGAGACCGAAGAGCCATTTGGCTTCAATCATTTCGAAGCCTTTATTCATCATCGAGGCCGAGTCTATCGTCACCTTGGCGCCCATGCTCCAGTTCGGATGTTTCAACGCCTGCGCTTTTGTTACGGTGGCCAGCTCGTCTATCGTTTTGTTACGGAAAGGGCCTCCGGAGGCGGTCAAGAGGATTTTTTCCACCGGATGTTCCTCTTCGCCGGCCAGGCATTGGAATATCGCGGAATGTTCCGAGTCTACCGGCAAAATGGGCGTTTGGTATTCTTTTGCCAGCGCGGTAATCAGGTCGCCGGCCACGACCAGCGTTTCCTTGTTGGCCAGCGCGATGGCTTTGCCGGCTTTGATAGCCGCGATGGTAGGCTTCAGGCCGGCATATCCGACCATCGCCGTGAGCGCCATATCTACCGGCCCGGACTGCACGACTTGCGAAATCGCCTCTTCGCCGGCCCAAACCTTGATGGGCAAGTCCGCCAAGGCGTCTTTGACCGCCGGATATTTCCGTTCGTTGGCAATGACGACGACTTCCGGCCGGAAGCGGCGGGCTTGTTCGATCAACAAATCCGCCCGGTTGTTGGCCGTAAGGGCATATACTTCAAACAGGCCGGGATGTTCGCTGATGACTTCCAGGGCTTGCGTTCCGATGGAACCGGTCGAACCTAAGAGGGCAATTTGTCTCATATCTAAAAAGCAATCAGTTCTTCCGGATTGACGGGATTTCCTTTATACCATAATTCAAAATGCAGATGCGGCCCGGTGGAGAGGTTGCCGGTATTCCCGATCAGGGCAATCGCTTCGCCGGCGATGACCTGTTCGCCGGTCTCTTTCAACAGCAATTCATTGTGTTTGTAGATCGAAATAAAACCGTTTTTGTGTTGCAGCCCGATCACGTTGCCGTAAGCCGGGTCGTAACCGGTGTATATCACGACGCCCTCCAGCGTCGCCAGGACGCTTTCTTTCAATCCGGCCACCAGATCCACGCCGTAATGACGAATCTCCGCATTATAGTGAGACGAGATCATGCCATTGACGGGCTTAAAGAAAAGCACGCCTTCCGTTACCGTCGGATTCTGGTTCAGCACCGTCAGATTGTATTTTTCTTCTTCTTCAAAGGCTTTCACAAAATGCTCTTCGTTTTCCGAGCGGGGCGCATTATAGTCAGCGGTAATGAACGCGATGGAGTCCGACCGGTGTATGGAATCAATCGTCACCGTACCGGTTAAAATATCCGTCACATTCTCCAGATACCGGGATTGGATTTGAAGCATCGCTTCCAGCGAATCGACCTTCAGGGCGTTTTGAATAATCGTATTCCGCACCTCTACATCCAAGTAGCCGGGCAGATAGTTGCGGATCGGCGTTTTTATGATTACGAAGGCCGTAACGGCGATCAAGAAGAACGCAAACAGCAGTACCGTCACGGAAGCCGACAGTTGGGACAGCCGGAACGACCACACTTCGTCTAACGTCGATTCGTTAAAAAAAGAGAGTTTGTATTTAAACCGAATTTGTTTCCAAAAAGATTTTTTCTTTTTCTGTTGTCTTCTTGCCATACCGTTTCCAATTTTTCACTCTTCAAATATCCAATATTCCTTCCGGAAGCGACAGTACGATTCTCTTTTCCGCCCGGTCGACGGAACGGATCAGCGCTTCTGCCACCGGGAGCAATCTTTCTTTCCCCCGATAATCTACCCGGAAAAGCACATTGATCGTTGTTGTGTCCACGTCCTTCACCCGACCGATTTCGCCCTGTTTTTCATCCTCCAGCATATAGCCGGCAAAATGATTCCATGTCATTGTTTCTTCCGGCGGTTGCTTCCACGCTGTTAACGGGTAATAAACCGCCCGGTTGGTGAACTGCTTCGCCGCCCGGTCGTCATCGACCTGTTCCAGCTTCACCAATATCGTCGAACGTCCCTTCGGACGGTAACTTTCTATATAAAACGGCACCAAGATGCCCTCCATCTCACAAACTATATACGGGTCTTCCGTATCGTCAAACACGTCGTAATCGGTTACTAAGGACAATTCTCCTTTGATTCCGTGCGGCCTGGCAAACTGTCCGATTTGAAAAAGGTCTTCTGCGCGAATCATATTCCCGTATACATTAGAGCCTCGAAATATGGGCGCCCAATTTGTTCAGCCGCGTATCAATCCGTTGATAGCCCCGGTCGATCTGTTCGATGTTATCCATGTGGCTTGTCCCTTCCGCACTCATTGCGGCAATCAGCAACGCGATGCCGGCGCGAATGTCCGGCGAAACCAATTTGGCTCCCCTCAACTTCATCCGGTTACCCAATCCGATAACCGTTGCACGATGGGGATCGCACAAAATGATCTGCGCCCCCATGTCAATCAGTTTGTCGACAAAAAACAGGCGGCTTTCAAACATTTTCTGATGAATCAACACGCTGCCTGTCGCCTGTGTCGCCACTACTAAAAAAACGCTCAACAAATCCGGCGTCAATCCCGGCCAGGTTGCATCCGCAACGGTCATGATCGAGCCGTCCATAAACGTTTCTATCTCATACGAGTCATGAGGCGGCACGTGAATATCATCCCCCTGCTGCTCTACCCGGATTCCTATCCGGCGAAACGAATCGGGAATAATGCCTAATTTGTCATAACCCGTATTTTTAATTACCATGTCCGAACCTGTCATGGCGGCCATACCGATAAAACTGCCGACTTCAATCATGTCCGGCAGGATGGTATGCTCCGTCCCATGTAAGGACGTGACGCCTTCGATGGTCAGCAAATTAGAGCCGATACCCGAAATACGGGCGCCCATCCGGTTCAGCATGGTCGAAAGTTGCTGGATATACGGTTCGCAGGCGGCATTGTAAATCGTTGTGACGCCTTCAGCCAATACCGCAGTCATCAGAATGTTGGCCGTACCTGTGACCGACGCTTCGTCCAATAACATGTAAGCGCCTTTCAACTGTTGCGTATCAATAACGTACAACTGACGTGACGCATCATAGGTGAAACGGGCATTTAATTTCCGTAAGCCGGTAATATGTGTATCCAGGCGCCGGCGTCCGATTTTATCGCCTCCCACCTGCGGCAATATCGCCTTTCCGAAGCGTGCCAGCAACGGCCCGATCATCATGACCGATCCTCTGAGCGAGGACATTCTGCCGGCAAAGTGATCGGTATTCAAGTAGGTTAAATCGACCGTATCCGCCTGAAAAGCATACGTGTCTTCCGACATGCGTTCCACACGCACGCTCATGTCACGCAATAATTGAATCAGGTTTCGGATGTCCAGAATATCGGGCACATTGCGAACGACAACCCGTTCAGGAGTGAGCAATACGGCGCATATTACCTCCAAGGCTTCATTTTTGGCGCCTTGGGGATAAATTTCACCGGATAGCCGGTGACCACCTTCTATAATAAACGAACTCATCTACCTTTACGAACAAACGGTTTCTTATAATTGCCGGTATTATTACGCGCCTGTATATCTTTATTTTCTATTAATTTATAGGATTCTTCATTCAACACAATCTGTCCGTCGGACAATTCATTCAAGTCTTTCAGGATTTTCCGGTCATCCACCGAGTCCTTGTTCCAGGTGATAAATGATTTTTTCATGTGGTTGGCCAATAACTTGATCAGAAGGTTTTTTTCAGTGCCATCTTCCAGTTCGGTTGCTTTCAGGATCATCTGTTCCAATGTTTTTCCGTAATGACGGTAAGTGATGTCCGAATTGTGGTATGTCAGGCCGGGCGGACTTTTATACAAATCTTCTCTCTTTACAACCTCATAGGGATAGTCCACCTCCAACTTAAAATCAGACATGATGGCTAAATGATCCCACAAAATATGCTTGAAGTCATTTACATCCCGCAAATGCGGGAATAAATTTCCCATTGTGCTGATGATAGCGCCGGCGCACCGATTACGTTCATCCATGTCTTCTATAAGCGTACAATAATCTACCATATTCTGGATGTTCCGTCCGTATTCGGGCAATGCCAGTCGTTTTTCTGCTGTGTTATATTTCATTCTGCATTTAATTAGGCGGCAAAAGTAAACATTTATATCGACTTAATCAAACTTGCCGGAAGATTGTCTGTAAACTTTAACAGAACCGGTTTTGCCCGCTGGGGTAAATTTATTATTTTTGTCACACAAAAATGAGGTTTGCAGCTATTTTGTGATGATGTCGATGCTTTTTGATAAGGAAAATAACAAAACGAATAACCCCTTTCCCCAATGACAGATAAGGTATATATTCCCGGTATAATCAATAAAATCCGGGTGGGTATGGCTCAAATAAAATTGTCTGATACGGTAGTTGTGAAATCAGACGACACGAAAATCATTAAAAGTAATACTCCCGTAACGGTCTATGATACGGCAGGCCCTTATTCCGACCCGAACTTCGTCCACTCCATCCGGAAAGGTATCCGCCGGATTCGCGAGGAATGGAACGACGGACGGAAAGACATCCTGTCACAAAATCATCCGCCGGGCGGGACGCATTCGGGCGGGATTCTTTTTCCGACGAAACAGCCCATATTTCGGGCGAAAGAAGGAAAACAGATCACCCAAATGTATTACGCCAAAAAGCGTATCGTCACGCCGGAGATGGAATATGTCGCCATTCGCGAAAACCAGCAGGTGGAAGCCATGGGACTGAAATCCTATATTACCCCCGATTTCGTGCGAAGGGAAATTATGGCCGGGCGTGCCATTATTCCGTCCAATATCAACCATCCGGAGGTGGAACCGATGATTATCGGACGACGTTTCCTGGTTAAACTCACTACCATTCTGATCCCTTCCGGCAATTCCATAGAAAACTGCATCCGCCGGATGATTGACTATTGCCGATGGGGCGCCGATACGCTGGTAGACGTTTCTGTTCAAGAAAATTGTCACTACCGGCGCGAATGGCTGATCCGCAACAGTCCGGTTCCGGTGGGTACAAGTCCGCTCTACCAGGCTATCGCTAAAGTCGAAGGGAGACCGGAGGACTTGAGTTGGGCGCTTTTTCGCGATACGCTTATCGAACAGGCAAAGCAGGGAGTGGATTTTGTCACTATTCACGCGGCCATGCGGAAGAAATACCTCCTGCTGACCGACAACCGTCTGTCAAACCTCGTCTCCCGCAGCGGGATCATCCTCCGGGAGTGGATGCGCATACACAGGGAGGAAAATTTCCTGTACACGCATTTTGACGAAATCTGCGAAATACTTAAAACGTACGACATATCGCTTTTTTTAAGCAGCGGGCTACGTCCGGATGCTATTTATGACGCGAACGACCGCGCTCACCTGGCCGAACTGACCGAAATGCGGAGCCTGATTGAAAAGGCGTGGGATCAATATGTGCAAACAATCGCCGAAGGGCCGGGACATATCCCCCTGCATAAAATCGAAGCGAACACCAAAGAGCATTTGTACATCTGTAAGGGTGTGCCGTTTTTTACGTTAGGAATGACGATCACCGATATTGCCGGCATCTATGAATATATCGCGTCAGCCATCGGAAGCGCGCAGGTCGCATGGCAGGGCGCCTCCCTGATCAGTTGCGATCCCATCACGTCGCACGGCGGAAAAGATGCGCGAGCCTGCATTATTGCGCATAAAATTGCTGCCCATGCCGCCGATCTGGCCAAAGGACATCCGGGGGCGCAGGTGCGTGACAATGCGCTCAGCAAAGCCCGCGGGGAAGGGCGACTGAACGACATCTGCCGCCTTACGATTGATGCGCAATAAAAAAAGATTTTCCTGTTTTTCTTGCAAAATCTTGCGGGTGTAAAAATAATGACATATCTTTGTCCACGAAAATCGAAGCCATAACGAAGATTTTTAAACAGGTTAATACTAAAATCGAGAGGCAGGCATCTAAAGTGCCTGTCTTTTTTTTACCCCCCCTCTTCATATCGTTCCAACTTTATTTTCTTCCGAAATCGGCGGGTATTTCTCCCCATGCCTCCGTTTCCCATTTCAGGATCGAAGTCGTATACGTATTTTCTTTCAGCCATTTCTCCGCCCGTGCGATCAAATCGAAAACAGGCTCATTTATCTGGACAGGTTCGAGTTTCGTCTTGCACTTTTTCTGTCTGATCCACAAAATCGCGACCTGACTGTCCGAATACAACGGCAGGGTGATGTTTTCCCGTTTCATCAGCGCCAAACCATGCACCAAGGCCAGAAACTCGCCGATATTATTTGTTCCCTGCCTGTAAGGCCCCGCATGAAACCACTCCTCGCCGGTAGCTACATATACGCCCCGGTATTCCATATCGCCCGGATTACCGCTACAGGCCGCATCCACAGCCAGGCTATCGCGCAGGTACGTGCCGCAGGCGGTGACTTTCGAACCGGGAAGCAGGTTTTTAACCGTCTTAGGCCGGCGCCCGGCTACAAACCCGGACTCATAGGCTTCGTACGCAGCGTCACGGGTATCAAACGACTTGTATTTTGCTTCCGGATACCCCATCACCTGCAACTTGCAATCTTCCCAATTATCATAAATACCAGGGTGTACCCCATTCCAAACTACATAAAATTTTTTCTTTCCCACACCGATTTTGTTTTTCTGCAAAAGTAGGAAACAATTATGGATTATGAGTTATACAGTCATATCAAACACGGAGACATTGTATTCATCATTCTTAATTCGTTTTGATGCTTTCGACGGGGTTCATATTCGCTGCCCGCCAGTTCTGGAACGTGACCGTGGCTATCGTCAGAACAGGTCGAAGCCATCGAGTGTGCCGCGCACGTGCACCATCGCCGCACGCAGGTCGGCGCCCGCCTTCACCTTGATGTAGGCGACCCCGAAATCACCCTTCCCCCTTACATAAAACCCCATCGGCTCGACCGCCTTGCGGAACGAAGCGATCTTCAAGTCCGGCATGAAACCGATGATTTCCTTACCCCCGGCAATACGGTCGTTCAATACCAGTTCGTAGTCGTCGTGCGCCTTTCGGTTGAACACGCATACCCCG
>JAITPV010000125.1 GCA_031289275.1 Tannerella sp.
AATTGAACTTCAGCTATAAAGATACAAAATTCCAAGGTCTTTTCCAAATAAATCATCACCTTTTTTCGTTGGTTTTCAATTGTTTATAACAAAGCAACTTTTTTTGTCATGTAGTAAAATTATTGAAATAAAAAACAACTAACTTGTGGAAGGCAACATGAACCCGTCAGGGTTCACATGTTTATAGAAAAACGAATGTTCACAGAGCACATCCGACCCCGAATGGGGTCGAACAATAGACACAATCGCTCATTCTCCAATCGCATGGATGGCTACCGGCTGCATACCATCATCTGTTTTGATGAACGCTTTGAGCACGGGTGTTTCTTCGGCCAGGGATAGGATGAGATAGAATATGTTCGGGTCGAAGGCCAGACGAATGTCTTCGTCCGACGGACGTGCAGGAGATGACGGATGACTGTGATAATTTGCGATGATCCTTAATCCTTCGGTGCGTGCTTCTTTCAATACACGAAACTGTTCGTGCGGGTCAAATGAAAAGTGCTCCGAACTATGATCCGTATTCACTAACGGATAACGTTTTTTTACGACGTCATCAAGTCCGACAAGCAAGCCGCATGACTCATTCGGTAATTCGTCATACGCTTGCCGGACGATTTCATCGATAATCACTTGAGAAATTTTTATATTTGTCGATGTCATTGGGGTAGATTTACTTGCGTTTCAGTTCGCATACGGCTTGTTCTGCTTCTACTAATTCATGGATCACGGGATGCTCGCCGCATACCGGACACTTCGGGTTTCGTTGCAGTTTCACGGTGCGGAAGTGCATCGTCTTTGCATTGAAGGCAAGCAGGCGATTGGTTAGCAACTCTCCCGTTCCGGTCAGAAACTTAAGCGCCTCCGCTGCCTGTATCGTCCCTAACATACCGGCGATGGCGCCCAGTACGCCCGCCTGTGAACAGGTAGGCACTGCGTTGGGCGGTGGTGGACTGTGAAACGCGCAACGGTAGCAAGCCGTTCCGGGAAGGTGTGTCAACGTCTGTCCGTCGAACCGCAGGATGCCCCCGTGTGAGAACGGCTTTCCCGCTAATACGCAGGCATCATTGATCAGGAACTTGACCGGGAAATTATCCGTTCCGTCCACGATGAAATCGTATTCCTTAATGATGTCGAAGGCATTCCCGGCATGGAAGAACTCCTGATAGATATTTACTTTTACATCGGGATTGATCAGATGGATCTTCTCCTTGGCCGACACGACTTTGGCTTTTCCTATATCGGGTGTAAAGTGTATCACCTGACGTTGCAGGTTGCTTATATCCACGACATCGCCATCAATGACACCCAGTGTACCGACGCCTGCCGCTGCGAGATAAAGCAGGATCGGAGCGCCCAACCCACCGGCGCCGATTACAAGCACCCGTCCGTTAAGTATCTTCTCCTGCCCTTCCACACCTATGTCCTGCAACAGGATATGACGGCTGTATCTTTCTATCTGTTCGGCTGTAAAGTCTATCATCTTCCTCCTCCCATAAAATATAGAAAATCTACTTCGTCACCCTCCTGGATGGCGGTTTCATCGAACTTTTCCCGTTCAATAAATATACCGTTGATTTGCACCGATACCATGTCCGGCTGGATGATCCGTTTCAGGGTGATCAACTCCGATAACGAAAGTGGAAACGCCACCTCCAGTACTTCTTCATTTACTTTAATCTTGCTCATATTTCTTTCTTTATTATTATTACTTTCCAATAATTGTCGACGGGCGTTTGTTCCACAATGTGATGCCCTTCGTTACGGACGGAGCCGGGCACATTGGCAATCGGAGCGCCGTCGTCCAATAGTATCTCCAGCTCCTCGCCCGCTTGCATGGTGGATAATTGTATCTTTGTATGTACGAAATTCATCGGACAGGCAACGCCCCGTAAGTCTTTGAACAGGCGTCGTGCCGTGGTCGGTTCCTGCTTTTCGGCAGGTGCGGGGGCGGAGGTCGATGGATTCGTGTTCTCCTGTTTGAATTGTAACGAATCATCCATATTCCGATACAAGTCGATCAGGGCATCCGCGAGGGCGTATATATCCGCTTTATAAGGCGTGAAATCGGAAGACGCCCGGTCTCTTGCCGATTCTACAAGCGCACGGTAACGGTCGTCCACCAACCCGGATTCAATGAAATGGAGAATAAACAGGTCGAATGTATCGACAACGTTTTTCGGCTCTGCTCCACGAGTTACAAGCAACATCCGGGCAGCCGAATAAATGATTTCATATAACAGATGGTTGATCCTGTCCGTATCCGCATCCGTTTCCGTTTCGACGGATTGCCGGCGGGTCAGGATGTCATTCAAGTCGAGATCGATCATATCGAACAATCCGGCAGAACATTCCGGCGTACCGCGGTTCACAATGCTAAAGACGGCTTCCGCACCCCAGTCGAAATAATAGTTCTTATCATCGTCAAAGGCGGGAATTTCCGCATATTCGGTCAGCCATTCGCCGGCGCGGCTTCGACCTTCGCCGGCAAGATAGTCGGTCAACGTGGGATAAGCGGACCGAACGTCGATATAGGATTTCAACAGCCGAACAACAAATGCGGGAATATCCCGTGCACTGATGCTTCCGACCGGTTCCCCCAGACAGGGTTTGTCGCTCCGGTTGGCCGCCAAAAATACCTGATAGCCCGGATAAACGCGGTCGTTATGGAGCGCTTTTCCCGCAAAGCCGATGTCCGCCCATCGTTGTTGTCCGCAGGAATTGGGGCAGCCCGATATATGAATGCGCGCCTGTGCCAATGCCGGTTGATCCGCCTCCGGCAGCGCAGCGTGCAACAATGCTCGCCGAATGGCAGTGGCCAAGCCTTTGGACAGGGTAATACCCAAGCGGCAAGTATCCGCTCCGGTGCAGGAAATAATGTTATTGGCCAATAGCGGTGCATCGGTTTCCGGCACGATGTCATGAATAAGGGTGTAGAGTTCGGGCAAGGCTTCCGTAGGAATATTACGCAACCGGATGTGCTGTGTTGTAGTAAAGCGGATCGTATCTTTTCCGAACAAAGACACAAATTGCAACAGTCGTCTTGCCTTCTCCACCCGTGCCTCGTCCGTCAGTGGGAAGTTGCCCAACAGAATCGGTACGATGACACTGCTGTATCCCTCCTGTCGCTGGTCGGACGCATACCGTTTCCGCCATACTTCATAGCCTTTGTCCGGCACGATTTCACCGACATGGTAGACCGCTTTTGCCGCAGTCGTTTCTTCCGGTTCGATGACGGGTAAGAAAGGCGGTGTTGTTTTTTTAGCTTCTTCATAATAAGTCCGTATAAGACGGAGCGTCTCTTCTTCGCCTAATCGGTAGAAGATGTAACGAAGGCGGGCTTTATGCTTGTTCTTCCGGTTGCCGTGTGCGGAGAACATTTTCTTCAATGCCTCGGCAATGACAAACAGTTCGCTTTCGGGCATGAACTCAAACAGCGTCCAACCAGTAGTAGGTTTTGATCCGCCTCCACCGCCTGCGTAGACCCTAAACCCTCGCTGTCCGTTTCGTATTTGGGCAACCAATCCCAAATCATTGACGGCTGCGTAGTCGATCTGCCTGTCGTCGGACGAGAAAGCGATCTTCATTTTACGGGGAAGCAGATACGAGTCCGGTTCCGCAATCAGTTTTGTTGTCAAAGCCATTGCATAAGGTGTCGTATCAAAAACCTCTTCGTGCGAGATACCGCTGTCGGCTGAGACTAATATGTTACGTACCGTATTGCCTCCACCGCCCTTGGAGCTTAGACCGATCTGCTGTAATTCGCGGAGAATCGGCTCCACTTCGTTCAGCGCCAGGTTTTGTATCTGAATCTCCTGACGGGTGGTGATATGCAACAAATCGGAGGAATGGTTACGTGCTATCGCAAGTATCTCCAGGAACTGTTCGGGATGGATCACACCGCCGGTCGTTCGGATGCGCACCATGTATACTTCGTCTTTTCGCTGTTCGTAAATTCCCATGGGGACGCGGAAGGCTTTGAAGCGGACGGTTTCTATTTCTTTTTCCCGATAGGCTTTGGCCAACTCGCCGAGTTTGGTAATATCGTCGCTTAACGTATCCGGTAGTTTGTACATATATATAATAATTGCATTAGCTGAACACGCCCGACAGATATTGTTTAGTCAGTTCGTGTTCCGGATGATTGAAAAATTCTTTGGCAGGACCGGCTTCAATGATCTCCCCCAGATAGATGAAGACTACATAATCGGCAATTCTCAGGGCTTGTCGCAGGGTATGTGTCACCAGGATGATGCCGTATTTTTCTTTGAGTTTGACGAACAGGTCTTCGATATGCCGGCTCGAGATGGGGTCTAACGCCGAGGTAGCTTCGTCGCCCAGGATAAATTGGGGTTCGATAGCCAGGCCCCTTGCCAGGCATAACCGCTGTTGTTGCCCGACCGACAGGCCGGAGGCCGGCGAATGCAGACGGTCTTTCACTTCGTCCCAGAGGCCTGCATCGCGAAGCGTGCTCTCTACAACCTGCGCCAGTTGTTTCTTCTTCCGCATACCGTGTATCTTGCATCCGAACGTAATGTTGTCAAAGATGGACATGGGTAACGGGGTCGGACGTTGAGACAACAAACCCAGTTTCTTTCGTATATGCGTCACTTCCGTTTTCTTTCCGTAGATATCTTCGCCGTCAACCACAATCCGACCTTCAATTTTCACTTTTTCATGATCATCAATCAATCGGTTGATGGTTTTCAGCAGCGTCGACTTTCCACAACCCGACGGCCCGATGATGCAAGTGATCTTATGATCCGGAATCTCGATATTGACATCTTTCAAGATATGATTATCGCTGATGCTCACGTTAAGATGGCTGATTTTAATACTGTTTCCGGGTCTTAATTCGTTGACCGGCGCTATATTTTCTTCATAGCCGGAATGATTCAACAGCACATTGGCGTTGAAAGTACGGTGAAGAGGGGTAGAAGTTGCAATCATAATCTCATTTTTTAAAAATCAAGTTGCAAAGATAGAACGCGCCGCCTCACTGCAAAATACCATACAGAGGGTATATTTGCGCAATAAAACAACAGGACTGTTCGGACAGGGTTCACACCTTATCCGAACAGCGCCAGTGTTCAATCAGGGACGGGAAACACCCTTATTTCACAATCACTTTCCTGCTTTCATCTCCATACCTGACCACATAAATCCCTTTTCTCAAATAGATATTCGTATTTCCGTTTACGATAGATTGATAAGCCTTTTGCCCCAAAATGGTATACACGGAAACGGAAACGGCTGCTGTTGTTTCGATGGAAATACCGTTTGCCGTAGACGTAATTGAAATATTGTCGTTGCTGATGGGTTGGATTGAGGCCGCATTGATGCTATAAAAGTCATTCCATCCCGCTGCTGCCTTATAGGCGGCGCTAACAGGAACGTACAACCGGCAAGAGGTTTGATCTACGCCGCTAAAAGAATTATCGCCGACACTTGGCGGAGTGGGGCTGTTACAGTAGATTGCCGACAAGTTGCTGCAATCTCTGAACGATTCCTGACCGATACTTGTTATGCTCGACGGGAGAGAAATCGAAGTGAGATCGGTACACCCGGCAAAAGCCCGACTTCCGATGTCTGTTACGCTCGAAGGAATAATAACCACAGAAAGATTGGTATGAGCCTCAAAAGCACAAGTTCCTATGGTTGTAACGCCGTTATTGATAATTATACCTGTGATTTCATCTTTTACACCGTACCAGGGCATGGCAGTATTGCTAAAGTCCTGCATCGCCCCCGTGCCGCTGATTGTAAGCGTACCGTTGTCGAGCGTGGCGGTGACATCGGCAGCATTGGGGTTGCCGATTTGCCATGTAAGTGTGCCATCACCTGCCGTTGCAGGGCAAGTCACCTTAATCGAAAAACTGCCGCCTGCATTATTATAACTGAAAACACGGATAATGTATGTTGCTGTTCCGCCGGTGTGGGTATATTGCATCGTTTCGACAGTTCCGTCCCCTATCAATTCCGCCAAACCGCTCGTGGCGCCGCAATCCGAATACAAAGCCACATTTATGTCGTTGCCGGAAGAGCCGTTCACCGGGTTGGGATTATTAAGCGTGACCGTATAAATCCCTGCGGTGGTAGCCGTAAATTTGTAGAAAACATCATTTTTGTCGGCTGTATATGAGCCGGCAACCGTGCCGTAAGAAATGCCTGTGGTAGGAGTTGCCCCCTCTGTTGTTCCCTGTACTAATGTTCCACAAGACAGATTTGTTGCATTGGAACAGAGGTCGCTGGAGGGGGTGGTGGAGGGGGAGGTATTACCTCCTTCTTCGATGCTATAAAAATCTTTCCATACCGCTGCTGCTTTATAGTCAGATAAGGATCCGGTCGGCACAGATACCTTACATGCTGTTCTACTTACATCCTTAAATGAATCATAATTATATACTTGTGGAGGAGTAGGATTTTTGCTGGTTATCTCTGTCAAACCGCTACAACCGGAAAAACAGCGGGCGTCAATAGCCGTAACATTGCTCCCGATGGTTAACGATGTCAGTAATGTGTTTCCTTCAAAAGGAACACAATAGTCGTAACTTATATTTCTACCTAAGTACAAATTTCCAACCGAACTGCCATAAAAGGCTCTATAGATAGTATTCACACCAGTTACGAAAGTCAATGTCTCGCTTCCTTCTTCTATTGTGACACTTTGCAAATTCTTACAACCCGCAAAAGCAGCATAACCAATCGAATCAACGGAATTGGGAATAACTAGCGAGGGCAATTTCTCGCAACTGTTAAAAGCAGAAGTCCCAATTGTTTTAACCCCGGCAGGAATATTCAAGGCAGTCGCCACTTTATTACAACCATTAAAAGCATTATTCCCTATCGAAGTCAGCCTGCTTCCGCTTTCAATGGTTAATGAAGTTAACCCGTTACAACCGTTGAAACAGTTTGTGCCAATAGCCGTAACTTTGTTTCCAATGGTTAACGATGTCAATAATGTGTCTCCTTCGAAAGGAACACAATAGTCGTAACTTATATTTCTACCTAAATACAAATTCCCAACCGAACTGCCATAAAAAGCTCTATAGATAATATTCACACCAGTTACGAAAGTCAATGTCTCGCTTCCTTCTTCTATTGTGACACTTTGAAAATTCTTACAACCCGCAAAAGCAGCATAGCCAATCGAAGCAACGGAATTGGGAATAACTAGCGAAGGCAATTTCTCGCAACCGTTAAAAGCAGCAGTCCCAATTGTTTTAACCCCGGCAGGAATATTCAAGGCAGTTGCCACTTTATTGCAACCATTAAAAGCATTATTCCCTATCGAAGTCAGCCTGCTTCCGCTTTCAATGGTTAATGAAGTTAACCCGCTACAACCGTTGAAACAGTTGGCGCCAATAGCCGTAACTTTGTTTCCAATGGTTAGTGAGGTCAGTTTTGTATTTTCCTCGAAAGGAACACAATAGTCGTAAGTTATATTTCTACCTAAGTACAAATTTCCAACCGAACTGCCATAAAAGGCTCTATAGATAGTATTCACACCAGTTATGAAAGTCAATGTCTCGGTTCCTTCTTCTATTCTAACGCTTTGTAAATTGCTATAACCCGAAAAGGCATTTATCGGAATCGAAGTTACCCCGCCGCGTATAACAAGTTTTGTTATTTCGGATTTTCTGTCTGCATATTCATCCAGTAAATGGGTACATAAAGCCCCATCGCCAGCGATAACAAGTGTACCGCCGGTTAGTTTTGCAGTAACAGAACAAGTGTTTGCGTTTTTCCATGTTGAAAACACATCAAAAAAGACCGCAGCCGTTTTGCCGGCTTTCATCATTGTTTCATAAACATCTCTCACACATCTATACCCCAAATATAATTCAATAATCCACCCCAAAGGTCCTATTGCTACTAATGGCCCGGAGGCGGAAAAAGCCAAGCCACAAGATGCCATCGTACTTTGGACATTACCATAAAGCGCGTAAGCCGAATAAGCCACCTGAACAACTGCAAGCGTTTCGTCGGGAATCAATGCAAGCGCGGCATCAATGAGTTCTTTAGGTATCAATGAGACAAGGCCATCATGGACAGCGCCGACGGCTGTACCTTTAATGTTGCTGATAACAGTCGTTTGGAAAATGTCCCCAATATCAACAAAACCGTCTGCTACCAACTTCTTTGCAATATTATTCAAGATAGAGCCAATGATTTCCGTTAAATTTTCGGGGCCGAATAATTTATCGGTAAATTCATGCGTGAGGTTATCGAGGCTTACATTGTCAAGAGAAAAATATTCACCGGCAATAGATAAGGACTGTATGGCGATATTAAATGAATTATCGGTATAACCGTCAGCATGTATCGTGGTGCCATCCTTCGTAGCAATAAGTGCGGGTTTCCCTTCCGGATTAAAATCTACGACGAAATCGGGTATCTGTGATTCGCTTTCGCTTTTTGCTTTGTAACCGGTAGCACGCCTTGGAATCGTTCTGGCTGCATCTTGATACTCATAGTAAACTACCGAGCCGTCCAAACCCATAATGGCTACATCATAGGTCGCGTCCGAACTTCCCTCAACCATCACATAAGGCGGCGTTACAACAAACTGTCCCCACACTGCATTTGCTTTATAAGCATTCATTTGTTCCAGTGGTACAGCGAGATATTTACTGCCGATATTGACGCCTTCAAAAGCGTTACTGCTTATTGATGGCGGCGTAGTTGACGGACAATATACGGATGTTATATTCGTGGCATTTTTAAATGCAGAGCTCTCAATTGTTGTTACACTGGTGGGAATAGCGATGCCAAACAAGTGATTACAATTTTCAAACGCCCGCTCCCCGATAATACGAACACCTTCGGGAATGGTTATCCATTGCAGATTGTTGCAATCCAGAAACGCCACATCGCCAATATTGGTTATGCCGCTCTCTATGACAACGGTTTTAATGAGCGTGTGTTTTCCCGCTTGCCTCCACGGCGTTTCCCCTTCAATAGAATACAGGAAGTCAGCCATATTGCCTGTACCGAAGACAGTCAAAGTGTTATCGACCAATTTTGCCTTAACAGCAGCGACGGTATTAGTACTGCCGTCGCCAATCTGCCACGGGCTGGCGGCAGTTCCGGCTCCCGTCCACGCCGCATTTGCTTTATTTGTAAAGGCACAAAAGCATAAAGCCACTAAAAACGAAATGTAAATCTTTTTCATAAGAAAGTCCCTGATATGTGTCGGGCGCAACCATTATATTATTTTTGTGATTTGTTCCCAGCCTGTAAGGCTTTTCGATACCGCCCCGTTTTTTTAAAGCGGTATCTGAACTCCATTTTACTCATTTTCCATCGTTCTGTCCGGAACCTCACAGTTCGTATACGCACATAAAAAAAGCGCGGACAATTACTTTTTTTATCTGTCATATGAGGTTCTCGACTACCTTGCAACCAAATAAATGAGTAAAGTCCAATCATATCTATAAGTAATTGATAATAAATAAAAAAGCCCACTATTTACAAGTGAGCGGTAACAAACGAGTAACAAAACATCCAAAAATTGGTATTTTAGCGGGCTTTCCTGTAACAAAGATAATGATTTGTTTTTATCCTTCAAAATCAATGCTCATTTTCCAATTCCCGCCAAAGGTACCCTTGCCGGTTGCCGCTCCGTTACTGTTTCATTCAACACCGGTATTTTTGCCGTATCTGAATAACCGGTTTTCAGGGATTGCAATAATCCTATCTTTGTTTCTCTGTCAATCTGCATTATCATAATCTGCTTTTTTATAAGTATTTCCGCCACATTTATAATCTAAAACTTTTCACTTATCCGTAATAAAACATTCCTTTCCTCTTCGGTTAGAAAGCTAAAATCATAATCGGGTTGAGGGTTGAGGTTCTGAAAAGCCGATACTATCATTACTCGCTGTTTACAGGTTGAATAACCCTGTTTGAGTACCTGCAACATAAGTACTTTTGTTTCTCTGTCTATTATCTTTTCCATTGCCTTATTGCTCTACTTGCTCCCGCCGGTCGATTACTTCAATAGTCATCGGTTCTACCCAGCTTTTTATCGGTACATTAAACACTATTTTTTTGCTCAACAGTTCCATATCGGCATGAGAAAAATATCCTTTTTTCAATACCGACAAAAGAAGTATTTTCATTTCTCTGTCAATCGGTCTATTCTCTTTCATTTTTCCAAGTCTTTTGCAATT
>JAITPV010000140.1 GCA_031289275.1 Tannerella sp.
GTCGAAAACAGTGAATCTACCGACTGACGTTCTAATCTTTTTCTTCCCATTTGCAATCCTTTTTTATCCATGCTAAGGTAATACCATTTTTCATAGCACCTCAAAAAAAGTTTTAGCCGTCCTGACGGAGGTTTTGTTTGTATAAAGATTTTTTATACCTTTGCGATTCTATAATCTATATAATCAAAATAATTAAATTCATATGAAATCTGTTTTATACAAAAAACTGTTTTGCCTGATTGCCGTAGCGGCATTTATGTCAGGATGTAGAAGTAATGACGGCTTGAAGCATGATTTTGCAACGCCTCCGGAAACGATGAAAACCGGTGTTTACTGGTATTGGATTTCCGATAACATTTCGAAAGAAGGCGTTACCCAAGACCTGCAAGCCATGAAAAAAGCCGGTATTAACCATGCTTTTATCGGAAATATCGGACAGGGCGCTCCCTTTGGTTCTGCCAAATTGTTCAGCGATGAATGGTGGGACGTGTTGCATACGACGATGAAAGTTGCCGGAGAATTGGGTATCGAAATCGGGATGTTCAACTGTCCGGGCTGGAGCCAGACCGGCGGACCGTGGATTAAACCCGACGAAGCCATGCGTTATCTCACCGCTTCCGAAACGCGCCTCACGGGTCCCGGAAAAGTGAATGTACAACTGTCTAAACCTCATGCCGCGCCCCGTTCCGGCGACTGGTCAGACCGTTTTATTGTACAGGAAGATAAATCTGCCGAACAGTTTCAGGACGTAAAAGTGCTGGCATTCCCTGTTCCGAAAGATTACGGCAGCAATTTGTTCGACGCAGCGGGCGCCAAGATTACCCTGTCGCCCAATATACTCAAATCGGCTCCCGACGCCGAACGACCGAATTATACCGCCGGCGTCAGAGTGGGGAACCTGACGATTCTCTCGCCCGATTCGCCGAATACGGCAAAATATATTATCCCCGGACGGCAAAACGAAACTGAGGAGGCGAAAATTTCGTCCGTCACATTGAAATTGCCGCAACCGCAAACCGCCCGCAGTCTGGCTATTTATCCGGCAGGTCAGGCTTCGGCTAACGTCGAATTGCAAGCACGGGTAAACGGCGAATTTCAAACCGTTAAATCGTTCCGACTAAACTGTCACACTCCCGCATTGATAGTGGGTTATATACCCTATTCGCCGATTGTGGAGTCTTTTCCGGAAACGATTTCCGACGAATACCGTATTGTTTTCAATAACAGTAATGAAAATAATGCTATCGGGAAAATACAGCTTTCGCCGACGCCGGTTTTGGACAGATACACCGAAAAGACAATGGCGCGATTGGCTCAGGGACCCAATCCCGCATGGGACGAATATCTGTGGGATTATCAACCGGCGAGCGACCTCAAAGGCTTGATTGCGTCGCAGGAACAGGTCGTTGATATCACCGATAAAATGACGCCGGACGGTACGCTGAACTGGGATGTTCCCGCAGGCGACTGGGTTGTGTTGCGTACGGGTATGTTGCCCACCAATATAACCAACTGTCCTGTTACGCCCGAAGGCGAGGGGCTGGAAATGGACAAACTGATTAAAAAACCGATTGCCGGACATTTCGACGCTTTTCTTGGCGAAGTGTTGCGCCGCATTCCCGCCGAAGACCGCAAAACGTTCAAAGTGATGGTCGAAGACAGCTGGGAAAAAGGAAGTCAAACCTTTACCGACGGTTTTCTCGACATCTTTAAAGCGCATTACGGGTATGATGCTACGCCCTATTTGCCCGTACTTTGCGGACATACTATCGGCAATTTCAATCTTTCCGACCGCTTTTTGTGGGATATCCGTCGTTTGGCGGCAGATATGGAAGCAAATAATAACGTTGCCGGATTGACGGAAGTCGCCAATCAGCACGGTCTGACTTCATGGCTGGAAAATTATGGCGACTGGGGATTTCCGGGCGAATTTTTATTATACGGCAAATATGCCGACGAAATAGGCGGCGAATTTTGGACAGGCAGCGACGATATGCGTTATGCTCATGTGGCTGCTTCCTGCGCTCATATCTACAATAAAAATAAAGTGTATGCCGAATCGTTTACCGGCGGCGGCGGTTATCATAACTATCCCGGTATCCTAAAACAGTTTGGCGACGCCGCATTTGCCGCCGGAATCAACAGCAACGTATTACATGTGTATATCGAGCAGCCCAACGAAGTGGACTATCCCGGAAAAGACGCTTGGTTTGGTATCGAATTTAACAGGAAAAACACATGGTTCAGCCAGATAGATTTGTTTGTGACTTATCTGAAACGTTGCGGATACATGCTGCAACAGGGACTTAACATAGCGGACGCCGCCTATTTTATCGGTGAAAATGTACCTATAAATACGGCAAAATGCGACCCGCCGATGCCCAAAGGTTATCAATTCGACTATGTCAACGCCGATGTGATAATGAACAGCATGACGGTGAAAGACGGAAAACTGATTTTGCCTCACGGCACGTCATACCGGATGCTGGTTTTGCCGAAATTGGAAACCATGCGTCCCGAATTATTACAAAAAATAGAACAATTGGTTGCCGACGGCGCTGTAATACTGGGTCCTCCGCCCGGCGTTTCGCCCAGTTTGCAGGGGTATCCCGAAGCGGATAATCAGGTGAAATCCTTAGCGGATAAAATGTGGGGCGACCTCTCGGTCAAACAACGTTCGTATGGAAAAGGCTTCATTTTTACCGGTATGGATATGGAGGAAGCCCTTCTTGCTCTCAAAATTATTCCCGATTTAAAATCAGACAATAAAGTGGTTTACAATCACCGTTCGACCGGAAATAAGGAGATTTATTTCATTTCAAATCAAAGCGATAAACAGATTCAATTCAGTCCGGAATTTCGTCAGAGCGGATTGAAACCCGAATTGTGGAATCCGGTTACCGGCGACGTCCGTCCGTTACCTGCTTTTGTGCAGACAGGGGAAACAACCACCATTCCTTTGCAGTTGGAGGCTTACGAAAGTGTATTTGTTGTTTTCAGCGGAAAAGGTAAACCTTCGGCAAACAGTTTGGAAGCCAATTTCCCGCAATTGAATACCCTTACGGAAATTACATCTCCATGGACTGTCACTTTTGAATCGGACAAAATCAAACGCGGCCCCGCAGAGCCTGTTGTATTCTCCGAATTGCAGGATTGGTCGAAAAATGCGGATGAACGTATTCGTTATTTTTCGGGAACAGCCGTCTATGAAAATACTTTTACGGTTAGTGAAAATGTATCAGAACGGATGTATCTCGACCTCGGTGCATTGAGCGCTATGGCAAAAGTGAAAATCAACGGACAATATGCCGGCGGAGCATGGACAGCGCCGTATCGCGTCGATATTACCGGTTTTGCCAAAAAGGGTGAAAATACGGTGGAAATAGAAGTCGTCAATACATGGACGAACCGTCTTATCGGCGATCAGTTTCTGCCGAAAGAAGAACGTCTTGTCGATTCGCAATTTAATCCCTGGCGACAACGTTCGTCACTGCGGGAATCCGGATTGCTCGGGCCGGTGAAAGTGATTGCTAACCACACAGGCAAATAGATTTTTTCAGTATCTTGCCGGAGATTAGAAAACCTTACTCCCTCGTACCTTATTAAAGAAATAAGGTACGAGGGTAAGGTTTGACTACTTTAGGATAGAAACAAGTATATACTGCAATATTCCAGGTTTTTACTTCACGTACTTGTTAGTCTCGAAATTTTCATCTAAGTTTGTAACAAGTTTCATTTTAATATATACGAATGATGGACAATACATTTTCTTTAGACTTCAACCGGCGTTATACTTATGCCGATTACCTGACCTGGTTTGACGACAAACGCCGCGAACTTGTAGATGGCTTCATTAAAATGATGTCGCCGGC
>JAITPV010000195.1 GCA_031289275.1 Tannerella sp.
TTTTGTATTCGACCTTGAGATTTTTTGTTTCCATTATAACTGTTTGAGATTCAGCTATAAAGATACAAAATTTCAAGGTCTTTTCCAAATAAAAAAGTTGCTTTTTTTGTTGATATTCAATCATTTATGGCAATGCAACTTTTTTTGTCATGTAGTAAAATATTGATATTACTGATTTTATATACGAATGAAAAACAATTTAGTCGGAATGGCGTTCCTGTGTATCTGTCTGGGAACAGCCGGATGCAAGAATGATGAACCGGAAGTGGAATTGGAACCGGTGATGACTTTGTACGACAAACCGTTGTCTACCATCCAAAACTCTATTTTGGGGAAATGGAAATGGTATGTTTCGTATGGTGGAATTGTAGGGATATCCTATCCCGAAAATACATTCGTTGAATTTACAGACAATCATTGTATTGTGACTAACGATAATGGCCAAACTGTAGCTTTCGGCGCACCATCTCCCAATAAATTATTCCCGTATTCCTGGAAAGAATTAAAGGTGCTGGATTATCGCTTTCCCAATAAAGGACTTCGACATATAATGTGGGACAACGAACAGGATATGGGTATTTGGTACTTCGAGGAGATACACAACGAGACTTTATTCGTTGGGTCATACTCAATGCCATTCGATTATGCTTTTATCAGAGTTAAATAGATTTTTAATGATACTCGTCAAACTTTAAAATGCGAATGAATATGAGAAATTTGATTGTGATCTTATGTTGCGTACTGTTTTTTTCCTGCAAGCAGGATGTTGTGGAAACATGTACCGCGTGTGAAAATGAAGAACTTCGGGAAAATCTTCCGTGGCTCGGAGAATTGATAAGTAAGGCGGAAACCGACAGGACAGGTAATTATGCAGGTTTTATCTGGCTCGAAAAGTATAAGGGTCGGGATATTTTCGTCACTAATATGGGGTTGGGAAGCGGCGGTATTATGTACCGGTTTTTTGACTGTGATGGAAATCATTTAGTATTTCGGAGAGGAGAAGAAACCTATTGTCCTTCCGACTATGTTGGTGATCATCACTTTTTCGTGGAAGATGAAGAAGACTTTGGCGCTTTCGTGTCGAATATGAAGTTGGATGTGGCTGTTTATTCTCCCTTTTAGACTGATTTCGTTTTACGTGGACGCAGATTCCACGGATTGGTATCTGCGTTTAAATCCATTGAATCCGCGTAAAACGAATCTTTGAATCTTTGAATTTTTAAATCCCTGTTCGGAAAAAAATTTGTATCATTGCAGAAAAATTAAAAGCAAGATGAAAACAGAGAAAGTAAAAGGAAACCGTTTGAAGTCGCTGGACGCACTCAGAGGCTTTGACATGTTATTTATTATGGGACTATCGGGATGGATTGTGGCAGTTTGTCAACTTTTCCCTGCAAACGGAGTGACGGAATGGCTGACGGCGCAAATGGGACACGTGCAATGGCACGGGTTGACGCAACATGACACGATCTTTCCGTTATTTTTGTTTGTTGCCGGCATATCGTTTCCATTTTCGATTGCCAAGCAGCGCGCCGGCGGAAAATCAACGCGGGACATTTTTCTTAAAATCGTTCTGCGCGGATTGACACTCGTCGCACTGGGATTTGTCTATAACGGATTCTTCCGGTTCGACTTTCCGGACATGCGCTATGCGAGTGTGCTGGGGCGCATCGGATTGGCGTGGATGTTCGCCGCACTGCTGTTCATGAATTTCCGGACGCGGACATGCGTTCTTCTTTCGGCCGCGATCCTGCCGGGTTACTGGTTGATGTTGTGGTTGCTGCCCGGTACGTCCGACCCGTATTCCTTTGACGGAAATCTGGTCGGGATCATTGACCGGGTGTTGCTGCCCGGACGCATGAACGATGGCTCCTTTGACCCGGAAGGGATTCTCAGCACCTTGCCGGCGATTGTCACGGCGCTGCTGGGCATGTTCACCGGCCGGTGGATCGCATTACCCAAAGAGCGGGTTTCCGAAAACAAAAAAGTCGTCTGCATGTTGGCGGCCGCCGTACTGCTGCTGCTTGCCGGATGGGTTTGGAGTTTCTGGTTCCCGATAAACAAAAAACTCTGGACAAGTACGTTTGTCTGCATTGTTGCCGGTTATTCGCTGCTCCTGTTCGCCGTGTTCTATTACGTTATTGATGTGAAAAAGTGGTCTCGCTGGTCGTTGTTCTTCCGGGTTGTCGGCCTTAACTCCATCACCATCTATCTGGCGCAACGCATCATTCCTTTCCGTCAGATTTCGGATTTTTTCCTTGCCGGTCTTGCCGGGAAATGTCCGGAGGTCATAGGTGCGTTGATTCATGCAACCGGTTACATGGCCGTCTGCTGGCTATTTCTGTATTTCCTGTACAGGAAAGCTGTTTTTTTAAAGGTTTAGGGAAGAAACTTCTTGGAAGTGAAAAAAAGAAGCAGTGAGGTTTTTACTTCTACTGCTTCTTTTTTTGCTCTTCCTCTTGGACTTGAACCAAGGACCCTCTGATTAACAGTCAGATGCTCTAACCAACTGAGCTAAGGAAGAAAGTTTGCCAAATTCCTTTTTGGGGAATTGCGAGGGCAAAAGTACGGGGAATTTTCCAATTGTGCAATACCTTTGAAAGAAAATCATTGTTGCAAAATAACCTGCCCGCTTTTTCAGGACGCGACACGTTCAAGGCAGGGGCGTAAAATTTTATGCCCGTTCAAGGGTTCAACCCGTGAATGGCACGAATAGGTTTAATGGATTTGATCCGTGTAATTCGCAGAGTTAATCCGATGAGATTGAAAAGAAAAACGTATCTTTGCGAATAAAATTTCGAAAGTCATGATGAAGAATTTACCCATAGGAATACAGTCGTTTAAAGACTTGCGCGAGAAGAATTATCTGTACATAGACAAGACCGGGGATATTCACCGTCTGATTACTACCGGCAAGATTTATTTCCT
>JAITPV010000002.1 GCA_031289275.1 Tannerella sp.
AAATCCTTCAAACTGTCTGATAATCCTATCCATAATTGCGGAATTTCGACTACTTATCAATTCTATGTCATCTTCCATAGATTTTCGTTCTTTTACCAAATCGAAATCTTCCGATTCCAGCATACTTAAATTTTTGAATCGGTCTCTAACGGTTCGTATTTGGTTGTCCAAATCCAATATCAAATCGGAAGTAAGTTCCCTGATTTTCTTTGAAACATCACTAACTACTTCATTAGTCTCATTTTTCTTTGTTTTGTTGGACTTTATTACTTCCGTAGCTATCTGTTCTACGGATAGTTCTAATCGTTTTCTCTTACTTATTTCAATATTTAACTTCCTCGTATAATCATTAACCAGATTATCAATTTCATTAACCGCACTTTTGAATAGAGCTTCTTCTAACAGTTCAAATTCTGTCAAATAAGTGTCAAAATCCATTTTGGCTGATTTCGATATGGTAAATCCTCTGGGAGAAGCAATAGTAATTTTTTTCTTATAATCTGCAATTTTCCGCCTTGCCTCCATTTCATAATCTATAATTTTTTGGCTTGCTTCTTCCATATCTTTGCAGGAAACGATTGAAATAAGATTTTGCCGCGCGTTATTTAATATACCTGCTATGCCCATTTGAAATTGTCTTGAGGCAAGATTGTTGAAAAAAATCTTCAATTCTTTCAAAAATTTGTCTTTCCTCCCTTTGGCAAGTTCATTACGTCTTTTGAGCGCTAAATAGTATGTGTTTATTTCATTTCTTTTAGTGTGCCAAAATTCCGAATGTGGCGTTTCCCCCTTTTCGTCAAAAAAATCTGCTGCTAGTTGCACAAAAAAATTTTTCAATATTGCTTGTAATTGACGATATGCTCTATTTTCAATAAATCCTTCTCGCCCAGCTTTTTCAACTAAATTACCATTACTTTTTGCCGACAATTCGATTGCGCCAAACATGCGTCGGTAAGAAAAGAAACCTGTTGAAGCTTTTTTACTTCTGTTTTTCTCAATATCCAAATAATCATAATCGGAATCGCCGTATGGTAAAATTCTTATATTGTCTTTGTAAATATACAATCCTCCGAATTTATCTCCTTTTGATCTGATTATACTATAATTTTCGGCATCTACTCTCGAACTTTTCAATTCTCCTTGTAAGTACGCCAAATTGATTTTAAAAGTTCCGCAATAGGTTTCTCTGAAATTGTTATCTTTCCAATTTACAATATGGTCATATGTTTTTTCTCCATAAATTTTAACCATTCCTTTGAACTGCCCGAATTTGTCAAATTCACCTTGAAAATGGTGGTCTGCCAATTCAAATTCATCAGGAGTAAACCACTCCTCTTTATCAATAATGTTGAAGTATTTATCGTCATCTCCTCTATAATCTCTAAAAAAAATATCAATAACCGGCTTTGGATGGTTCGGTGTCATTGTATTATGAAATCCTATTAACATTTTTTCAATCGGTGTCGCTTCTTTAGATGATTTATCTCCTTCAATATCAAATATAAAGGTCTCACTAACAGGAGAAATATAGAAAAATGTTCCACCTCTATCCTTTGAAAAATCAAAATCTCCAACTAATTGTGTATTCAAAAATAGCGGATTACTATTAAAAGTCTCAATAGATTTTTTTATTCTAATGCAATCATCTTTTATAATCACATCTCGCGCTAAAAGACTATCCAACGATGTTATAACTTCATTTTTAATTATATCTATATCTTCTTTATTCGGTAAATTCTCAAACTCTTTAACGGGAATAGTTATGTCTTCCAAATTTATTCCCGGTAATTCGAATAATTCCCAATTTATAAATGCAACAACAGCCTTGTAATCCTTATCCCTTAATTTTGCTTTACTTATAATTAAAACTTGCTTCCCTATTGATGCTATTGCTAATCGTCCTATTCCTTTTTCACCCATTATGGGGCGGATAGGTTTTGAATTATCTTTTGGAGGCAATGTCGTCTTTTTATTTGCAAATTTACTTTCGGTTCCTATGGTAAGCCATCTTGTTTCAAACTCGTCTTTTGTCATGCCAAGCCCATCGTCTCTGAGAACAAGCAAATTATCTTTTCTTAAGAAGTCAATATCAAATTTATCGGCATAGGCATCGTGGGCATTCTTTATAAGTTCATTGATTGCAGTAGGTATTCCTGCAATTTGTTGTCGTCCAAGCAAGTCTAATGCTCGTGCGCGTGTTTTAAACTGTGCCATTTGACGAATTATTTATGATTGATAAGCCTACTCTTCTCGCATATTCCGGCGGAACGGCATTGCCGATAAGTTTTGCTGTTGACGCAATACTTGATGTTTTAAAAACATAATCTTTTGGAAACGTCTGCAATGTTGCTCCTTCTCTTAATGAAATCGCTCTATCTTCTTCCGGATGAGCAAATCGTCCATTGGATATATTAAAAAATTTTGTCGTTATTGTAGAAGCCGGTTTCTTCCACCACATACGACCGAATGTGTCTTTAAAACTATTATCTTTCTCATCAAAGCACTTCAATTGTAAACTTTTATCATCTTTCCACGACAAACGGTTACCACCGTTTTGGGGCGTTTTCTCCAATCGCTTTATACAAATTTCATTTAATCCCGAAACCGTATGGTTGAAATTCGTTTCATCTTTATGTCCTGCTTTAATGGGTTGAAATCCGTTTTTTACGCCTATAAAATCTTCCAGTAATGCTTGTTTTTCTTCGGGATTCGGTAAATCAATGTTTTTATCAATTCTGGAAGCAATTAGAGAAAATCGTTTGCGTGATTGAGGAACTCCGTAATAACTCATATCTACAACTTTATATTTTGTTGTATATCCTTTTTCCGCAAGAAAATTCAAAAAAACAGGTAAAATACTTTCTTTGTTGGTTATTATTCCCGGGACATTTTCTACCAACACATAACCGGGATTGTAATAATCAACAAACCGTTGGAAATCCATTAACAGGTCTTTTGATTGTTTTGATTTTTCTCGAGTTGTGTTTATAATACTGTAATATTGACAGGGGCTGCATCCGATCAGGATAAGTCTGTCATCATCTTTCTTTACGGAAAATTCTTTTTTAAAATATTCTGTCGGAAGTTCTTTTATATTCGCTTCGACGAATTTACTGCCATGATTATTTGCCTCGTATGTTTCTTTGCATTGCGGGTCAATATCTACTCCGGCAAGTACACGAATACCTGCCTGACGAAGTCCGCAAGTCATGCCGCCTCCGCCACAGAAGAAATCAATCGCCTTATAATCTGTCATATGCATATAACTATTCTTTTATATCTTATGCAAAGATAGTATTTTTTCTATTTCTCACAACCTCTCCACCGGCACGCCATTCATCCTCAGATTTTCCAGCAGTTCCGCTTCGGTTGAGATGCTTGACAAGGTCTGCCAACGGGTTATTATTTGCCATTCTTCCCGTTGAAAACTCGCTATCCCAATAACTGAGTTTGAGCAGATTTCTGATTTCTTTTGATTTACCGCCTGTCGTTGACTTCTTTGTTCCGAAAAAATCTTTGATTTCATCTATCGAAACATACGGTTCGGAAGATTTGTCAAACAAAAAATTGATCGTACCCAATGCGTGAATTACGGCAACAGCCCAAATTTGAGCTTGTCCGGTTACAAAGGGGACATTGCGTTTACGTCCTAATTTACAGACTAATTTTTCAGCAAGCACAGCATATTCTTCATCCAGTTTTTCATTACAAGAACTTTTCGTGAGTTGAATAATCTGATTCTGCTTTTCCGGAATTTTTTCCTTCTCCATAATTACTTCATTTCTAATAAACGAATACAAAAGTACGCAATTATTCCAACATTTCAACCAATTCCTTTTTCATATCGGGGGAGGTTGCCATTGAATGAACCCTTCAACATTCTCGGCTCACTGACAACAGCGAATCTTTGAATCCTGCAATCTGCATGAAACGGAATTTTTGTTACCTTTGCGCCATTATGAAGAAAAAGAAATTGCCTGTCCTGGAAAAAATGCTGATCACCGGTATTGCAGCCGAAGGAAAAGCCATCGCCAAGCATGACGACCTGGTGATTTTTGTGCCCTATGCTGTTCCGGGAGACGTGGCGGATATTCAATTAACAAGGAAAAAACATTCCTATGCCGAAGGTAAAGCCGTTCGTTTTCATACCTATGCTCCGCAACGAACCGAGGCTTTTTGCGAACATTACGGACTCTGCGGCGGCTGCCAATGGCAGATACTGCCCTATGACGAACAAATCCGTTACAAACAGCAGCAGGTGACGGATCACTTGACGCGCATCGGCAAGGTGGATTTGCCGGAAATCTCGCCGATCCGGGGTTCGCAGAAAACGGTGTTTTATAGAAATAAACTGGAATTTACCTTCTCCGACAACCGCTGGATGACCGAAGCGGAAATACAATCCGGCCAACCGCCGGAGGATCGGAACGCCTTGGGTTTTCATATTCCCGGAATGTTCGACAAAGTGTTGGACATCCGTAAATGCTGGTTGCAGGACGACCCGTCGAACCGGATTCGCAACGAGATCAAAGCGTATGCCCTGAAACATCAGTTCACGTTTTTCAACCTGCGAAACCAGGGAGGACTGCTGCGCAACATCATCGTCCGGACGTCTACTACGGGCGAAGTCATGCTGATCGTCATTTTTTACGAAGACGACGAAGCCCGGCGAACGGCCTTGTTGAGCCACGTGGCCGATTGCTTTCCCGAAATCACGTCCTTGCTGTATATCATCAACCAAAAGGCCAACGATACGATTACCGACCAGGAGGTGCATGTGTTCAAAGGGAATGATTCTATTTTTGAAGAAATGGAAGGGCTAAGGTTCAAGATCAGTCCGAAATCGTTCTACCAAACCAACAGCGAACAGGCGTATCATTTATACACCATCGTCCGCGATTTTGCCGGACTGACCGGTTCGGAGCGCGTCTACGACCTGTATACCGGCACGGGCACGATTGCGAACTTTGTCGCCCGGAACGCCCGGCAGGTGATCGGCATCGAATATGTACCGGAAGCCATAGAAGACGCGAAAGTCAACGCCGCCCTCAACGGCATCACGAATACGCTGTTCTTTGCCGGCGACATGAAGGATCTGCTGAATACCGGTTTTATCGAAACGCACGGCCGGCCGGATGTCGTCATCACCGACCCGCCCCGCAACGGCATGCACGACGATGTGATCGAAACCCTGTTGTTTGCCGCTCCCCGGCGAATCGTGTATGTGAGTTGCAACCCGGCCACGCAGGCAAGGGATTTGAATCTGCTGGACAGGGAATACCGCGTCTCGCGGGTGCAGCCGGTTGATATGTTTCCGCATACGCATCATGTAGAAAACGTCGTGCTGCTGGAAAAGAAAGCCGCCGCGTGTGAAGTATAATACATGATCGTTGCCACATGATTATTCTACATGATGCAAAAGAAAGAGACGGCCGGGGATGGGTGGCAACCGTCGGTTTCTTCGACGGGGTGCACTGCGGGCACCGTTTCCTGATACGGGAAATGCGGCGATTGGCCGACGAACGGGGTTTGCCGGTTGCCGTATTCACCTTTCCGGCGCATCCGCGTGTCGTGTTGCAAGCCGGTTATCAACCCAAACTGCTCAATTCGTTTGATGAAAAACTGGCGCACCTGGCTACGGCCGGCGTGGACTATTGTGTCGTACTGGATTTCACGCCGACGGTAGCCGCCCGCACGGCACAGGATTTTATTACGGAAACGCTGTCCGGACAATGGCATGTGCAGACCTTGCTGATTGGATACGATCACCGGTTCGGGCATCAGCGTTCGGACGGATTTGAGCAATATGTGACCTATGGAGCGGCCTGCGGCATGGAAATCCTCCGGGCGCCGGTATATGATACGGAAACGGGAGCGGTCAGTTCCTCAAAAATTCGCCGCTTGCTGTCGGACTGCCACGTAGAAGAAGTTTCGCACATGCTGACGTATGCCTATCGTTTGAAAGGACACATCGTAAGCGGCTATCAGATCGGACGGAAATTAGGCTTCCCGACGGCGAACATCGAGGTCGACGAGCCGTATAAGGTCTGGCCCGGCATGGGAGTCTATGCCGTATGGGTGCATCTGGACGGCGCCCGTTACAAAGGGATGTTGTCCATCGGCAACCGTCCGACGCTGAACGGCAAACAAATCGCTATCGAAGTGCATCTGCTGCATTTCTCCGGCCTCATTTACCGGCAGTGCATCGAGGTCGAGTTTATCCGTTACCTTCGCGCAAACAGGAAGTTCGAACATCTCGACGCACTCAAAGCACAACTCCAAGACGATTTCCGACAGGTAGAGGAACTTTTGACATAAGAGATTCCTCCAACCAGGGTGTATTTATTTGAAATGCGCTCCGTAAATTTGTCCATGTCACCTCGCAAGAAGGAATTTACTTTGGTAAATTGGGCGACCGTCCCGAACAAATAGAAATTTACTTTGGTAAATTTGGCGACCGTCCTGAACAAATAGAAATTTACTTTGGTAAATTTGGCGACCGTCCTGAACAAATAGAAAAAATCCAACGGATATTTGGCAACCCGTCTGGGCGAAGTAGAAAAATCCAACGGATATTTGGCGACCGCCCAGGGAAAATAGAAAAATCCCACGGATATTTGGCAACCGCCCAGGGAAAATAGAAAAATCCCACGGATATTTGGCGACCGCCCAGGGAAAGTAGAAAAATCCCACGGATATTTGGCAACCCGCCCAGGGAAAATAGAAATTTACTTCGGTAAATCAAGCATACACCCCTTCATTCAAAGTTTATTGTTTAATCGAATGAATTATTGTACTTTTGTCCCATAATAAAATGACCTTTTAATAAAGAAAGAAGATGTCAAGCGCAAATGCACCGGTATATATTAAAGAAATAGAGATTGCCGACTACAAAAGTTTTAAGGGCGAACACAAATTTACCTTTGTTGATGAAGACAATAAATGGTGTCAGTGGAATGTTTTTCTTGGAAATAATAATGCGGGGAAGACGAATTTGCTGAAGTGGATGGCATCAATGTATAAACAGCCTTTGATTTTTTATGCTTATGGCGTTATCAGACAAATAGAAACTACCGGCATCTCGGAAAGTAAGCCAACTGGCAATACTGATAACCTGTTGCATAATTCCAAACTCATCAACTTCGAAGACTGGCTTTTCCAATTGGATTATGCGGCAAAGAACGGACAGGAAAAAGCGGCTGTTAAGAGAGATTTATTGAAAGAAGTATTAGTCAGCGAGATTTTTCCCGAAATCAATGATATTCGTTTTACATCTAATGATAAACTGAAAAACTACATCGAATACCAAACCAAAGACGGCGGTTGGTATCGTTTGTCCGAACTCGGATACGGTTATCAGGCGATGTTTGCGTGGATGATGGATTTTGCCAAGAGGTTGTTCGACCGTTATCCCGACAGTCCGAATCCGCTGAAAGAGCCGGCCGTTTTGCTGGTTGACGAGATCGACCTGCATTTGCATCCTTACTGGCAACGCACGATTATTAAATACCTTTCCAATCTGTTTCCGCAAACGCAGTTTATCGTAACCACCCACAGTCCGTTTATTCTGCAGTCGATGGAAAACGTGAATCTCTACACCTTGCGCAGGGAAGGCGATCATACGATCCCCACCCATCATGGCAACCGGTCGTTCATCGGTTGGGGAATTGAAGAAATTCTGAGTGAAGTCATGGAGTTGGAAGATAATGTCCGGACAGATCGTTATCAGGATTTAATCAAACGGTTTGGCGACGCTTTGGACAACGATAATTATAAAGCGGCGAAAAGCGCTTACGACGAACTGTCAAAAATTCTGCATCCGGCAAGCGCCGAACGGAAATTGATGGAAATACAAATGACACAACTAAGTTCTTCCGATGATTAAGTACGATATGGAACAATTTTATGACGCCATCGACCTGTTAAAGGCAATGATTGCCATCCCGTCCTTCAGTCGTGAAGAGGCGGCGGTAGCGGATTACCTGCAGGCGCAATGGCAAACGGCAGGACAAACGGTGCACCGCAAGGGAAACAACCTGTGGATTGTAGCGCCGGCGTTCGCTCCGAACCGACCTACCATCTTGCTCAATTCGCATATCGACACCGTGAAGCCGGTAGCCGGCTGGACAAAAGACCCCTTCGCGCCGGACGATGACAACGATGACGAACGGCTGTACGGACTGGGAAGCAACGATGCCGGCGGCAGCCTTGTAGCGCTTTACGCGGCGTTTACGCTGTTGAGCGTCCGGGAACAACCCTATAATTTGATCTTCCTGGCATCGGCCGAAGAGGAAGTATCCGGCAAAAACGGCATTGAGAACGTGCTGACAGAACTTCCGCCGGTGACGTTCGGCGTCGTTGGCGAACCAACGGCCATGCAGCCGGCCATCGCCGAAAGAGGATTAATGGTGCTGGACTGCATCAGTCACGGCCTGTCCGGCCATGCCGCACGGGAGGAAGGCGTGAATGCGATTTCGGCCGCGATGGAAGACATCCGGTGGTTTCATACCCATGTTTTCCCACGGCAAAGCGACCTCCTGGGTCAGGTGAAAATGACGGTGACAATGATCGAAGCCGGCACACAGCATAATGTCATTCCGGATCGTTGCATGTTTACGGTAGACGTCCGCACCAACGAATATTATTCCAATCAGGCGCTCTGCGACGAGATCAGGAAACAGGCGCGTTGCGAAGTAATCCCGCGCAGCCTCCGGTTAAATTCCTCACGCACGGATCCGGATCATCCTTTTGTACGGCGGGCACGGATGCTCGGCAAAGCGCCTTTCGGCTCGCCGACGCTGAGCGACCAGGCGTTGATGCCCTTCCCGACGGTTAAGATCGGACCCGGCGATTCCGCACGTTCGCATACGGCAGACGAATATATCCGCTTGCCGGAGATACGGGAAGCCATTGATACCTATGTCCGGTTGTTGAATGACCTGCATCCGGGTTCGTAAATATCAAAAAAAAACACACAAACAACATGCTTTATTGACGAAAAAACTTTACATTTGCATCCGGTTTTTGAATAAACTGTGTTTAATCTCTCATACAACAAGCGTGTTGTGTTTCGTCCCCTTTCAAACATCTTGTATTTATGAATATTCTATGACCATATCCTCTTTTAGGACAGAAAATGAGGATACATCATCGTTTATATACAGGAAAATGAACCGGACGCGTCGGATGTTGAATTTTTGTTTGCCACGTCATTAGCGAGGTCTTTGTCCAAAGCAACACTCCTCTTTCTGTTTTGTTCATGCGCTGCTTTAAACCTTGCTATGACGCTGGCATCATAGCTTGTCCGGTATGCCGGTATTGGCAAATCGTCCCGTTTTTCCCGCCATATTGTCAGTTTTCTGCCTCTCTTTCGCTTTTTTTCAACTTTCCCGCTATTTTGGCACACAATTTGGAGAATCATAAACGTGCAGAAAATTCTGACACAAGGCAACGTCTCCTTCAGTGTGAGATATGCCGGATGATATAAACAAACAATGAGTAACAAATTATAATAACTAAAATAATATGGGAAAAATTATTGGAATTGACTTAGGAACTACCAACTCTTGCGTTTCGGTACTGGAAGGCAATGAACCGGTAGTGATTGCGAACAGCGAAGGTAAAAGAACAACCCCTTCCATTGTTGCATTTGTAGACAATGGCGAACGTAAAGTCGGTGACCCGGCCAAACGTCAGGCCATTACGAACCCCCAAAAAACGATATTCTCTATCAAACGTTTTATGGGCGAGACGTACGATCAGGTTCAAAAAGAAACGACACGTGTACCCTACAAAGTCGTGCGCGGAGACAACAATACTCCCCGCGTAGATATTGACGGACGTCTGTATACACCGCAGGAAATATCTGCCATGACACTTCAGAAGATGAAGAAAACAGCAGAAGATTATCTGGGGCAGGAAGTGACGGATGCCGTGATCACGGTTCCGGCATACTTCAGCGATTCGCAACGCCAGGCGACGAAAGAAGCCGGTGAAATTGCCGGACTCAACGTAAGACGTATTGTCAACGAACCGACCGCGGCTTCTTTGGCTTACGGTCTGGACAAGGCGTCGAGAGACATGAAGATTGCCGTATTCGACCTGGGAGGCGGAACGTTCGATATTTCTATCCTCGAATTGGGAGGCGGCGTGTTCGAAGTGAAATCAACCAACGGCGATACGCACCTTGGCGGAGACGACTTCGACCATGTCATCATCGACTGGTTGGCCGAAGAATTTTTGAAAGAAGAAGGCATAGACCTGCGGAAAGAACCGATGGCGCTTCAACGCCTGAAAGAAGCATCCGAAAAGGCAAAAATAGAACTTTCAAGTTCTACGGGCACTGAAATCAACCTGCCGTATATCATGCCGGTAAACAATATCCCCAAGCACCTGGTAAAAACATTGACCCGCGCGAAATTCGAGCAGTTGGCGGACGGCCTGATCCAGGCCTGTGTCGAACCCTGTCGGAAGGCGCTTTCCGATGCCGGCATGACAACGTCCGACATTGACGAAGTCATTCTTGTGGGTGGTTCTACACGTATCCCCGCCATTCAGGAACTGGTGGAGAAATTCTTCGGCAAAGCGCCCTCCAAAGGCGTAAATCCGGACGAAGTGGTAGCTGTTGGTGCAGCCATCCAGGGCGGTGTGATGAGCGGTGACGTGAAAGACGTCGTATTGTTGGATGTGACGCCACTGTCTCTGGGTATCGAAACTATGGGTAGCGTAATGACACGACTGGTTGAAGCAAATACCACCATCCCGCACAAAAAATCGGAAGTGTTTACTACGGCAGTAGATAACCAGCCTTCAGTCGAAATCCATATTCTGCAAGGCGAACGTCCTATGGCGAAAGATAACAAATCTATCGGCCGTTTCCACCTGGACGGCATCCCGGCCGCACAACGCGGTGTGCCTCAAATCGAAGTAACTTTCGACATCGACGCAAACGGCATCCTGAACGTATCGGCGAAAGATAAGGGTACCGGTAAGGTGCAAAGCATTCGCATCGAAGCCTCCAGCGGCTTGAGCGAAAGTGAAGTGAAACGGATGAAAGACGAAGCCGCAGCAAATGCTGAAGCCGACAAGAAAGAAAAAGAACGTATTGAGAAATTGAACCATGCCGACAGTCTGATTTTCCAAACCGAAAAACAACTGAAAGAATTGGGTGATAAACTTCCGGCGGATAAAAA
>JAITPV010000065.1 GCA_031289275.1 Tannerella sp.
CTGCTTCCATAATCTCCTTTACGGACGCCTATTGTCAAGGTTTGTCCGGCTTCATTCCACGTAAACGGGATAATACTATATTCTTCCCGTGCATAATTTAATGTTTCACCGTCGTCTTCATACAATTCAAAAAAGCCATTTTCGCCTTTGTAAATCCGTATTTCAAGTGGAATTTCGGTGGTAACGTGTTTTTGGAGTGAAGTGTAAAAAGGAATGATAGCGCCTGAACGGACATATACCGGAATATGTTCTTTTGGGGCAGGGGCTTCGATGACTGTGCCTCCCGGATATGTCTTGCCAGTCCAAAAGTCAGTCCAGTCGTGACTGGCAGGCAAATACACCTGACGGGCTGTCATTCCGGCTTTCAGGACGGGACAAACAAGGAATGCAGGACCATACATAAACTGATCCTTGCAGTCAAGCACATTTTTATCGTTGGGAAAATCAAAGGCAAGCAGACGCATCGGGGTATAATCCTTATGCGTTACATGGTAGGTTAAGGTATAGATGTAGGGAAACAGGGCATATCGAAGCTTGATAAAACCGGTACAGATTTGTTGTGCTTCAGAGCCATAAGCCCAAAGCTCGTTGGACGTTTTCCGGTCGCCGGGATAACGTCTGCCATGCGCCCGAAATACAGGACAGAATGTTCCGTACTGAAACCACCGGGTAAATAATTCGCGGTATTCTTCGTCGGCAGGATTACCGCCGGAATACCCGCCTATGTCGGTTGTCCAGTAGGGAATACCGGTAGCCGTAAAGTTAAGTCCTGCCGTCACCTGTTTTTCCAGTTCTTCAAAAGTAGCGGGTATGTCGCCTGACCATATAGCTGTCCCGAGCCGTTGCTGGGAAGCCCAGGCACAACGGGTGAGGATGTAGGGGCGCTGATTGGGTCTGACTTGGAGCAATCCGTTGTGGAAAGTGGCAGCATGTACCAGCGGGTATAAATTGCGTACGTTCCTTGCCGGTCCGGCGTATGTTGTGGCAGGCAGGAACGATGCCACATTATCGGGTTCCGGTCCGTCCAGAAACCATCCGTCAATACCCTGTTTCACCAATGATGAGACCTGTTTCCAGTACAGTTGACCTGCATCCGGATTAAATGCATCATAGATAAAGCCGTCAAGCGCCTTGGCTCCATTCAGTATAAAGCCTTTTCGGGACAGTTCTTCGTAATTGGCCGTACCCGGTGCAAAAGTCGGCCATACTGTCAGCACGGCTTTTGTGTCGTATATGCGATGAAGGCTGTCGAGCATTCCCTGCACGTCGGGAAACAAGTCTTCATCAAAGCGATGGGAGCCTGTACCGTGTTTCTCCCAATAGAAATAATCTATAAATATGGAACTCGCGGGTATGTCTTCCGCTTTCATTCTGCGGGCAACCTCCATGACTTCCTTTTGGGTGGCATATTTGTTCCTGCTTTGATGGTAACCCAATGTCCAGTCGGCTACCATGGGCGCTTTTCCGGTCAATGAGCGATAAGCGCCGACCAAATCATCCAGGCGGGAACCGACAAACAGGTAATAGTTAACCATATCTCCACAATCCGACAAAAAACTCATACCCGTTTCATTGTCCGCATAAACAGTGCGTGAAGGATTGTCCCAAAACAATCCCCAGCCACCGGTTGAATATACCACCGGAACAGCCGCCTGTGTGTTGAACTGCACCAGTTCTCTTTCCGTATTTCTCAAATTCAGCTTATTGTCTCTGAACTGTCCCAGTCCGTACAGTGCATCACCGGAATTTAAAAGGAACTTGCAATAGGGTTTTACGGAATCGCCCGACACATTGTATCTTGCTCCGTCAAGTGATTCCCCGACCAATAATTTCCCCGATGCGTCATACAAATTAATCCGGCTTTCCTGCTTGCTGACGGTGACTTTTAACTGTTCCGATTTCAGCATGATGGATTGACGGTCTTCCGTCACATCGAATGAAGCGGCTTTTGGAAGCTCCGTTACAGCAAAACTTTTATAGCGTTTGATGGCGTCTGCCGTTCCGTATTGCACATGCAGACTGCCAAATACCAATGGTTGCAGGTATAACAGACCGCCGGTGGTTTCAATCCACAAGGCATTGTCCTGTTTTTTCCACGACTTTACAGTTTGTTTTTGTCCCTTGTCGGTAACTGTTACTGTTTCTCTTGGCTCAACGACTTTGGTGAAATCCGCTCCTATCTTTACATTGCTGATGTCTCCTTCAGAGCCTTTTTCCGACAATAAACAGACCGTGTCGAATGTAAAATCGCCGGATAATACATGTTCAGTCCCTTCAATATCGGGGACGGACGCCGGACTCGGATTGATAAAAATATAGGCTTTACTTCCCTGCGATGAATGGTCTATCCGGACAACAACCAGTACCGGACGCTCAATTTCCGGTTTCAGGCTTTGCGTTCCAAAAACCACTTTTTGGGGACTGTTCATTCCCACAAACAGCTTTTCGTGCGCGCCTTCATTGAAAGTTAACCCAAAGCGCGTATTCCCGCTTTTCTTGTATATCAGGAAACTGCACCATACCGTATTTGCGGCGAACGGTTTACACAGTTCGCGGGTCAGCAGCAAATTTTGTGCTTTGGAAGCAAATTGCATGCGGTATTCGGGAATGGCAAGACCTGTAACGTTCAGTCCGGGTTTCACTGTTTTTACTTCTGCGGTATCTCCTTTCCAGTGTCCGCAGAGATATTCAGTTTGCTCTTTTTGAGCCGATATGCTAATGGATACTAATAATCCGATGATACAGCTATAGATGCGCATGTTTTTATTTGTTTATAATTCATAATTCCTCACATATCATCCAAAGACAAGGCTTTAAGTGTGACCGTATATTTTGATAACTGTTTTTGCAGCGTACTTGCCTTTGCTGCCAAAACTTGCAAATCAATCTTTTTCGGATTTCGTTTTATTTCGGCGATGACGGCTGTTTTTTCAAAATCATTCAACGCAATCAAATCAATTTCGTTTTCGCCCTTGCTGTCCCAATAGTTGCCAATAGCAGTAATATTTTCTTCTTCGGCAAACTTTTGGCGGAAATAATTTTCCAAAACCAAACCGCTGTACTGTTCGTAATGGCTCGAAATATAAGTTCTCAACATATCTAATTTACCCATTTCAATCAAATTCTGATTGGGATGAATGAAACGAAACCAAAAACGCAAAAAGTTGTCTTCAATAACCCAACTTGCATTACGACTTTCGGGTTTGGAAAACATGGGCTTGTTTTTTACGAGAAATGAATACTGACTTTCGAGGTTGGCAAGATAAGCGCCTGTATTTTTTCCAATAATCGAGTCGATTTCGCTTTGCCTGTTCTTTCCTGCTGCAATTAATTGAAGAATAGAAAAATAGGTGCCGTAATCTCTTCCAAATTCGGAAACGAGCAACTCTTTACCTTCGCTCAGAAACGGCGAATCGATGCGTGTTACAAAGTTGAGCATGGCTTTAAACGAACTCGCACCGCTATCCATCAACAGGGATACATATTTGGGAACGCCGCCTGTAAGCGCATATAAAAACAGCAAATCCTCTGCCGTATAATTCGGATTATACTCTTTGAGAATATTATTCAGCACACTTACAGTAAAAGGTTTAACCGTGATTTTTGAAGTCAGGCGACCAAACAGCGGTTCTTTTTCGTTCTCAAAAATTTTTGTCATCACCGAATAAATCGAACCGCAAACAATAAAATTGATTTTGATTTTATCCTTATATCTGTCCCATAGATTTTGTATTTCGCTGAAAACAGCCGGATTGACACGTTCAAAGTCCTGAAACTCGTCGATAATCAGCGTGTAATGCGTGGTGGTAGCAAAAATAAGCAATTGCTCGAACAAATTACAGAAACGGTTGATTGTGCCGAAAATCTGCAAGCCCAAACTTTCGGCTGCCTG
>JAITPV010000089.1 GCA_031289275.1 Tannerella sp.
GGCGTATGTTGTTGGAATTTACGTCCACGAAAACAGTAAACAGATAAAAATTAAAAAACACGGACACAGAGCTAAAAGCCTGTTTAAATATGGATTACAAACTATTGCCGCTGCATTGCCGAATCCCTTTGCCATACTCGATTTTAATGTCTTTGATTTTTTGTCATGTACTTAGGCGGGCGAGATTCATTTCCCCCCGCAAAATTTTTACTGAGAATAGAAATTAATTGAGTACTTTTGTACTTGATCTTGAGATTTTCTGTTTCCATTATAACTATTTGAACTTCAGCTATAAAGATGCAAAATTTCAAGATCTTTTCCAAATAAATCATCACCTTTTTTCGTTGGTTTTCAATTGTTTATAACAAAGCAACTTTTTTTGTCATGTAGTAAACTTTGGCATTTGAACGGTTTTTTCGTAATAACCTGTTGGACGACGTAGTCATAACGCCCAACGCCGACGGTACACCCGCCGTCCGCAGTGACATCACGCTGAGCATCGACCTGACGACAGCCAACACGGACGTTGTCGCCGACCGCGTCTGGTCTGCCGGACATACAATCTATATATCTGCCACGCACGATGGCACGGCACGTATCTACAACCTGACGGGACGGCTGATAAAAGCCCTCCCGCACACGGCAGGTGCGACGGTGCAGACCGTGCTGCCGCGAGGGGTGTATATTGTTTGTCGTGAACGGAAGAGCTTATAAAATTGAGAATTGAGAATGATGATTACTATAATCATATCAATCATTCAAATCATATTGAAATCACAGTTCAGACAATTAGCAGGAGGCACGGGGATGTATTTTCGTGCCTCCGTTGTTTGGGCGGTAAGCGGAATCATACGGATGTGGACGTATTTGAAATGCACCCCGTGGAGAACTAAAATCAGGTACAGGATTGTTTTTTACCTCCTTTCCTTTCGTTAAATATCCATAATCAACGATGTAGTTTCTCAAAATATTCGTTCTTTTGTGGTGAAATTGGGGAAGATCACGACTAAGCCCTCGATTCACGTATATTAAACTAAGCATAAGATAATGGCGGAAAACAAGAGAACGCACTCTGTTTCTTTTTTTAATTCGACTTTGATATCCATCATAAGCATCTCTTTAGTGCTTTTTCTGATTGGATTATTTTTTATTGTCGGCATGTTTGGCAACGAATTATCTATATATATGAAAGAGCATTTTTCGTTTTCCATTATCCTGAAAGAAGATCCGAAAGAGGTTGATGTCCGGAAAATGCAACGAAATCTGAATAGCCTGCCGTTTATAAAATCAACAAAATATATTTCCAAAGAAGACGCGGCGAAGGAGATGACCGCCGAATTGGGCGAAGACCCCCAGGTTTTCTTGGGTTTCAATCCTTTTCAGGCGTCTATCGAAGTGCAGTTCAAGTCGGAATATATGAATCCGGACAGTCTGCGAGTCATCGAAAAGAAACTGACCTCGTATGCCGGCGTATCGGAATTGCTTTATCAGAAAGACATGATACATATTGTCAATAGCAACATTCACCAGATCGGGGTCGTCTTGTCCGTATTGATTTTTTTGCTGATATTGATTTCATTTACCTTGATCAATAATACGATCCGTTTGTTGATCTATTCCAGGCGGTTTCTGATCTACACCATGCGTTTGGTAGGCGCAACGCCCGGATTTATCCTGTGGCCTTTTGTCAAACACAACATGATAAGCGGTTTTTTTTCCGGGGTATTGGCAATATTGATGCTGGCCGGCACGTTGTATCTGCAACAGAAAATAATCGGCCTGGAAGTAATTATTTCACAAGACAAATTGTGGGTGGTGTATGGAATCATATTGATCACGGGCGTTTTTTTATCTGCCGTTTCGGCCTATATGTCCGTAAGCCGGTATTTGCGCATGGAAAGGGGAAAAATGTATTCGATCTGAACGAAGTAAAAATAAATAAATAAATAAAACAGAGCGTATGAATCAGGATTTTGCTTTTGGAAAAGGAAATTTTATCTGGATTGGAATTGCAATCGTATTAATTGTTATCGGATTTGCCTTGATGAGTGGCGGAAGTTCGCCCGACGGCATGTCGTTTAATTCGTCCATATTTAGCAAGCAACGGATCGTCATTGCCCCGGTTGTGACGATGAGTGGTTTTCTGCTGATGGTGTATGGTATTTTGAAAGGTGGGAAAAATGCCCGGCAGGAAAAAGAGACGGCGCATAAATGAACTGGATTGAAGCGGTTATTCTCGGCATCATCCAGGGGCTGACGGAGTTTCTTCCGGTCAGTAGCAGTGGGCATCTGGCAATAGCGGGCGCCCTGTTCGGACTGAACGGGGAAGAAAACCTTACGTTTGCCGTTGCCGTTCATGCAGCGACCGTGTTAAGTACGGTCTGCGTGTTATGGAAAGAGGTAGCAGTCCTTTTCAAAGGGCTTTTTTCGTTTCGCTGGAACGAGGAGACACAGATGGTGTGTAAAATCGGCCTGTCGATGATCCCGGTAGGCATTGTCGGCGTGTTTTTCAAAGACCAAGTGGAGACTTTGTTTGGGAGCGGACTGTTATTGGTCGGTGTGATGCTGTTGGTTACGGCCGGCTTGCTGGCGTTTTCATATGTTGCCGACGTGCGGCAGAAAGACACGCTCTCGTTCAAAGACGCTTTTTGGATCGGGATGGTTCAGGCATGTGCCGTGTTACCGGGGCTTTCGCGTTCCGGCTCAACAATTGCCGCCGGTTTGTTGTTAGGTAATAAGAAGGAGCAGGTAGCGAAATTCTCTTTTCTGATGGTGATCCTCCCGGTTATGGGAGAGGCCATACTGGATTTGATGAAAGGCGATTTTTCCATGCAGGCGTCCGGGTTTTCGCCGGTGATTCTGCCGGTCGGCTTTTTGGCTGCATTTGTGACCGGCGCCCTGGCCTGCCGGTGGATGATTCGGTTGGTGAAAAAGGGCAAACTGATCTATTTTGCTTATTATTGCGTAGCAACAGGCCTGTTTGCCATTATATATTCGTTGGTGAAATAAGAGACATGGATACCGGAGAGATGGATTTTATAGCCGGGGAGGTGCTGTATTTTAACAAACCCCTTGATTGGACGTCGTTTGATCTTGTAAACAAGTTCAGATACAAACTTTCACGCAAACTGAACGTCAAAAAAATCAAAGTGGGACATGCCGGCACATTAGACCCGAAAGCGACAGGCGTCATGATTGTCTGTACCGGCAGAGCGACGAAACGGATTGATGAATTTCAATACCGCACCAAAGAGTATATTGCTGCGATCAGGCTGGGCGAGACGACGCCTTCGTTTGATCTGGAAAAGGAAGTTGACCGGACGTATCCGGTTGACCATATTACGTGCGAGAAGGTCAGAGACGTTTTGGCGACCTTCGTAGGAGAAATCCGGCAGGTTCCGCCGGCTTTTTCCGCCTGTAAAATCGACGGCAAACGGGCCTACGAACTGGCGCGGAAGGGCAAAGAAGCGCCATTGAAGGCCAAAACGCTGGTTATTGATGAAATGGAATTGCTGGAGTGTGCCTTGCCGGTGATTAAAATCCGGGTGGTTTGCAGCAAAGGCACCTATATCCGTGCACTGGCGCGCGACATCGGTACGGCGCTTCATTCCGGAGCGCATCTGATCGCGCTGGAACGCACCCGCATCGGAGAGATTACATTGGATATGTGTATGCCCCCTGACCGGATGGATGATTTTTTGGAGAAAATAATAATAAAAACGATAAAACATGAAACTGTCTAAATTCAAATTTAATTTGCCGGCCAATTTGATTGCAACACATCCGGCGCCTCACAGGGACGAATCCCGCTTAATGGTTATTCACCGGGATACAGGGAAGATTGAACACAAAATATTCAAAGACCTGATACACTATTTTGGTGCGGGAGATGTGTTTATAATGAACAACACCAAGGTCTTTCCCGCCCGTTTATATGGAAACAAGGAAAAGACCGGCGCCAAGATTGAGGTGTTTCTGCTTCGCGAGCTTAACCCGACGCTTCGCTTGTGGGATGTGCTGGTGGATCCGGCACGGAAAATCCGTATCGGGAACAAGTTGTATTTCGGCGCTGACGAGTCCGTGGTGGCGGAAGTGATCGACAACACGACTTCGCGCGGACGGACACTGCGGTTTTTGTATGATTCGACGCACGAGAAGTTTCGGAAAACACTTTATGAACTGGGTGAAACGCCGCTGCCCAAATACATCAACCGGCCGATAGAACCGGCCGATGCCGAACGCTACCAGACGATTTATGCCACCGAAGAAGGCGCCGTAGTGGCTCCGGCTGCCGGAATGCACTTTAGCCGCGAACTGATGAAGCGTTTGGAAATCAAAGACAGCAAATTCGTGTTTCTGACAATCCATTCCGGCCTGGGGAACTATCGCGAGATTGATGTAGAAGACTTGTCCAAACACAAGATTGATTCCGAACAGGCCTTCATCGGAACAGACGTCGTCGAGGTCGTCAACAAGGCCATCGACAATAACCGTCGGATATGTGCCGTCGGGTCGTCGGTCATGCGGGCTATCGAATCGTCGGTGAGCACCGACAAGCATTTAAAGGAATTTGACGGGTGGACGAATAAGTTCATTTTTCTACCCTACGAATTTAGCATTGCCAACGCCATGATCACCAATTTTCACCAGCCGCTCTCGACGCTGTTGATGATGACCGCTTCGTTCGGAGGATATAACTTGATTATGGATGCCTATCAAGTAGCGATTAAAGAGAAATACAAATTCTGCGCCTATGGCGACGCCATGTTGATCATCTGATAACGATCCGTGATGAATGAAATTCATAATTCATACTTGTTTTTACGTTTATGGCGGTGACATACCTGAGTTTGGGTTCCAACCTGGGGAACCGACGCAGACAATTAATGACAGCGGTGGCGCTGTTGGCCGAAAGGGCGGGAAAGATTCTCGCCCTTTCCGGTTTTTATGAGACGGAGCCTTGGGGGTATGATTCGCCCCACGTTTTTCTGAATATGGCGGTTCAACTGGAGACCGCCCTGCCGCCGTTGGAACTGCTGTCGGAGACGCAACGGATCGAACAGGAGTTGGGACGTACCGCGAAAAGCGACGGCGCGTCGTATCAAGACCGCCTGATAGATATAGACATTCTGCTTTATGACAAAATCGTACAGATGTATCCCGGCGGACTTGTGCTGCCTCATCCCCGAATGCATCAACGTCTGTTCGTGTTGCAACCGTTGGCCGAGATTGCCCCGGCGCTTCAACATCCGGCCTTGCAGCAAACCGTAACGGAACTGCTTGAGGGATTGAACGGGAGAGCAGGGGGAAGGGTTGTGTGATCGTTATGGCTACCAATGACGAGATACAGGATAAAAAATCCCGTATCAGAATCTGTTCATAAGCGCAAAGAAGGAAGACGTGAAAACATTAAGTTTTTTTACGCCGCAGAATTTGTTTGTATTGAATATTTTGTCTCTTTCTAAGAAATAGTCTCTCCTTAAAATCCATTTAACATTTTGATTGTCAATAAAATAAGTTTAAAAGAGTTTGGTATTTTCCACCAATTTTAGTACCTTTGCACTCTCAAAACCGGAAAATTATGTTAGGAAAATTACCTG
>JAITPV010000112.1 GCA_031289275.1 Tannerella sp.
TGTTTGGAATTCAGCTATAAAGATACAAAATTCCAAGGTCTTTTCCAAATAAAAAAGCGACTTTTTTTATTGATATTCAATTATTTATGACAATACGACTTTTTTTGTCATGTAGTAAAGGATGTGTTATATAGATTGGATAAAATCGCACACCAAGCAGACGTTATAAAGGATCATAAGCAAACCGACAATCTAAAGGAAACACATGTTTGCTCTGTTTGTGGTAAAACATCCTCAAAAGTGAAAAAGGTAGACGTATTATTTGTCAATTTAAATGGGGACTCTTTCAAAAAGATACAAATGAATCCATGCCGGTCTTGTTTAAACGGCGGTTGGATTCATTGGTTTATAGCGTTAACGCTATTGATCATTTTGACGTTAGCTATTCTTATTTTTGGCAGGAATTTAGTTAGTGTAAGGCGAATATGTTTTATATTTCTATTGGCGCTGCCTTTTCTACAAAAGATTATATCAGATAAATTCCCACTTAAATTCATGACGATTGAACCAATAAAAAATATAACACAGAATGGATACACGATAGCCTATATTCATCAAAGCGTCTCGTCCCAAATAAAAGGAGAAATTGCTTTTTCCGAAAAACACGGACTTATTTATATAACTGACGAAAAAGCATATTTATGTTTGAACGGACGTAAAGGAAAGAAAATTTCCCTACGAGACGGTGATATTGTATGGCGGGTATCATTAAAGAAAATTTTGATTAGTGCTCGTCCGATTTTGACGTAGTCATTCCGTTAATGATAAAAGGTTGCCGGAAGCGGTTTGGGCTATTGCCGGCCGACTTTTGCTGCAATACAGCGTCTTGAGTCGGATTTATATCTCTTTGATTATAGCATGGAACATACAAAAAGCAACTCCATAAGGCTTTCTCTTCCGGCGGAGAAACTTCTTTTTTCACGAAAAGCATATTGCAGACCGCGAAAACCGGAAACACATTTTTTCCTGTACAAACGATAAACAATGCTATTGAAACTAATAATATAAATCACATTTAACCGACTAATTTCAAAAAATCACAGTTCAGACAATCAGCAGGAGGCACGGGGATGTATTTCTCCGTCTTCATTGTTTGGACGGTAAGCGGAATCACACGGACACGGAGAACGCATGGTATGCAATTAAATTGAAATGCCCCCCGCTCAATTCTCCAATAATTGTTTTCAAATATGTATCTTTGTCCGGTGAAAATTTAACACGGATCATGATGGATACATTATTATATCTTTTGATAGGAACTTATACGGCAGGGCTGAGTGAGGGCGTTTATCTCTACCGGTTCGACATAACCAACGGCGACGCCCGGTACGTCAACGAGGTCGTAGTGGATAATCCCTCGTATATGGACGTCTGGGACGGAAAACATATTTATACCGTGTCGGAACAGGAGGAACAACCGTCTTATGCCAACACGCTGTTCTTTGACCGGGAACAGGAAAAACTGACGTTGCTGAACCGTCAGGAAACGGAGGCTGCATCTCCGTGTCATATTGCCGTAGCGGCGAACGGAGAATTTGTAGTTACGGCTAACTACGGCGGAGGCAGCATCACCGTATTTGCCACGAACCCGGACAGTACGCTGGCGCCGGCATCGCAGCACATCCGTTTTGAAGGTCGGGGGACGAATGTGCTCCGGCAGGATGCACCCCATCTGCATTGCGTGAAATTTTCGCCGGATGGAAAATACCTGTTTGCGACAGATTTGGGAACAGATCATATCTATCGGTTTGAGATCGACCCTGCGCAACGTGTCTTTGTGAAAGAAACTTCCTTAAAGTCGTTTAAGGTGGCGGACGGTTCGGGTCCCCGTCATTTCGTGTTCCATCCCTCCAACCGGTACATGTACCTGATCAATGAATTGTCGGGCGCAGTGATGGGTTTTCATTATCACGACGGCGAGCTTGTCGAATTTCAATCCATCCGGGCAGACACGCTGCACGCCCAAGGCAGCGCCGACATCGGCATCACGCCGGACGGGAAATTCCTGTATGCCTCAAATCGGGGGAAAGGCGACGGTATTGCGATCTTCTCCATCCATGAACCGGACGGGAAACTGACAAAAACAGGCTATCAACCTACCGGCAGCCATCCCCGCAATTTTGTCATCTCTCCGAATGGGAAATTCCTTCTGGTCGCTTGTCGTGACAGTCACTTAATCGAAATATTCGAAATTGATCCGGCTACCGGATTGCTGAAAAATATCCATAAGCCGATTGAAATCAACCGGCCTGTCTGTCTTAAATTCATATTAAAATAAATTACATCAGATGAAAAAGTTAATTGGAATTGTTTTTTGTGTCCTGTTGGCAGCTTGCCGGCAAGGCGAGTATCCGAAAGGGATACAACACGTCGTCGTCATTGGCATCGACGGCTTGAGCAGTCAGGGACTAAGGGAGGCGCATACGCCCTGTATGGACAGCCTGATGCGGAACGGTGCGTACAGCTATACCGACCGGTGCGTCATACCGACGGTGAGCAAACCGAACTGGCACGCGATGATCAGCGGGGCGGGACCGGAAGCGACCGGCGTTGTGAGTAACAGCTGGAACCGGAATCAATATGACTTCCCGGCGGTGGCGCTGACAGGGAATCATACGTTCCCGAACATCTTCCGGGTGATCCGCAAGCAAATGCCGGCAGCCGAGTTAGGCTCCATCTATCACTGGGGCGACTTCGGCAGCATACTGGAAGACGACATCATGAATCTGTCGCAATCCTGTTCGAGCGCTCTCGGAACGGCGCAGCAAACGGCGCAGTATATCCTGGACAGGAAGCCGGCGCTGACCTTTATCCAGCTCGACGAGGTCGATCACATCGGACATCAGGACGGACACATGTCGCCGGCTTATCTGCAGGAGATTGAAACCACCGACGGCCATGTCAGGATGATTGTCGACGCCGTGCAACAGGCGGGGATCGCGGAATCCACCCTGATCATGGTCGTCTCCGATCACGGGGGCATCTTCCGCAAACACGGCGACAATACGTATGAAGAATTTAACACGCCCATCATCTTTTCGGGCAAGGGCGTGAAGAAAAACTACCTCATCCGCCAGCAGATATACAAGTACGACGTGGCGGCGAACATCGCCTTCGCCCTGGGGCTGGAAACGCCGCAGGTATGGACGGGACGACCTACGCGCGCCGCATACGAGGGTTTCGACGAACCGGCCAACCTCTGGACGGATGGCATCGACGTCTTGCCGCCGCCGCGTTTCCGGGCCGAAACCTACTCTGCGCCTAACGGCATCTTTACGGTAGATGTGCCGGCGGAGGTACATATCCTGATCCCGGAAGGTGTGGAGGGTGAAATACGCTATACGACCGACGAGTCGACGCCGACACGCAACTCGACGCTGTACCGGGAACCGTTTACCGTCGACCGGTATACCGTCATAACTGCCCGTCTGTTCGGCGACAAGGGCGAAAGTCCGCAGGCCGTCGCTTTTTATCGCGTAGACGAACTGGGAAAATAAGTATGAATTATGAATTGAAAACCGTTTATACTTTACGCGGCATGGTTTTGTACATCCCGTTCCGGGACGCACATAAATGAAAAATAGACATGAAAAAAGTAGAACTGCTTTCGATAAAAGTAGAACTACTTTCGGAAATAGTAGAACTACTTTCGATAAAAGTAGAGCTACTTTCGATAAAAGTAGAGCTACTTTCGGAAATAGTAGAACTACTTTCGGGAATAGTAGAACTGCATTTGGGAATAGTAGAACTACTTTCGGAAATAGTAGAACTGCTTTCGGGAATAGTAGAACTGCATTTGGAGATAGTAGAGCTACATTTTGAGACCCGTGAAGAGGTACAAGGGTCAAAGTCGGAACCCTTTTGAACGCTCAAACCGGGAACCTGAAACTTTTTCAATGCACAAAACCATCCCGCATAAAGTATAACCGCGAGAAACGAATTATTGAATTATATGAAAACGATTTGTTGTTGTTTTGACCGGCGCCCTACTGTTCCTGGCGTCCTGCGTTGATTCTGAGTTTTAAAATCCGCGATAACCTGTGTTATCCGTGTTCCATCGGCCGGTTTTATAGTAAATAACGGTGACAAGCAGCGCGAAGGTCACGCTGATATTGATCGCCCACCAGATGCCGGCCTCTCCCCACAAGCCGCTTAAATAGTAGGCCAGCGGAACACGCGCCAGCCAGAAGGAGATGATTCCGGTCACCATCACGAACAGCGTATCGCCTGCACCCCGCAAGGCGCCGTTCAGCACGTTCAACGCTCCGTGAACGACAAGGAAACTGCCGATAATCAGCAAATATTCCTGTCCGATCGCCCGGACGGATTCGTCCGGCGTAAACGCCTGCATCATTTTATCGCCCCAGCAGTAAATCGCGATGAAAGTCAGGAGACAAAAAACAAGATTGACCGTCATGGCGAAACGCACGCCTTTCCGTACACGATCCGGACGACGCGCCCCGATATTCTGTCCGCAAAAGGCGGCCAGCGCCCCGGAGAGTGTCAGGATGGCCTGTGTGATCAGCGCGTCGATCTTCCCGGCCGCTCCGTAGGCGGTCAGTGTGTCCGTCCCGAAGCGGCTCACGATGCCCAGCAGCGCCGTCAGCCCCAACGCGATGGCGCATTGCTGCACGCTGGTGGGAAGGCCGATTTTCAGGCCTTGCAGGAAAAGTTTACGGTCGAACAGCAGGTCTTTCTTCCGGATGGAAAGCAGCGGATGCCGCCGGTTTATGTATCGGAGAGCCAGGCATACGCCAACGCTCTGTGCGGCGACGGTCGCCCAGGCAGCCCCTTCGATGCCCCACCGGAACAGGATCAGGAACAGCAGATCGAACGCCACGTTCAGACCCGCCGTCACAAGAATGAACAGCATCGGGCGAGTGGAATCGCCGATGCCGCGCAGGATGGAAACAATACTGTTGAAGGTTATGAAGATAAACGTACCGCCGATATATATCCGGAAATAGCGGACGGCTTGCGGAATCACCTCCTCCGGCGTATGCGTCAGACGGAAGAATCCTTCGGCCGAAAATATGCCGAGGCCGGAGAGCAGAAGGCCGGAGAAGAGCATGAAGATGAAAAAGGATGAAAAAGCGCGTTGTACCTGTCCGTACTGCTTCGCTCCGTAGTATTGCGAAACGATGACGGTGATGCCGCTTCCAATGCCGATGACCAGCGAGATGATGAAATAATAAATGAAGAACGAGGCCGAGACGGCCGCCAGCGCTTCCTTTCCCAGAAACTGCCCGACGATGACACTGTCCGTCAGATTGTATGCCTGCTGCAAAAGGTTCCCGATCAAAAGCGGAAAGGCGAAGGCGAGTATCACCTTCCACACGGCGCCCTGCGTCAAATCGCCCTGTTGCATTTTTTCTCCGGACATCGCAGGCGGTTACAGGTCTTTGAGCAGGACATCCCTGTTCGGAACCAGCATGTCACTGCGTGTTTTCAGTAAAACGTTCCATTCGTTGCGGAAACGGACGGCGGTGTCGATCTTGAAATTCTCCGACCCGTATTCATCGACTTTCCGGAAGAGGTATTCCACGCTGATCCGGTTAATATCGACCGCCGGCTGATAGCAGGCGATGCGTTCGTCGCTTTCGCTGTTGACTTCCGACAGGATGCCCAGTTCCGTCAGCAGATACAGAATCTGCGTCGTGAGCCGTATAGGAATCCGGTACGTGTCCGAAAGTTCGTCGGCGGTAGAGGGCTTTTCGCCGTCCCTGAAGCGTTTGATGATCAGTGTAGCGACAAGCAGTATCAAAAAATCGTTGTAACGGCGGCTGATGTTCTGGCTGTCGCGCTCGAAACTGAACTTCTTCACGTTCTGCGAAGCATACACGATTTCCGCCCCGAACAGGCAGATCAGCCACGACAGTTGCAGCCACAGCAGCAGTAGCGGCAGGGCGGCAAAACTTCCGTAGATCGCATTGTACTTGCTGACCCATATCTGCCCGCTGATGTACAGGAACTGGAAAAACTGGAAGGCGCACCCCGTGATGAATCCGGCGGCCAAAGCGTTGAGGAAACGGACGCGGGTGTTGGGCAGCAGGATATACAGCACGGTGAAGACCATCGTGGTGATCACGTAGGGCGACAGGTTCAGGAGGAAGTCCGCCACGGGGGTAAGAAACACGTACCGGTTCAGAAACGTCGTCTTGAGCGTGGACAGGAAGATGGAAAGTCCGCCCGAAAGCGTCATCAGCAAGGGCAGGATCACGAACAGCGCCAGATAGCCGGTGATCTTGCGGTGCCAGGGGCGCGATTTCCGTATCTGCCAGATGTTGTTGAACGTTTCTTCGATCGACGAAATCAGGTTGATCACGGTATAGAAAAGGAGCGCCAGCCCGATTCCGATAAAAAGGCCTCCTTTCGCCATGCTGAGGTAGTTGTCGGCAAGTCCAAGCGCCGTATCCAGTTCGAAGGTCTGTCCCGGAAAATAATCGTACAAGCCGTTCCGGATGGTCTCCCTGAAGCCGAATCCGCTGGCAATGCCGACAATCACGGCCAGTAAGGGAACGATGGCCAGCAGGGTGCTGTACGTCAAAGCCGATGCGCGTGTTTGCAGGTTCTCCCGTCTGAATCCGCGAATGGCCAGCAGGAGGGTTTTGGCCATGTAGATGTAAGACCGTTTCAGTCCGCTCATCTCGTTTTCCGTCATCCGCCAGATGTCATCCGTGACAAAGCGGATGATCAAGGTCAGGAAATGACGGATCTGTGTACCGAAAGATTTCTTTTTCTTCTCCATGCGGATGCTGTTGTTTGATAAAAAGAATGCAGCCGACCTGTAAGCCGGGTTCTGTACTGCCGCCGAAGCGCCAGTGTCTGTCATTTATCTCGACGCGCCGTCGCCGACGCGCTCCTGCGGTCTACCCCCCGGCATCGGACGAGCTATCCTACTGCGCCGGTATACATGACCTTACAACCCATCAGACGTACTGTCCCCCCGTATTCCGACGGGAGCGGTAAGCTCTTACCTCACCTTTTCACCCTTACCGCGCCCAAAGACGCGGCGGTTCTTTTCTGTTACGCTACTCTGCCCTTGCGAACAGCTTCCCGTTAGGAAGGATGGCGCTCTGTGTTGCCCGGACTTTCCTCCCACCCCCGAAAGGGTCAGCGACAGACCGGTCTGCTGCAATGCGACAAACTTACATGAAAATATTCGAATTTACAAATGCGAAAAATAAAATTCGGTGGCGTTCTGCGTTCTTTACTGTTAGCGAACGACATAACTAAAGGTAGTTATTAACCGGAAATACAAACGCAGATTCCGCCCTTTTCAAAACCTGCGGAACCTGCGTTTAAATTCTTTTTTGCTGCGATGCAAACCTGTACGTTTGTATCGCGTCCTCTTGCCGGAAGGCAGAAATTACTTTCTGATGCTCAATTCCTTAATAATTGCACGATACCTTGTGATATCCACTTTCACTAAATAATCCAGCAAACGGCGACGTTTACCTACGAGCATTTTCAACGAACGTTCGGTGTTATAGTCTTTTTTATTCGACTTTAAATGCCCTGTCAGATGATTGATCCGGTAGGTAAATAATGCAATCTGACTTTCTGCAGAACCTGTGTCTGCCTTTGATTTCCCGTGTTTCGAGAAAATCTCTTCTTTTTTTGTTGAATCCAAATACATGTCTTACTTTGTAATAAATTAATACCATTTTATTTAAGCGGATGCAAAAGTAGGCATTCTTTTTGGATGTACAATACCTTTTGCCTGTTTTTTTTTATGCTTGTTGGTAATTTATGCGTACTTTTGCGCCCGAAATACAATGATATATGCAGAAAATAAGAAATATTGCCATTATTGCGCACGTAGACCACGGCAAGACGACGCTGGTAGATAAAATGTTATTAGCCGGTAAACTGTTTCGGGAAGGACAAGACGAGTTAGACCAGTTCCTCGACAGCAATGATCTGGAACGGGAACGCGGGATCACCATTTTAGCCAAGAACGTATCTATCCGGTACAAAGATTATAAAATCAATATTATAGATACTCCGGGACATGCCGATTTTGGCGGCGAAGTGGAACGTGTGTTGAATATGGCTGACGGTTGCCTGCTGTTGGTCGATGCGTTTGAAGGGCCAATGCCGCAGACCCGTTTTGTGTTGCAGAAAGCCATCGCATTGGGACTGAAACCGGTGGTCGTAATCAATAAGGTAGATAAACCTAATTGCCGTCCGTCCGAAGTGCAGGAGATGGTGTTTGACCTGATGTTCAGTCTGGATGCGACGGAAGAGCAGTTAGACTTTCCGACCTTTTTCGGTTCGGCCAAACAGGGATGGATGTCAACGGATTGGAAACAACCGGCCGAAGACATTTTTGCGCTGCTGGACGGGATTATCGAATATATTCCCGAACCGGCAACCTGGGAAGGGCCTTCCCAAATGTTGATCACCTCGCTGGATTACTCAAAGTATGTAGGACGTATCGCCGTGGGGCGCGTACACCGGGGTGAGTTGAAAGAAGGACAGGATGTGATGCTTTGCAAACGGGATGGTATGCAGGTAAAGTCGAAAATCAAGGAAATAGATATTTTCGAAGGACTGGGACGTACAAAAGTGCCCTCCGTCAAATCGGGCGATATTTGCGCCGTGATTGGGATCGAAGGCTTCGAGATCGGGGAGACGCTTACCGACATCCAGACGCCGGAACCTTTGCCTACGATTGCCATCGACGAGCCGACCATGTCGATGCTCTTTACCATTAATAATTCCCCGTTCTTCGGAAAAGACGGAAAATATGTTACCTCACGCCATGTGTACGAACGGTTGATCCGGGAATTGGATAAAAACCTGGCCTTGCGCGTGGAGCCAACCGATTCAGCCGATTCATGGCTGGTTTATGGGCGGGGCGTGTTGCACTTATCGATTTTGATTGAGACCATGCGCCGCGAAGGCTACGAACTGCAGGTAGGCCAGCCGCAGGTTATTATCAAAGAGATAGACGGGCAAAAATGCGAGCCGGTCGAACAACTGACCATTAACCTGCCGGAGGATTGTTCCAGCCGTGCAATCGACGCTGTGACCAAACGGAAAGGGGAACTGCTGCAAATGGAGAATAAAAACGGCCGCATTTCGCTTGAATTTACGATTCCCTCGCGCGGAATTATCGGCTTGAACAACTCCTTGCTGACGCTTTCGGCCGGCGAAGCGATTATTGCCCACCGCTTTTTGGAGTTCCAGCCTTGGAAAGGAGGTATCGAACGCCGTCAAAACGGCTCCATTATCGCAATGGAGACAGGTAATACGTTTGCCTATGCGTTGAATAATCTGCAATCCCGCGGACGTTTTTTTATCACTCCGGGCGAGGATGTGTATGTCGGTCAGGTGGTCGGCGAGCATACCAAAGAAGGCGATCTGGTAGTCAATGTGACAAAATCGAAGAAACTGACCAATATGCGTGCATCGGGTTCGGACGAGAAAGTATCCTTGGCGCCGCCGGTTATATTCAGTCTCGAAGATGCGCTTGAGTACATTAAAATTGATGAATACGTAGAAATAACGCCAACCTTCATGCGTATGCGTAAAATTATTTTAGACGAAACCGAACGGAAACGGCAGAGCAAGAATCCGGTGAATTAATTTTAAGGATGACGATAAATGTATAATACGATTATAATAACGCTTTAATTAAATAGATAAATGAGAATGAAAAAAGTACATTGCTTTTTAGGAGTCGCTTTGATGGCTCTGCTTGCGGGATGTGCAGGTAAAACGGCCGACCCCGTGAAACTTTGGGCGGAATTAGACCTTTCGGCTACACCCAACTCTTTGTCCGAAAAAGAACAAAAGGCAGGCTGGCAACTGCTGTTCGACGGTAACACATT
>JAITPV010000157.1 GCA_031289275.1 Tannerella sp.
ACGCCGACCTTTCTGGTCAATCTGCTCAAGCGGGAAGATTTTGACATACGGAATCTGAAAAGCGATGTTACGATTGATGCACGTTCCATTACCGATTACCGTCCGGAAAATAATGACCCCGTCCCCATTCTCTATCAAAGCGGTTATCTGACCATCAAGGATTACGATAAGGCATTTGACGAATATGTGTTGGGCTTTCCCAATGGGGAAGTGGAGTATGGTTTTCTGCATGAACTCTTGCCTGCTTTTGCACCGCGCGATATGACAGGCGATTTTTCCACAGCGAAATTTGTGCGCGACTTGCAGGCCGGCAACGTAGATGCTTTCATGACCCGCCTCCGCGCCTTCTTTGCCGGTATTCCCTACGAATTGAACGACAAAACGGAACGGCATTACCAGACCGTATTTTATTTGGTATTCAAACTCATGGGTCAGTTTGTTGAAGCGGAACAGCGTAGCGCCGCCGGTCGCGCCGATGCCGTAATCATCACCGCCGACACGGTTTATGTCTTTGAGTTCAAACTCTCCGGCAATGCTACCGCTGAAGACGCATTGAAACAAATAGACGATAAAGGCTATCTTATTCCTTTCACCGCCGGTGATCGCAAGACCGTCAAAATCGGCGCCGAATTTAATGCTGCGGAACGAACGTTGAGCCGATGGTTGCAAGCCTGATACATCACAGGTTTATCTATCCACACCGAAAGCCGTTGCAGGTAACTTTCACGTTCAATGATCAAATTCTCCATAACTTTATTTTCCTGTAATTACTCTTTCCGCAAAAAACGACAAATTATTTTCCTGTAGGAAAATGCAAGGATACGTTTTTTTGCAATACAACCCCCAAAAGCCGCTATTTTTTCAGCGATTTGGGGATTAAATAAATTCAGGTATTCAATCATAGGGGTTGTAGATAGGGACAAACGGTTTTCAGGCCGTAAAAAGTTGTCATATCATTCACTCCTCCGGATCTCTGTCGCGAAGATATTCATAGATGGCTTGCTGTGCACGCAGTGGCGGCTGACCGGCTGCGGTGTCGCGTTTGAAGACGTTGCGCAACCGCTCATCAATAAAACAGGCCTTTACGTTGTCCTGCAACTGGAGATGCAGGATATGCAGAATTTCCTGTTTCAGTCCGGCGTCGAGGATGGGGAAGGCCGTTTCGATGCGCCGGTTCAGATTCCGGTTCATCCAGTCGGCCGAGGTAAGGTAGACCTCCCCGGCGCCGTCGTTGTGAAAATACCAGACACGCGCATGTTCAAGAAACATGTCTACCATACGGGTGATGCGGATGTGCCGACTATAGGGCTGGTTCGGCACCAAACAGCATATGCCGCGCACGATGAGGTCTGTTTCGACGCCGTTTTCCGACGCGCGGTATAATTCATCAATCATTCGTTCGTCGTGCAGCCCGTTCATTTTTAAGATAATTCGTCCCTTGCGGCCGGCTTTTACGTGGTCGACTTCGCGTTGAATCATCCGCGTCAGTTCCGGCACCATGTTGAAACGGGCAACCAGCAAGTGCTGAAAGCCGGGGGCGGAGGTTTTGCCTTCCAGTACGGAAAAGACCCGGTCTATGTCGGCAATCATGGCCTGATGGCAGGTCAGTAGCGCCATGTCCGAATATATTTTAGCCGTTTTTTCGTTGAAGTTGCCGGTACTGAGATAGGCGAAACCGGCCTTTCCGGGCGTTTTGCGTAGAATGACCGCAACTTTGGCATGTACCTTCAGGCCGGGGATGCTGTAAATGATTTTAATTCCGGCGCGTTCCATGCGTTCGGCCGTCGCCATGTTGTTTTCTTCGTCGAAGCGAGCCTTGAGTTCGACAAAGACCGTCACCTTGATGCCGTTTTGCGCGGCGCTGATGAGGGTGTTGATCACGGCCGAGTTTTCGGCGACACGGTATTGTGTGATTTTGATGGCATCGACGTCCGGATCAAAGGCGGCTTCCATCAGGAAACGGATCAGGTAATCGAACGACTGGTAGGGGAAGTGCAGCAGGACATCGCGCTGTTCTACCGCCCGGAAGACGGATTCCATCCTGTCCAGATACGGGACGCGCATCGGCGGCGGAACGGAGGGCGTCGCCGTTCCGTCGCTGCCGGGATGGGGCAATTTGCTTAAATCCTGCAGATTCATGTATCGTCCGCCCATCACCAAGTCTTCTTCCGCAATGCCAAAGGCCCGGCAGATCACGGCCAGGAAATCGTCCGGCATCGCACAGTCATACATGAACCGGCTCAGGGCGCCGATCTTGCGTTTTTCGACCTTCCGGCGAATTGTCTGAAGGATGTTTTCCGGATTTTCTTCTTCGAGGTAAATATCCGCGTCGCGCGAAATCTTGATGCCGTAGCATCCGTTTATCTCATAGCCCGGAAAAATCTGCGGCAAGTTGATCCGGATCACGTCGTCGATGAACATGTAATAATGTACGCCTTCGTGCGAGGGCAGAGGCACAAAGCGGGGCGTCTTGGCGTGGGGGATTTTGATGAGCACGTAATACGGTTCTCCGGTCGTTTTCTTCCTCATGCGGACGACCAGATAGAGCCGACGGTCGCGGATGAAAGTACGGATACCGGCCTGAATAGTCACCGGCGAGAGGAAGGGGAAGACTTCTTCGTTGAAATAATTCCGTACAAACTCCTCATGAAACGGCTTCGGAACGGCATCCTGATACAGATAGACCTGCTCGCGGCGCAAGGCCGGCAGGATGCCTTCGTTAAAAATACGGTAAAAGATCTGTTGCTGACGGTTGACCTCCGTTGTGATTTCCTCCAGCGTTTCTTCAATGACTTCGACGCTTTCGGCCGTGAAGTTCTTTTTCATGATGGCGCCCCGGTGTTCCGCCACACGTATTTCGTAAAATTCCTCCACGTTGGACGAATAGATCGAAAGAAAACGCACGCGATCATAGACCGGAAGCGACTCGTCGGCTGCCTCCAGCAATACGCGATAGTTGAACGACAACCAGCTCACGTCGCGTTTGAAATAACGATAATTTATTTTTTCCATACCAATTTGCACAAAAGCGCGTAAATATAAATACTTTTGCGGGATAAAAGAAACATCTGTATGGTAAAAATCGGACTTCTCTCAGATACCCACGGGTGGTGGGACGACAAATTCGCCGGCTATTTCAGCGCGTGCGACGAAATCTGGCATGCCGGCGACATCGGTTCGGAGCTTGTGGCAAGCAGCCTGGCCGCCATCAAGCCCCTGCGTGCCGTTTACGGTAATATCGACGGGCAGGCGTTGCGCGTCGACTATCCCAAAACCGCCCACTTCACGGTGGAAGACCGGCGGATCATGATGACGCATATCGGCGGTTATCCGGGACGCTACGACCCGGGCATCCGCGCCGAATTATACCGCGTCAGGCCGGATATTTTCGTTGCCGGCCATTCACACATACTCAAAGTGATGTTCGACCGTCGATTAGGCTGCCTGTTCATCAATCCCGGCGCTGCCGGAAAAAGTGGTTTTCAGCAGGTGCGCACGCTCGTACGTTTCGTCATCGACGGCGCGAATGTCTCGGATATGGAAATCATTGAACTTAAAAACAATTGATCGTGAAATTGCATATTGTTTCACAAATAATTCGTATCTTGCCGGCCAATAATGAAGATGCAAGTTTCATGAACGTTACCATATTATGCCGGATGAATATGACTGGATTGCAGAATTGAAGAAAGGAAATGCGCAGACATTCTCTTTGATATTCAATACCTATTATAAGGACATGGTGCTGTTTGGGGGAAATTTTCTCCCGAATCAGGCTGTTTGTGAGGATATCGCCCAGTCTATCTTCCTCAAATTGTGGAGTGAACGGACAGCGCTGATCATTGAAACCTCCCTGAAATCGTATTTGCTGAAAGCCGTCCGCAACGCCTGTCTGGACGAGATACGCCACAGGAACATCGTGCTCGAACATGAATCGTATGTGTTGTCCAACAGCTTGTCGAACGATATGGCCGATACCGAGAATTATATTTTGTACTCGGATTTGCAAGAACACTTGCAACAGGCCTTGCTGCAAATGCCGGAGGCCAGCCGGGAAGCCTTTGAACTCAACCGCTTTGAGGGATTGAAGTATCGCGAAATTGCAGAACAACTGCATGTCTCCGAGCGCACGATAGAGGTACGTATCAGTAAGGCGATTGATTTCCTGCGAAAGTATTTGCGGGAATTTCTGTAATGTGCATGAATGGATCAAAAAGTAAAAAATAAGGGGCGAATCGTAATTTAATGGATAAAAAAGTGTGGTAAATGGCGTGATGAACGTCTTTTATAAAATAGACAGAGAAATGATAGTGAATGAAAATCAAATCGCGCTTCTGATCACAGCCTGCCTGACCGGCAAAGCTACCGCGGAAGAACAACGGCGATTGGCCGCATGGGAGAATGAAAACCCGGAGCATTTGCGTTACCGGCAGGATTTTGTCAACTTGTGGCAAATCACGCATCCGGCATTTGACCCGGAGGGGATTGATGTCGAAAAAGCCGGCAACAGTCTCCGGCAACGGATTTCGGAACCCGGCCTTGTAAAAAAGCTGTGGATATACTGGCAGCGTGTAGCGGCGGTGATACTGATTCCGCTGCTCCTCCTGTCCGTCTACCTGTATCTGGACGACGGGCCGGCGGATGTCCCGGAATCGACCGAATATCAGGAACTGAGGTCTCCGCACGGCATGTATTCCAAAGTGGATTTGCCGGATGGCACCGGCGTATGGCTGAACGGGGGGAGCGTGTTGAGGTATCCGTTGAAATTTCGTCCGGGGCAGCGCCGGGTCACACTGGAGGGCGAGGGCTATTTCGAGGTTTGTTCGGACAGCAAAAACCCGTTTGTGGTAGAAACAAACCGAATGACGTTGACCGCCACCGGCACGGCGTTCAACATTCAGGCCTATGCCACGGACTCCATCACGGCCGTAACGATGGCGGAGGGCACGGTAGACGTCGTGTTCGGCAAGGCTTCCCGCATGACGCTGAAGCCGGGCGAGCGTGCCTTGTATAACAGTCAAAGCGACCGGGAGACGGTCGCTGTCACCGATCCGTATAAATGGTGCGCGTGGAAAGACGGCTTGATGATCTTCAGGGACGATCCGTTATGCGACGTATTCAAACGGTTGGAGCAGACATTTAATGTAGATATCGTCATTAAAGACCGGGCGATTGCCGGCGAACGCTACCGCGCCACGTTCGAGGACGAATCGCTGGATGAAATATTGCAGTTGCTGAAAATGTCGGCGCCGATACGGTTCGTCCGCCATAAAAGAACCATGACCCCCAACCACCGGCATGAAAAACAGCGGATTGAAGTGTACCAAAGGACGCCTGCCAACGGGAGTTGATCCGCGCCGAATGTTAAAAAAAAGGCGGGTTTTAAAAAAAAGGGACGTTTCGGATGTGGGAAAATACACCTGAAACGTCTTTGTTATACCTATGAGAAATAAGAACAAAAAATACCGATCTTATCGGTCGGACGTCCGTGAAGCAGGAAACGCTGTTCCCTGTCGGTGGAAGTGCGTAGCCATCAAAAAAGGAAAGGTGTGCGAGACCTTTCCTTTCAGGTATGTTCAGCCGTCAAATAGTTTATACCAAACAATTATTCTAAAACTAAACCAAACAAAAGTATGTATTTTATTTCAGAAAACAAAACCCGAAGGCGTTATTTTGCCGTTAAATTATTGCACATTATGCGATTTTATCTCTTATTTTTAGTCATAAGCGTGGCGCAGGTGTTGGGGAGCAATACGTATTCCCAATCGGCGACGCTTACTTTTCGAATGAACAATGTATCTATCGAAGAGGTTTTGAACTCCATTGAGGATCAAAGCGAATTTCGTTTTCTTTACAACAAGAAAATGGTAGATGTGGAACGTAAGGTGAATGTTCTCGCCGATAAACGGAACATCACGGAGATTCTGGACAATTTGTTTCAGGATACGGAGATCGCCTACGCCATCAGTGACCGGCAAATTGTCCTGCACAAGAAAGACGCCGTCTTGATTGTGCAACAAGCGCGGCGGGTGACGGGTCTCATAAAGGACGAAACCGGCGAATCGGTTATCGGCGCGAATGTGATGGAAAAAGGTACGACGAACGGAACGATTTCCGATGTGGACGGGAAGTTTTCGTTGTCGGTCGGTGACAATGCAGTCTTGCAGATTTCCTATCTGGGGTATGTGACACAGGAAATTGCGGTAGGCAACCGGACAAACTTGGATGTCACCCTGCAAGAAGACCGTCAAACCCTGGAAGAGGTGGTGGTGATCGGTTACGGTACGGCGAGGAAAGTGAGCCTGACCGGTGCGGTTGCCACGCTGAAACCGGATGAAATTCAGAATGTCCCCACAGGCAATCTGAC
>JAITPV010000042.1 GCA_031289275.1 Tannerella sp.
ACGATTGTCCGGATACTGTCCAAAAGGGGATCGGATAAATGGCTTGTGATCGGTTTGTCGTATTCGTCTATCAGGACGACCACTTTTTCGCCCGTCTTTTCATGTAAAATATATATCAATTCCCTGAAACAGTCTGTTGCAGATTTTTGTGTAAGCGTTACATTATACTTTCCTGCAATTTCATTCAAATATCCTGTTAAACTGACTTTCATCTCTTCCAGAGAAGAATGGTTGATTTGTGTCCAGTCGATCCTGATCACCGGATACTGCCGCGTCCAGTCCCATTTATCATGGATGTACAGCCCTTCGAACAGGGGTTTATTGCCCCGGAAAAGCTCATCCATCGTACTTATTAATAACGATTTTCCAAAACGGCGCGGACGGGAAAGAAAATACACCTTCCCCGTCGTAACCAAGCGGTGAATATGCGCGGTCTTGTCCACATACAGATAATTATTCTCCCGCAAATCTCTAAATGACTGTATTCCTATCGGTAAATGTTTCATGACTTCAAGTTCTTTTTTCGCAAAGATATAACATTTTCAATGAATAACGGATAGAAATGCAAGTCGAAAGTCAAAACTTTATCCTTCCCTCGCGTGCGCTTTCAGGCTTTTGCATAATTGCGGCTGTACTTTCGACGGCAGGCAGGCGTTTCGGATCATAAGCAGCTGCATGGACGGTCGCTTCGGTTCAGTCAATCCCTTCACCGGGGATTAAAAAAAGGCACGGAGAAACTCCCCCGTGCCTTCGTTCAAATCCGTTTCATCCGCCTGAAGCGCGACCGGCGCTCATATCCCTGTCCGTGCACGGCGAACCTGTTCGGCCGGCGTGAAGTTGTAGGTCGGGACGTGTCCCTTGAGCGGGAGGATTTTCTCGTGGATGATGTCGATGAAACTCTCCGCCTGCGGGAAGAAGGCGTATTCCAGTTCGTAGGCCGGCGTGATCCAGTCGCGCGAACCGAGTACGACGGGCGGTGCATCCAGATCGTCGAACGCCAGCTCGGTGATGTTGCGAGCCAGGTCGTTCAGGTACGAGCCGCGTGCCGTGGCGTCGCCGGCGATCACGATACGGCCGGTCTTTTTGACCGACGCAAGCGCTTTCGCGTAGTCGAACGGCACGAGCGAACGCGCGTCGATCACTTCGGCGCTCAGGCCGTATTTCTCTTCCAGTATTTTGGCGGCTTCCAGTGCGCGGTAGAGCGTTGCGCCGATGGTCAGGAGCGTGATGTCCGTGCCTTCGCGCTTGACGTCGGGTTCGCCGAACGGGATTTCGTAGTACCCTTCCGGCACGCCGCCCGCGTGGAACTGTTCGCCGATCTCGTAGATGCGCTGGCTCTCGAAGAAGATCACCGGGTCGGTGCCTTGCAGCGCCGCGTTCATCAGTCCCTTGGCGTCGTAGGGCGTCACCGGGAAGACCACTTTCAGGCCGGGGATATGGGCGGCCAGCGACGTCCAGTCCTGCGAGTGCTGCGCGCCGTATTTCGAGCCGACCGACACGCGCACGACCACCGGCATCGTCAGTATGTTGCCGCTCATCGCCTGCCATTTGGGCAGCTGGTTGAACACCTCGTCGCCGCAGCAGCCGAGGAAGTCGCAGTACATGATTTCCGGTATCACCCGGCCGCCGCACATGGCGTAGCCGATGGCCGTGCCCACGATGGCCGCCTCGGCGATGGGCGCGTTGAACAGGCGGTGATACGGCAGCGCCTCCGTCAGTCCGCGATAGACGGCGAACGCCCCGCCCCAGTCGCGGTTCTCCTCGCCGTAGGCTATCAGGGACGCATCCCGGTAGAACCGGTCGACGATGGCTTCGAATATCCCGTCGCGCAGCTGGTACTGTTTCATTTTCGAGAAAGGTTTGCCGTCCTTGTCGAAGGCGAAACGCTCTTTCTGGGCGATCTGTTTCACGCGCGGATTCTCGGCCTGCGGATGGTTGACGTCGGGTTTCGCATCCGACAGCGCGTCCACCGAGCGGTTCGAAAACATCATCGTCCCCAGCAGTTCCGGCTCGCGGTGCAAGTCCATGCGCGGCGAGAGCGTGTCGTCGATGGCAAGTTTGAACGTGTCCATCATGACCGCCTTCACCTCGCCCGCGATCGCCTCCAGTTCGTCCCGCGTGGCGACGCCGGCCGCGACCAGTTCGTTGCCGAAACCGGCGATGCAGTCCTGCGCTTCCCACTGTTCCACTTCCTCTTTGGAACGATACGAGGAGGCGTCGGACGGCGAGTGGCCGCTGTACCGGTACGTCAGGACGTCGAGCAGCACGGGGCCTTTTTTCGCCTCTATCAGCGCCTTCTTGCGGCGGTAGGCGTCGATCACGGCCAGCGGATTGTAGCCGTCCACGCGCTCGGCGTGCATCTGTTCCGGGTTCACGCCGGCGCCGATGCGGGCGGCCAGGTCGTAGCCCATCGTCTCGCCGCGCGTCTGTCCGCCCATGCCGTACTGGTTGTTCATGATGTTGATAATGACCGGCAGTCCGCCCTTCATGTCGCCCTCCCAAAGGTGGGTGAACTGATCCATCGCGGCAAACGAGATGCCTTCCCAGACGGGGCCGCGCGCCATCGAGCCGTCGCCGATGTTGGCCACCACGATGCCCGGTTTGCGGTTCACTTTCTTGTACAGCGCCGCGCCGACGGCAATGCTCCCGCTGCCGCCCACGATGGCGTTGTTGGGGTAGATGCCGAAGGGGGTGAAAAACGTGTGCATGCTGCCGCCCAGCCCCTTGTTGAAGCCGGTCGTCTTGGCGAAAATCTCCGCCAGCGCGCCGTAGAGCAGGAAGCGGATGCCGAGCGCCCGGACGTCGTCGCCCCGGTAAACGGTTTTCACGACGCCGACCGTGGCGCCGTCCCAGAACCCGTCCATGATCGCCGCCAGCTCCTTGCCGTCCAGCTGACGGATGGCGCGGAGGCCTTTGGCGAGGATTTCGCCGTGGCTGCGGTGCGACCCGAAGATGAAGTCGTCCACGCCGAGCGTATAGGCCATCCCGACGGCCGCCGCTTCCTGTCCGGCCGACAGGTGCGCCGGGCCGGGATTGTTGTATTCGACGCCGTTGTAGCCGCCCGTCGTCTTGACCAACTGCAACATGGTCTCAAACTCGCGGATGACGGTCATGTCGTGATAGATTCCCTTCAAGTCCTCCTCCGTGAAGTTCTTGCTGTTCAACTCTTCCCTTACGGTCTTCCGGTACTGATTCACCGGAATGGGAGTAAACCTGATTTCGCCGGCTGCTCTCGCCTTCGCCGGGTCGATGTATAATTCCTTTGGCATAATGTATAATATATGAATGTTATTGATTTTGTTTTATATTCTGTGCGCCGCGACTGGAAATGCAGCTGCATTTTTAGTGTTTTGCATCCGATTCATGCTTTGTGCAGCTGCATTTTTCATGGTTTGTGTCCAAATCATGGTTTGTGCAGCTGCATGAACCGTGTTTTGCGTCCGATTCATGCTTTGTGCAGCTGCATTTTTAGTGTTTCGCGTTGCTTTTGCCTTTTGTGCAGCTGCAATGCGTATGTTTGTTTTCTCCATTTTATTTCACCGTTTGGTTTTAATGATTTCACTCGCCGGCTTCCTGTCTTTTGCTCCCATGATCAGAAGCCAGAGGGGAAGCGGTATCTCGCCAATGGTAGAACCGGCGTCAAGTATCCCTTCGATTACTCCGAAATGATCCGGCAACAAAAAGAAAGTAAAGAATTGGACTGCATAGAACACTGTCGAGATGATGGCAAGGATTCCTATGACTTTGGGGATAAGAGTCGATTTCAAAATAAGCAGACCAACGGGAAGAAGCCAAAGTCCCGAGAAAATCGCAAGCATCCATTGGCCATGCTCATACAGATCGAGGAATATCATTGCCAGCGCATGCAACTGAGCCGTGTCAAAGGCCGAGAGATACCCCGTACCGTTCAGGAACAGGACGGGCGCGAACTTGAAAAGTGCATTTATGAACATCACCGCAACATCGACAGCAACAAACACAACGATCAGTCTGGACAAGTTACGGTCAACCGGCTCGAATAACTTGTAGAGCGTATTCGCAACCATCAAGAAACAAATCATGCCAACGCAACTGCTTACAAAGCCCAAACGCAGCAACTGTTCGGAAGCAAGGATGTTTGCTGCGGTAGCTGCCGCATCTCCCGGCACAAAGAGCGCCGCATCGACGTACATCCAGCCGAAAGCCATTGTGACAATCATGCCCAGATACCATATTCCCGCGATTCGCGCGGTTTTGTCTTGATTATTGCTTGCCATACGATGATTTTAAAATCTGTTCAATAAAATCTGTTTGGACATTATCCATTTCCGATTTGTCGTAGATGTACAGGAGAATAACCGTATCTTGAATAATTTCAAAATAAAAAATTATCCTGCCACCACCACTTTTACCCTTACCTTTACTCTTAATGGCTATGCGGACTTTTCTGCAATTGGGGAATATCTCGTCTCCCATTACCGGATTTTTTTCCAATTCGGCAAGAAATACGAGATAGTCTTCTTTTATTGAGGGATATTTTTTCTTTAACCTCTTTAATGCCTTCTCAAACTCGGGCGTGACTTTAAAGTTCATTTGCTAACTGATAGGCAGATTTCAATGTTCTTTTCTTTTCCCGGACTTCCTGAATAGCGTCAAGTCCCTTTTTCACGCCTCGTGCAATTTTGTCGGCTTCCTTATAAGCAAGATAACGTTTGTATTCGCGCTGGGACATCGTTACTGTTATTTTTTCCATGACCATTTTGTTTTACTTTTTAAGTTGACACTGCAAAGATAGAAATTTATCTTCCTATATCAGAACGCAAACACCGTTTCCTTGAAAATCTCCGAGACGGTGGGATGGGGGAAGACGATTTCCTGCATTTCGCGGAGCGTCAGTTCCTGTTCGATGGCCATACATGCGCCGTAGATCATCTCGCTGCACGGGTTGCCGAGGATATGTACGCCGAGCACTTCGCCGTGCCGCTCCCCGACAAGTACTTTGCAGAGGCCTGTCCCGCCTTCGTTTTCGGCGACGAAACGGCCGGCATAGGCCATCGGCAATCTGGCCACGCGGCAGGCGATGCCTTCCTTTTTCGCCGTCTCTTCGGTGAGGCCGACGCCGGCCACTTCGGGATTGGTATAGACGACGCCCGGAATGGCGTTGTAGCGCATCGCGTCGGGGCGGCCGGTGAGGTTGTTGACGACCACTTCGCCTTCGCGGCTGGCCGTGTGCGCGAGCATCGAGAAGCCGGTCACGTCGCCGGCGGCAAAGACGTTCGGCACGTTCGTCCGCATCCGGCTGTCCACCTTCACGGCGCCGCGATCCAGCTCCACGCCCAGCGTTTCGAGTCCGAATCCGCCCGTGACCGCCCGGCGTCCGACGCTGACAAGTATCTTGTCGCCCGTGGCCGACGCCGTTGTGCCTTCCGGCGTAACGTACGTCACTTCGTTGTTTTTAACTTCGGTCACCCGGCACGAAAGGTGGAAGCGGATGCCCTTTTTCGCATAGATTTCGCGCAGCATGGCGCTGATTTCGCCGTCCAGGCCGCCCAGAATTTCGGGCAGCATCTCGACGACGGTCACTTCCGTGCCGAGGCTGTTGTAGAAGCTGGCAAATTCCATCCCGATCACGCCGCCGCCGATGATGACCAACGAGCGGGGCTGTTCCTTCAGTGCAAGTATTTCGCGGTTGGTGAGGATGATGTCGCCCGCCTCGCGGATTCCGGGGATGGGCGGGACGAAGGCTTCCGAACCGGTGCAAAGCAGCAGGTTGGCGGCCAGAAACGTTTCGCCGCCACAGGCAATCTCGATGCCGGCGGCCGAGCGGCCTTTGATCTGCGCTTCGCCCTTGACGACCTGCACGCGGTGCGCCTTCATCTTTGCGCCGACGCCGGCCACGAGCTTGCGGACGATCTTGTTTTTGCGGGCGACGATCTTGCCGAAGTCCGCCGTCACGCCGGACGCCGTCACGCCGTAAGCCTCGCCGTGACGCGCCGAGTCGTATATTTTGGCGCTGTACAGTAATGTCTTGGTCGGGATGCAGCCCTCGTTCAGGCAGACGCCTCCCAGCTCGCGTTTTTCAAACAGTACGACATTCAAACCCTTCGCGCCGGCACGTTCCGCCGCTACATACCCTCCGGGGCCTCCCCCAATAATTGCCAAGTCTATCATATATATTATTTAATTCTCAATTCTCAATTTAATTCAAAGTTCATGTTTTCGATCTCGACGGCGATCTGTTTCAGGAAGCGCGTCGCTTCGCCGCCGTCGAGGGCGCGATGGTCGTAGGTCAAACTCAGTCCGATGTGCGGCACAAACCCGTAAACGCCGCCGCCCAGGTCTTTCGGACGGGGCACGATGGTGTTGACGCCGAGAATGGCGACCTGCGGCAGGTTGATGACCGGTGTGAACATCTCGACGCCGTAGTTGCCCAGGTTGGAAACGGTAAACGAGGCTGCTTCCGACGACAGCAGATCGGGATCGACCGACCCTTTCTTGCACGCGCCGGCCACTTCCTTCAGCCGGTTTGCCAGTCCCTGGATGGAGAGGTCGTCGGCGTTCTTCACGACCGGCACCATCAGTCCGCGTTCGGTATCGACGGCAAGTCCGAGGTGTATCTTCGAGAAAGTCCGCATGCTGTCGCCCAGGAAATGCGCGTTCGCCTGCGGGTATTTTTTCAGCGCCCGTACAACGGCGAGGCAAACCATGTCGTTGAGCGTGATGTCGGTCGGATAGCCGTCGGCCACCGCCTTTTTGACCTGCTTGCGCAATGCCATGATGCGGCGGGCGTCGGCGCCGAGGTGGTGCGTCAGCTGCGCGGAGTTTTGCAGCGAGGCGTGCATGGCCTTGGCGATGAGTTTCCGCATGTTGCTTACCGGTTTGATTTCGCTGTCGGCGGCATAGACGGGATTTTTCGCGCTCACGTCGGCGCCGCGGGCTTGTCCGGCCAGTCCGCTGCCCGATGTCGGCACGTCGGCGCCGGTATCCCGGAGGATGGCTTTGGCCAGCGGCGTCGTTTTCGGCGCTGCATCGACGGCCGCCTGCACGTCCCGTTCAATGACGCGACCGCGCGGCCCCGTTCCCGCCAGCGTTTCCGCCGGGATGGCGTTCTTTTCCGCCAGTTTGCGGGCGCGTGGCGAGACGGGCGACTGTGCGCCGGCGACTGTTGCTGCGGGCGCCGGCGCGGTTGCCGTTGCGGGCGACGGTTCCGCACGTACGGCAGCCGGTTCGGACGCCGTCGCGTTCGCCTGTGCCGCGCCTTCGGAACGGAATCCGTCAGTCGCTTCGCCGGGGACGCCGATAACCATCACATTCGTCAATACGGGTATTTCGTCGCCTTCGGCAAAGAAAACCTCCAGCACGGTGCCGGCCGTTTTCGCATCTTCCTCGAACGAAGCCTTGTCGGTTTCGTAGGCGAAGAGGATATCGCCCACCGCCACGGCGTCGCCTTTTTTCTTTTTCAGTTCCGTCAGGATACAACTCTCGACCGACTGTCCCTGCTTCGGCATAATAACTGCTGTTGCCATTATTCTATTATTATCTTTATTAATGTATTATATGTCCTGTTAAAAATCGGCAGCAAAATTAGGCTAAATTACTTATATATACAAGTTATTTTGATGTAATTTTGGAGCATCAATTATAATCTGACAAGATATGGATTATGCAATTATTGCTGCCGGCGAAGGTTCCCGGCTGGTACAGGAAGGCGTAAAAACGCCCAAACCGCTGGTGCGTTTGTGTGACACTCCTTTGATCGAACGGTTGGTGCGGGTGTTTCTGGAAAACGGGGCATCGTCGGTGAGCGTCATTGTGAACGAGCACATGCCGGAAGTGCAGGCCTTTGTGAAGAAACTCCGGATACCCGTTCCGCTTCATCTGCATGTACAGTCTACTCCCAGTTCGATGCACAGCTTCCATGCGCTAAGCCGTTACCTGAAGGGAGAATGTTTCTGTCTCACAACGGTGGATACGATTTTCCGGGAGGAAGAATTTAAACCTTACGTGCGCGCGTTTGAAACGGATCACACCCTGGACGGACTGATGGCGGTGACGGATTTTATCGACGACGAAAAACCGCTCTATGTGAAAACGGACGACCGGCTGATGATCCGGGGGTTCGCGGATCATGCGGAGGCAGACTGCCGGTATGTGTCCGGAGGCATCTATTGCCTGCGTCGCTCCGGCCTCCGCGTGCTGGACGAGGCGATGGCCGAGGGCGTGTCGCGTATGCGAAATTATCAGCGCAAACTTGTAGAAAGCGGTTTGCGGCTCAGGGCGTATCCCTTCGGCAAGATTATCGACGTAGACCATGCCGGAGATGTTGTCAAGGCCGAACAATTCCTCCGTTTAAAAGCGCCGGATGAAGGGATGCAAGGCACAAGACCGTAAAAAAAATCGCCTTATCCGTTGCGCCGGTGTGCCGCGTCGTTGATTTTTGTTATCTTTGACGTCGTTTAGAAAAAGCAGATATAATGAAAGAACGAACGATTGCCGGTATCCGCAGAGGAAATCTGTTTTCACCGAATCATATCGGAAACGATGCCGCCATCTTTTCACTGACAGCAGATTACTTGCGCGGCAAAGGCTATACGGTAAATGAATATATCGAATCGGACTTGTTGACAAGAGACCTCCGGGAGAGTTTCCTGTTCAACATGGTGCGCGACCGGCAATCCATCCGCCGGCTACAACAGTTTGAAGACATGGGTCGGGTGGTAGTCAACTCCGGCTATGGCATTGAGAACTGCACGCGCGAGAAAATGACGCGGCTGTTGTTATCCCACGCCATCCCCCACCCTCGCAGCCTGTTCCTCCCTACCGGCGAAGACCCGGTAGCCGCACTCGAAGAAGCCGGTTTGTATAATTGCTGGGTGAAGCGGGGCGATTTTCATGCCATTCATCGCGAAGACGTCACCTATGTGCGCCACCCGGACGAAGCCAAAGGCATCCTGAAGGAGTTCGCCATGCGGGGTATTGAAATGGTGGTGGTGAACGAACACCTGGTCGGCGACCTTGTCAAGTTCTACGGCGTGGCGGAAACGGATTTCTTTTATTGGTTTTATCCGTCCGACATGCAGCACAGCAAATTCGGCCTGGAACAAATCAACGGAACCGCCCAAGGCTTTCCGTTTGATGCCGCTCGGTTGTACGCGCTCAGCAATGAGGCGGCCAAGGTGTTGAACATCCGGATTTACGGCGGCGACTGCATCGTGTCCGAAGACGGCTCCCTCCGGCTGATCGACTTCAACGACTGGCCCAGTTTTGCGCCGTGCCGCAACGAGGCGGTTCCGTATATTGCGCGTATAATTATGAATTTCTTGAATCATGAAACCCTTGAATAGCATGAAACCGGACATGGAATCTACACTGAAATCGCTGGATACGGAAGAATTTATTGACATGCACTTCTATCGCCCGCTGGGTTATCGTTGGGCATTATTATTTCATAAAGCCGGCATCTCGCCCAATACGGTCACGATCATCAGTATTTTTATAGGCATTGCGGCGGGCGTCTGTTTTTATTTTCCCGACCTGAGAGTGAATGTCGTCGGGATGTTACTGCTTGTCTGGGCAAACATGTATGACAGCGCCGACGGACAACTGGCGCGTATGACGGGGCAAAAGACGCCGCTCGGACGTATTCTGGACGGCGCTAGCGGCGATCTGTGGTTTATTGCCATTTATGCGGCGCTCTGTTTCCGCCTGATGCCGTTGTGGAATTTCCGGATCTGGGCGTTAGGCGCCGTCACCGGGTATTTCCATAGCAAACAGGCGGCGATGGCGGACTATTACCGGAATGTGCACCTGCTGTTTCTCAAGGGAAAACCGGGCAGCGAATGGTCTGAGTCCGCCGCATTAAGAGAAAATTACCGGCACATGCGCTGGAAACCCTATTTCATACCCAAACTTTTAGCCTTCAGTTATCTTCAATATACGGCCGGACAGGAGGCCTGGGCGCCGAATCTCCGCCGGATGATGAGTCTGCTTCGGGAAAAATATCAGGAAGAGACGCCGGAATGGTTCCGGACGGCTTTTCGTCAAAAAAGCCTCCCGCTGATGAAATACACGAATATGCTATCGTTCAATACACGGGTGATCGCCCTGTTTGTGGCCCTGTTTATCAACCTGCCGTGGCTCTATTTCGTGTTCGAACTGACGGCGCTCAATGCCATGCTCGCCTACATGGTCATCACGCACGAGCGTTTTTGCAGGCAGTTCGGCAAGCAACTGACCACCGAACAATGATACATCCGGAACAGATCAAAGGTTTCCTGTTCGATTACGGCGGAACGATCGACAGCGACGGCGTGCACTGGTCGGAGGTGATCTGGCAGGCATACCGGGCGGAACAGATGCCGGTCACAAAGGAAGCCTTCCGGCAAGCCTACGTGCATGGCGAAAGAACGCTGGGGAAATATCCGCTGGTGCAGCCTCATCATACTTTTTCGGACATGCTGCTGTTGAAAACGGACATCCAACTGGAATGGCTCAAAGCCAACCGCTTTTTGCCGGAAGACGGGGTGACGCCGGAACGGAAACAGCGCATCGCCGAATATGGCTATGCCTGCGCCGGACGTTCGGCCAAGGCGGCGCGTCCGGTTCTTGAAGCGCTCGCGGAGAGGTATCCGCTGGCGCTGGTTTCCAATTTTTACGGGAATATCGCTTCCGTTTTGAAGGATTTCGAACTGGATCGCTTCTTTCCGGTCATTATCGAATCGGCGGTGTGCGGCGTCCGCAAGCCGGATCCGCAGATCTTCCGGCTGGGCGTGGAGGCCTTGCATCTGACGGCCGGCGAAGTGGCGGTGGTCGGTGATTCGTACGACAAAGACATCCTTCCGGCGGCTTCAATCGGCTGCCTGACCATCTGGCTGAAAAATACCGGCTGGGAAGCATCCACCGGAGACGAAACGGCAGCCAACAAAATCATTTCCTGCTTCAAAGAACTTGAAACAATTATGAATTATGAATTATGAATTATTCCCCGGAAACGAATGGGGGCATTTCAAAGAGTCCGGCCGTTGGCCATGACCTTCCCCGAAGTCTTTTGAAGGGTCCCACCGCCGGTGTTGACCTTCCCCGGGTTCATTTGAGATGTCCCACCGTCGGTGTTGATCCTCCCCGGGATCATTTGAGGTGTCCCACCACTGGTGTTGATCCTCCCCGGGATCATTTGAGGTGTCCCACCGCCGGTGTTGATCTTCCCCGGATTCATTTGAAGCGTCCCACCGTCGGTGTTGATCTTCCCCGGGATCATTTGAAGCGTCCCACCGTCGGTGTTGAAAAATAATCCGCACCGTCAACAATTCGTCGTTATGGAATGTTCCTGTCTAAAATACAAATCTGTTTATGAGTAAAACAATCAAGTCATATACGCTATCGAATGTCCGCACCATTCCACAGTTGGCCTCTCTTTCGCCGGAGTTGATCCGCGAGATGGAAATCACAGGCCGGGCGCTGCCTTTCAAAACCAACAATTATGTGACGGACGAATTGATCGACTGGTCGAATATTGATTCCGACCCGGTCTTCACCCTGAATTTCCCGCGGCGGGAGATGCTGGAAAAAAGGCATTATGCGGCCATCGAAAAATTGGTCGACCAACAGGTCGGCGATGAAGCGCTCTCCCGGAAGGTGCAGCAGATACGCCTTTCACTGAATCCCAACCCGGCCGGACAGGAACAGAACGTGCCCTTGCTGGGCGAAATCCGGCTCAGGGGCATCCAGCATAAATATCCCGAAACCGTCCTGTTTTTCCCCAGCCAGGGGCAAACATGCCATGCTTATTGTACGTTTTGCTTCCGCTGGCCGCAATTTTCGGGCATGAGCGAATTGAAATTCGCCATGAAAGAGACCGGTTTATTCCTGAATTACCTCCGTTTGCACAAGGACGTGACCGACATACTGTTCACCGGCGGCGACCCGATGATCATGAGCGCCGGCGCCCTGGAGACGTACATCAAACCCTTGCTTCAATCCGAATTTAGTCACATCCGCTCGATCCGGATAGGCACCAAATCGCTTACATACTGGCCTTATCGCTACCTGACGGACAAGGACAGCGACGATCTGTTCCGCCTGTTCGACAGCATCATCGCCGCCGGCAAGCATCTTTCCATACAGGCGCATTTCAATCATCCGGTCGAACTGTCCACCCTTGCCGTGGGGCAGGCGATTGCCCGGCTACGCAGCGCCGGCGCCCAGATACGGACGCAATCCCCGTTGCTGCGACACATCAACGACAAACCGGAATTGTGGAGCGAAATGTGGCGCAAACAGGTCGATGCCGGTTGTATTCCATATTATATGTTTGTGGTGCGCGACACGGGCGCCAGACATTATTTTGAGTTGCCGCTGGAGAAATGCTGGAACATCTTCCGCCGCGCATACAGGCAGGTGAGCGGGCTTTGCCGCACGGTGAGAGGGCCGAGCATGAGCCACTATGCAGGGAAAATACAGGTGCTGGGCGTACAGGACGTCCGCGGAGAAAAAGTCTTTGTGCTGCGCTTCATCCAGGCACGCAATCCCCGGTGGGTAGACATTCCCTTCTTTGCGGCATACGACCCGAAAGCCACCTGGTTCGACCAACTGAAACCGGCCTTCGGCGAAAAATTCTTTTTTGAAGAACAAAACCCCAAATGGCTGACCGAAAAACAGTTTCTGTTTGAATAGATCGATATAAAACGACCGGAAATAAAACATCTTTCACGAGACAGTACCGTTTTTCTCAATTAAAATTTTGATTTTTCATATATTTTCTCTTTATTTGCCGTCGCTAAAAATACGATGAAAAAGAGAATGGAGGAAAAAACAAATAAAACGATAGATACGGTCTACAGAACGTATGTACATGATCTTTTTTCGTATGCACTCAATCTTGGATTCGATCGGGAAATCGCTATGGATGCGATTCATGATGTGTTTTATACTCTCTGTCTGGACAAAGACCTCTTGAATCATGTGATCCATATCCGGTTTTACCTCTTGCGCTCACTAAAAAACCGTTTACTCAATCTACACAAACAAAAGAAGGAAGTGACCGAATTACCCCCGGAAGGCAGCGCCACTGAGCAGGAAATTCCTTTCAGCATCCATGTGACGGTCGAAGACCTGATGATTGAAGCCGAAGAAGAGGAAAAAATCCGACAGAAAGTAGATCAACTCCTTCAAAACCTCACCAACCGGCAACGTGAAATCATTTATCTCCGTTACACGATGGATTGCGATTATAAAGAGATTGCCCAACTCATGCACATTACCGTTCCGGCTTGCCGTAAACTCATGCACATAACCCTTGCGAAACTCAAAAGAAATGCGGTTTCGGCTAATTAGCTTTTTTTATTGATCGGATAAAGTCATTTTTCTATCAAAAATAGGGAACAAAAAAAAGTTTCAGTTGTCTTTAGAGTACGATGTGTAAACTATGACAAAACAGAATTACAAAGATTACAAAGATTTCCTGCAAGACGACCGTTTTATTTTCTGGCGGTTGACCGATGATTGTGACCTCAAAGAAGAGTGGGACGCATTCATCGTGCATCATCCTGCCTTAAAACAAGAATTTGAGAAGGCGCTCCGGGAATTTTCAAAAATACGGCTGAACAAAGACGATTTGTCTGATGTGGAATATGCCTGTTTGCAGCAACGTATCCGGAAGTCGGTTTCATTGGCAGAAAGGAAGAAACGGCGGCTTCGGATGGTACAATATGCCGCCGCCGCCGCATGTATCGCTTTGCTTGCCGGCTTTTCGATCTATTTTCTGAACTCCGTACCGGAAGAAACCGGATCAACGTTTCACGAACTGATTGTGGGCGAGAATCTGGAGGAAAAAGATATTTTTCTGGTAACAGGTTCCGGGACGATGTCATTCTCGAAAGATATTTATGTGCAAATAGATAAGACGGGTTCGGCCACGGTGCGGGAAGCGGACGGAGGCAAATCCACACAACTTGCGGCCGACCATGCAATGATGAATAAAATCGTGGTTCCGTATGGAAAGCGGTCGCAACTGGAACTGTCCGACGGAACCAAAGTCTGGATTAACTCCGGCTCGGCGCTGGAATTTCCTGCTACGTTTACGGGTAAAAGCCGAACCGTACATCTGGCGGGCGAAATGTACGTCGAGGTGGCAAAAGAAGAACAAAGGCCGTTCCTGATTCAGACGTCCGGCCTTCGGATAAAAGTCTACGGAACGAAATTTAACGTATCGGCATACCAAGATCAAGACGCTCCTCAGTCCGTCGTGTTAGTGGAAGGGAGTGTCGGAGTGAAAACCGCTTCACAGGCGGAAACATTCCTTGTCCCGAACGAAATGCTTACTTATCACAACGCACAGGTAGCCAAAAAACAGGTCAATGTTTCTGCCTACGTAAGTTGGAAAGACGGGTATCTTGTGCTGCAACAAACGCCGATCGCCGATGTCTTGAAACAAATGGAACGTTATTATAATCTATCTTTTGATATACAGAATTATATTGATCTTCAGGCCAAAACCTGTACGGGAAAAATATACCTGTCGGACGATTTGGATAATGTGATGGCAACCATTTCGTTGCTGTCATCCACAAAGTATACGCGTGATGATAAAAAAATATACATAGATACTAACCCTCTAAAATGAACCGCCTATGAAATAAGTTAAGCATCAAATCCAGCAAAAAAAACCGGACGATACTGCAAATACCGTCCGATAAAGTGACAATTAATTACTTACATATGTATAAGTAAAAACGAAAATCGTGCAAATGTACGTGATCTTTTTGTCATTGAAAAAACAGTTTATAAACAATAACAATTTAATCAATGATTTATGGAATATCTTTATATTAAAAAACAGACCATTCGAAAAATGAAAGTTTTTGTATTAATGCTATTTGTGGGGATATGTGCGGCACATGCCGACAATGCCCATTCTCAGGACACCAAACTGTCTCTTCGTCTCACAGATATATCTATCAAAGAGGCTATCAACGAGATAGAGAAAAAAAGTGATTACGTTTTTGTATTTGCGGACGATACCGGCATGGAGACGGATAAGAAAGTGAATATCAAAGCGGAAGAAAGTAATGTGGCACAGATTCTTGACAACATGTTTGCCGGAACGCTACTTGCTTACAGGATTATAGACCGTCAGGTCGTGGTCTTTCGGAATATGACTCCCAAAGCGCTTGACATAGCGACAACCGTAATGTCCATTCAACCCTCACAACCGGCAAAAGAAAAAATCACCGGTACGGTGGTTGACGTCAACGGCGAACCAATCATCGGGGCGAATGTAGTGGAGAAAGGAACGACGAACGGCAATATTACGGATGTGGACGGGAAGTTTTCCTTGAGCGTTTCCGATAATGCTGTTTTGCAGATTTCCTTTATCGGGTATATTACGCAGGAAATCAGCGCAGTATCCGGTGGTGGAGGGGGTAAACCTCTTATTATCAAACTGATTGAAGACAATCAGGCCTTGGAAGAAGTCGTCGTCGTCGGGTATGGCACCCAAAAGAAAGTGACCTTGACCGGTGCGGTAGCGAATATCAAATCGGAAAAGATTGTCACCACCAAAGCGACCAATATTCAAAACGCCCTTTCCGGAAAGATTGCAGGCGTGCAGAACATTTCGGTGGAAGGTGAGCCGGGACAGTTTACGAATATATTCCAGATCCGTGGTATGGGAACGCCCCTGTATGTTATTGACGGCGTTCCGCGTGATAATTTTGTCAAGCTCGACCCGAATGAAGTAGAATCCATTTCCGTCTTGAAAGATGCCGCGGCTGCCATTTATGGCGTACGCGCCGCTAACGGCGTTGTTTTGGTAACTACCAAAAAAGGGCAGACGGACGGCAAATTCCAAATGGAATATACGGGATACTATGGTCAAGTGCATATAGTTAATCCGGGAGAGGCAATGACTGCCTCCGAGCACATGCGGATTGTAAATGAGGATGCCTTCAATGCAGGAAATCCGGCAGTGTTTTCCGAAGAGACGATTCAATCTTATCTGAACGGCACCAAAAAAGAGACCGACTGGATGCAGGTAATGCGTGCTTCGCCGCAAACCTATCACAATATCAACGCTTCGGGCGGTACGGAGAAATTGAATTATTACACCAGTTTCGGATTCAACAAGGAGTATGGCGCATGGAAATCCGGCGATTTGAACTATCAGCGCTTCAATCTGCGCTCGAATGTCACCGCCCAGTTAGCCAAAGGGCTTAAAGCGGAAGTATTGCTGAATTTAATGTCGGATGCCAAAAACCGTCCGTCAGGATTGGATACCTACCGCGTGTTCCAGAGCATGTGGGTGAATGATCCGGCAGGCGAGTACTATGCAAACGGGAATCCGGACTATCCGACGGTGGCCGGCGGCAGACATCCGGAAATTATTACCGACGCCGATAAATCGGGATACCTGAACATCGCACAGCGGGTCGTCAATACCAATATGGCTTTGGAATGGGACATTCCGGGGGTGAAAGGATTAAAGGCAAGAGGCATGTACGGTTATGACTATAATGTATATAACAATAAACAATTTCAAAAAAAGTATTATGGTTATACTTATGACTCCGGAACCGACGCCTATTTATCCACGACCTTGTCGGCGCCAAGTTTTGTCAAGAGGTCGTATGTCGAATATATCAACACCCTGCTTCAATTATCGTTGTCTTATACGGGCACATTCAACAAAGTGCATAATGTAAGCGGCAACGTGATCTACGAAGAAGGCGAGCGGGAAGCGGACAATTTCTCTGCACAAAGAAATTTGACGATGGACGTGCTGGATCAGTTGTTTACGGGAGATGCCAGCACTCAGCAAGCCGGTATGAATACGGCCGGAATAAATGACCTGACCGTGCATAATGGTACCGTATATCATAATTCAAGTAAATCGTTCATCGGACGGTTCACTTACGATTATAATTCAAAGTATCTGGCAGAATTCGGTTTTCGCTTCGACGGTTCATCCAAATTCGCATCCGGGCGCCAATGGGGATTCTTCCCTTCCGCGTCCGCCGGCTGGAGAATTGCGGAAGAAGCCTTTATCAAAGACAATGACGCTCTTAAATTCATCAACAACTTAAAAATCAGAGGCTCTTACGGAATAATGGGCGATGATGCCGACGCTTCCAATTATCAATTTCTGACCGGATACACGTATCCAAGCGGAGGATATGTTGTCAATGGAACCTATGAGAATGCGTCTGTGACAACCGGTTTGCCGAATAAGTTACTTACCTGGTACGAATCGAAGTTTAAAAATATCGGTTTGGACGCCGACCTTTGGGGTGGTTTATTGGGCGTAGTATTTGATATTTACCGGCGCGACCGTTCAGGGCTGATGGCGAGACGTAATGCGTCGATTCCCGGTATTGTAGGTATCACTTTGCCGCAGGAAAATCTGAACAGCGATATGACACAGGGTATCGAATTAACGCTGAGTCATCTGAACCGAATCGGCGATTTCTCATACAATATATCCGGCAATGCCGCCCTGTCGCGTACCACGAACAAATATGTGGAACAGGGAGAATTCGGCAATTCGTATCTGAATTGGCGGGGAAACTCAAACGATCGCTATTCCAATGTCTCGTGGGGAATGAATTATATAGGACAATTCCAGTCTTTCGACGATATATGGAACAGCGGGGCTATTTACAACTATGGAAGCACACGGCAAAATGCCATTATGTTGCCCGGAGATTTGATGTACGAAGACTATAACGGCGATGGCCTGGTTGATGACGGGGATTTCATACCGTTCAGTACTGAGAATTTCGAGAAGCCTATATTAACTTACGGTTTTACAATCGGCGCGGAATACAAAGGCTTCGACCTGAACATGGTGTTCCAGGGCGTAGGCATGAGATGGTCGATTTTTGGCGGTCTGTATGGAGTCCCGGGAACGGGAGGAAGTAGTAACGGTATAGATATATTTGTAGATCGCTGGCATCGGGCCGATGAATCCAATCCCAGTGTTGATCAGGAATGGGTTCCGGGACATTTTCCATCCATGTGGAGTGCAAGAGGAGGACAAACGATTATACGGGGAGCGTATTCAAGTTTTTGGATGGTAAATTCTTCCTATCTCCGAATGAAGAGTCTGGAAGTAGGCTATACGATTCCCGTCCAATGGTCGAAAATAGTCGGACTGGAACGTGCCAGAATATTCGCTAATGCCTATAATCTGTTCACTTTATCACCCATGAATTATTTTGCGGATCCCGAATATAAGCCTGCTAATTATGTCGGTTCCAGTCCCAGTGATTTTGCAGCCAGTAACGGTACCAGTTATCCGGCAACTAAAACATTTAATATTGGTGTAACTCTTACCTTCTAAAAAATAATAGTTATGAATATAGAAATAATAAAGAACATAAAGAAAATGGTGTTGACGTGTTGCGTCATATCCATGACATTTGCTTGTAACGATCTGGATATTCCACCTCTGAATATTATTACGGATAGTGATATATTTCCTTCGGAAACAGGCGTGAAATCGTATATAATGCGTATCTATGCCGATGCGCCGATTAGCATAATTCCTGCGAGTATATACAATTCGCCTTTTCTGACCGGACTCTACTATTGTACCGGTGAAGCAGTCGGTACGTCGGCGCCTAATGGCGAAAGCCCGGGCGGTGGAAAAAGTGCATATTGGAACTACACTCATATCAGGAATATTAACAATTTCCTGCAGGAACTTCCGAAATATGCCGACCGGCATCAGAAAGAGAAAACGGATACATGGCTGGGTGAAGCTTATTTCCATCGCGCATTTGCTTATTTTGCCATGACACGGTCGTACGGAGGCGTTCCGATTGTGGACAAAGTGTTGAATTATCCCGAACAGTCTATCGAAGAATTGATGGCTCCTCGCAACACAGAATCCGAGTGCTATAAATTCATCATTGAAGATTTGGATAAAGCCATTTCGTTGCTTCCCACAAGCAATGAAAAGGGGCGCGTAAACCGCTATATTGCATACGGGATGAAAGCAAGAATAGCTTTGCATGCCGCATCCGTTGCCAAATATGGCACCATGCAGTTGGACGGTCTTTTAGGCATCCCTGCCGGCGAGGCGCAAGCGTATTTTCAACTGGCATGGGATGCTGCCAAAGCAACCGAAGCCGGTGGTTATGCGCTGTATAACGACGGTAGCGGCGACCTGGCTGCCAGTTTCGTGAAAATCTTCATCGACACGGACAGTAAGGAGACCATGTTTGCCAAATATTATGTTTACCCCGATTATTATCATGATTTTGAGCAGAAGGGTATTCCGGCAGGATTCGGTTCAAGCACGGGCGGTTATACCAGTTGGATTAACCCGACATTAGACTTTGTTGAAATGTTCGACGACATCGACGGAAACCCGTTTATTCTTAATTCCGGCACGGACGCAAATCCGGTGCTGTATGAAAAAAGGGTGGACATATTTGCAAAAGCAGAGCCACGTCTGAGAGGAAGCGTCATTTTTCCGGGAGATGAATTTAAGGGTATCGAAATCGATGTTCGGAAAGGAATTATTCCGGAAGGCGGAACAATGGAGGATATGCTGATCACCACTTCGGGAGAGGCATATACCGGCACTAACATTCCCGGCACCATGAATATTCAGGGCAACAGCGGTATCGGATATGCCGAATCGACAAAAAGCGGATTCTATTTGCGCAAACTGTTGAACCCTAATACGCCGATGGATATGATTCTTTATACGACAACGCCGTTCATAAATATGCGCTATGCCGAAATGTTACTAATCAGGGCTGAAGCGGGTATGGAACTCAAAGCCTTTGGCGACGGTTCGAAAGTGGATGACGCCGTTGCCTGCATGCAACTGGTACGCGACAGGGCCGGAGCCAAAAACAGATATACGGCTACAGACCTGACTTTGGAGCTGGTGCGCAAAGAACGTAGAATGGAATTTTTATGCGAAAATATCACGTACTGGGATTTAAAACGCTGGAGAACCTACGACAAGGAATTTACGAACAAAACATTGCAGGTTCTCTGGCCTGTCTTTGTATGGGATGAACAAAAGTACTATATGAAAAAGTCCACGACTTCACAGCCTATTTCGTTCTTGCCGATGCACTATTATGCAGCCATTGGCGCCGGGGAGATTCAGACAAATCCGCTTTTGGTACAAAATCCGGGTTATTAATCTTTAATTCAAAATTATTCAAATGAAAAAGTTTCAATATATAATTTCAATAGCATGTATAACAGCAGCTTCTTTATTGGTTTCTTGTGAGGTTGATAATTATGATGCTCCCGACGGAATTATGACAGGTCGGGTGATTGATGCGACAACGGGCATACCGATTATTAGCGAACAGCCGAATGGCTACCAGATCCGGTACGATGAAATCAGCTGGAGCGATAATCCTACCCCGCAGTATCTCTGGGGAAAAGCTGACGGTACGTTCCAAAACACGAAAATGTTTGCCGGAACATATGAGGTAAGCGCCGTAAACGGTGCATTCATTTCGACCGCCGTTCAAACGATAACGATTAAATCGGAACAAGCAACGAATGTCGAATTTACCGTAACGCCTTATATCAGCTTCAGTAATGTGTCGATAGTGAAAGAGGGTGCAACGGTTCGAGCAACGTTTACGCTCAGCCGGAATATCCCCGATGCGGCATTAGTGGATTATCGCGTATTTGCTTCGGCAGCGACTCATTATGTGGGCGCCACAGAATCCGACGCCTCCGTGAGCGTAGCCTCCGTAGCCATCACCGAAGCGGACTTGGGCGTCCCGATTTCGGTGCTTCTTCCGGCACAGTTTGTGTCCGGAAAGACTTACTACATCCGCGTTGGGGCCAAATGCGAAAATCCCAACGGTCGTTATAATATGACGGAAATAGTGAGTATTCAATTTTAGTTTGGTTTTTATTTCATCAAAGAAGGAAAGAGGGTGTGAGTTTCACACCCTCTTTTTTGTGGTGCGCCTCACATTTTCAAAAGAAAACGCTATCTTTGCGAAAAAACATTTGAAGTCATGAAACAGTTACCGATAGGAATACAGTCATTTAAAGACTTGCGGGAGAATAATTATCTGTATGTGGACAAGACTGCACATATTCACCGTATTGTTACGACAGGGAAGGTGTATTTTCTTTCCCGTCCGCGCCGTTTCGGAAAATCACTGTTAGTAAGTACGATGGATGAACTTTTCCGGGGCAACAAGCCCTTGTTTGAAGGGCTGTATATCTATGATAAATGGGACTGGACGCGGCAATATCCGGTGATCAGGATCGACTGGACACGCATCACTCATTCTACACCGGAGGAGATGAAAGTCAGTTTGCGCGGTTATTTGAAGGATATTGCGAAAAAATATGCGGTGTCGCTGACAAAGGAATCGGCGCCCGATTGTTTTGATGAATTAATCCAACTTCTCCATGAAAAGACGGGCGAAAAAGTGGTCGTCCTGATAGACGAATACGATAAACCGATCACAAGCCATTTACCTGATCCCCTTTTGGACAGTATCCGGACAATCATTCATGACTTTTATCAGGTCATGAAAGGCGCCGACGACTATCTGCGGTTTATCTTTCTGACGGGGGTATCAAAGTTTGCGGGACTGTCGGTATTTTCGGCGCTGAATAATCTGCACGATATTACTTTATCCGATGATTATGCGGCGATATGCGGATATACTCAGAAAGAACTGGAAGACAATTTTCCGGAATACATTGACCGGACGGCCAGGCATAATGGTATGACCGACGAGGAATTGCTGGCGAAAATCCGTTACTGGTATGATGGCTATACCTGGGACGGGAAAACATCGTTGTATAATCCGTTTTCGACACTGATGTTTTTTGCCGAACACTGGTTTGCCGGATACTGGTTCGATACCGGAACGCCGACCTTCCTGATAGAAATTCTTCAACGGCGCGAACGGACAAGTGTCGTGCTTGAAGCGGTTACGGTTGACGGAAATTTATTGAGGGAAGGCTATGACCCTCATGCCTTGAACGAAATACCGCTGCTTTTTCAAACGGGTTATCTGACAGTTAAAAATGTGGAGTTTCATCAAGTGAAGAAGAAATATACGCTTGGCGTGCCCAACGAGGAAGTGAACGAGGCTTTAATGACCCGTTTACTGTCGGTTTACGGCAAATATCCCAATGAAGATATAGATAATCTAAGGGAAACGATGGAACAACGCCTCCGCGAGGGCGATGAACAGGGTTTTGCCAACTGCCTTGAGGCGATGATAGCGACGGTACCGTACGAACTGCAAAGCGGTTGCGAACACTACTACCATACCCTCATGCTGGTATGGATGCGGCTGCTTGGCTTTAAGATACAGGGAGAGAAACCGAATAATCGCGGTCGCGCCGACGCCGTGTGGGAACAGCCCGGTCTGACGGTCGTGGCCGAACTGAAATATCATGCGGACAAGAAAATTGAAACCCTGCTCGACGAAGCCATGACGCAGATACACGACCGTCGATACTACAATCAGTATATCGGTAAAGTGTTACTGCTGGGTGTAGCGTTTTCGGGTAAAGACATCGGTTGCAGAATGGAGGAAATGAATAGATAGTAAAAATGTTTACTACATGACAAAAAAAGTTGCTTTGTTATAAACAATTGAAAACCAACGAAAAACGGTGATGATTTATTTGAAAAAGACCTTGAAATTTTGTATCTTTATAGCTGACTTTCAAACAATTATAATGGAAACAAAAAATCTCAAGGTCAAGTACAAAAGTACTCAATTAATTTCAATTCTCAGTAAAAATTTTGCGGGGGAAATGAATCTCGCTCGCATAAAGTTCTTTGGCATGTTTATTTGTGCCCTGTGCAAAGTTCAAACCGTCGGCTACGAAAAATTGGCTGTCGCTTTTGAAACGGAGGCGAAAGCCGATTC
>JAITPV010000030.1 GCA_031289275.1 Tannerella sp.
GTGATTATTTTGATTCTTATGATTAAGAAGAATCATATTCAAATCACAGTTCGGACAAATGAAAGAATGATGAATACAATAATTATCCTCCGACCCGGCAGGTCGCATGTTTATAGCAACCGCCATGACCGAAGGAGTCGAATGTATGTCGCGACGGATTGTGCTACAAACATGCGAATCCTTCGGATTGTGATGTGGGCGGGTATTCCTTCTTCCTTACTACCCCCACTCGCTGCGCTTCATTGGGGGTTATTCATATTGAACACTACGTGTTCTGCTGTGTTGGGATGCGGGAGGATGGGATGGTTAGGCTTCTGTTGGCGGTCCATTCGGATTGCAAATCCGAATGGACGGCAACGTCTCTATTTATTTCGTGGCAACTCCTTTGTGTGCTTCATTTAAAAAACGAATACACGGTTGAGACCCGGATTATTTCCGGATGAAAGGGCAAGCGCCACACGACCTGACCGTCGGCATCAATCTCGAGGAGATGAGGCTGGGATTTGTCTTCACTGTTTCCGTTCCAGTTAGCGATCAGTGTATTTCCATTCTTGTAACGGATAAGTTCGCCTACGCACAACAGCGAACTCCAGTTTAAGTTTTCGGATGTAACGGTTTTAAGGATGCTTCTCGTCCGGGGGTTCACTTCGGCCAAAAAACGGGCGTCGCCACCCGACACCAGCCAGTTCCCGTCGTCTATCAGCTTGACCGAAAAAGGGCTGCCGCCGCAATACGTGGTACGCAGGGTGTGGCCGTTTTCGTCCAATTCGGAGACTTTGTGTTTATCCATCAACGGCACTACATAGGTATTTTCCGGCGTCTTGAGTATATGGCGGAACTGCCGGCTCCTGTCCATCGCTGCGGCATGAAAGGTGACTTCCTTTACCGGTTCGCCCTGGGTGTCCAATTCCACGATCCGCGCCGGATAACCGGCTATCGCAAGCAGGTAATTGCCCGATTCCAGACGGGTAGCCGTATAAATCGCTTCCGACTCCCCGGCTTCGTAGCTCCATACCGTCTCATGCTTGCGGGTGATCAGTTTCGCCGCCTGTTTGCCGGCGTACAGAATTTCACCCCGCGGCGTCATCTCTACATCATTACATTCCTCTTCCGGCGCAAGCGGATGGCTCCATTCAATCGTGCCCGAAGCCTTGTCTACGATCGCTATTTGCTGCCAGCCGGCGCCTCCGATCAGTAACTTTTCCTTTTTCGCGCAGGAACAGCAAACCAAAAGCAACGTCAAATAAATAAATTGTTTTTTCATCGTTTTCATCCTGTTTAGTGAGTTTTATTATGGACGGCAAAAGTAGTATATTCTCACCGAATCACAAAAATCTTAGTCCGCCATCCCTGTATTCTTTATTATTTTTATACTTTTGTAGGCTCATTCAAAAGAAAGGATTTGATTTATGTTTAATGATATATTCAAACGGCTGTCAGGCCTCATTTTCAAACCGGCGGAAACGTGGGAAAAGTTAAGTCTGGAAAAGGAAAACCGGGAAACATTCCTCTCACGCTATCTCTACCCGTTGATCGGCCTCATTGCTTTGGCCGCATTTATGGGAATCCTGTTTTCGCGTAAGGAGTTCGACTTTGAAATCGCGCTGAAGTCCGCGATTAAAGCCGTCGTTTCGACCACGGGAGGCTTCTTTCTGGGCGCCTCTCTGATACAGGAAATCCGGCACGGGATATTCCACCGTCCCAAGGACACGGCATTATGCTACGGTTTCACAGGCTACGCTTCGGCATGGATGTTTGTGTTGAGCATCACGCTATCCTTGCTGCCCGAATTTTCTTTCCTGCGCATCGTGGTGTTATATACCGTCTATCTCATCTGGGAAGGCGCAACGCCATACATGCACATCCGGGAAGAAGAACGGCTGAAATTCACCGCCATCGCATCCGCAGCAATCATCCTGACACCGTTGGCGATCGACTTTCTGCTGTTTCTACTGATGCCGGGATTGCGGCTATGAGGCACAACGTTCAAAAGTGCAGGAAACATAACAGAACGGTTTCCTGTTTTATGATTTACAATTTAATTCATTACAATCGTGGGAAAAGAAAAACTGGGTAATCAGATACAAATCAAAAATAAACGGGCGACGTTCGACTACGAACTGATCGAAACGTTTACGGCCGGCATCATGTTAACCGGAACCGAGATCAAATCCATCCGGTTGGGAAAAGCCGGTTTGGTGGATACGTTTTGCGTGGTAGAACGCAAGGAATTATGGGTAAGAAACATGTATATCGCCGAATATTTTTACGGAACATACAACAATCACCCGGCGCGTCGCGACCGGAAGTTGCTGTTGAACCGGAAAGAAATACAACGGATTGAAACAGCTGCCAAAAACAGCGGTTTCACAATCATCCCGACCCGCATGTTTATCAACGACCGGGGACTGGCCAAAGTGGTTATTGCCATCGCCAAAGGAAAAAGAGAATATGACAAGCGGGAATCTATCCGCGAACGCGATGACAAGCGGGAAATAGACCGCGCGTTTAAAAAATGACGCATGAAACACAGATCACTTTTTGAGAATTTACTGACCGAACGTATCCTGATTCTCGACGGCGGGTTAGGCTCCATGATTCAGGAATACAAACTGACCGAACAGGACTACCGCGGAGAACGTTTGGCCGGTTTTTCCGGTCAACTGAAAGGAAATTACGACGTATTGTCCATAACCCGTCCGGATATTATTCGGTCGATTCACCGGCAATACCTGGATGCCGGCGCCGATATTTTCACGACAAACACCCTGAATGCAAATGCCGTCTCGATGGAAGATTACGGCATGCAGGCATGGGTGCGCGAGATGAATCTGGCCGCCGGACGGCTGGCTCGCGAAGTGGCCGACCAATACATGTCGGAGCATCCCGGACGGCAAGTGTTTGTGGCCGGCTCAATAGGCCCCACCAACAAGACGGCTTCGATGAGCCAGGATGTCAACAACCCTGCACACCGCGACGTCACCTACTCGGATTTGTACCGCGCCTACCTGGAACAAACAGCGGCTTTGATAGACGGCGGCGTAGATATACTCCTGTTTGAAACGACATTCGATACGCTGAATGTAAAAGCCGGACTGGAAGCCGCCCGGCAGGTGATGCACGAGAAGGCGTGCGAACGGCCGGTCATGCTCTCGCTGACGCTGTCGGGCAAAGGCGGACGTACCTTTTCCGGACAGACCCTGGCGGCTTTCCTGGCCTCCGTGCAGCATATCCCCCTTGTCAGCATCGGGCTGAACTGCTCTTTCGGCGCCGCCGACATGCTGCCCGGCCTGCGAGAACTGGCCGGCATGGCGCCTTATTACGTCAGCGCCTATCCGAATGCCGGACTGCCGAACACCTTCGGACGCTACGACGAAACGCCGGAAACGATGGAAGCGCACATCCGCCCCTTTATTGAAGAAGGGTTGGTAAATATTATCGGGGGATGTTGCGGCACGACGCCGGCGCATATCGCCCGTTATCCGGCGATGGTAAAAGGCGCAAAGCCCCGCCGACCGCAAAAACGACCGGACGCCTTATGGTTGTCCGGACTGGAATTGCTGGAAGTCAAACCCGAAAACAATTTCATCAACATCGGCGAACGCTGCAATGTCGCCGGCTCGCGCAAGTTCCTGCGCCTGATCAAGGAAGGAAACGAGGAAGAGGCGCTGATCATCGCCCGCAAACAGGTAGAAGACGGCGCACAGGTGATCGACATCAATATGGACGACGGGCTGCTGGACGGCGTAAAAGAAATGACCACCTTTCTCAACCTGATTGCATCGGAACCGGATATTGCCCGCGTGCCCGTGATGATCGATTCCTCGAATTGGGAAGTGATCGAACAGGGGTTGTACTGCGTGCAGGGGAAAAGTATCGTCAACTCGATCAGCCTGAAAGAAGGAGAAGACGTATTTCTGGCGCGTGCCGCACGGGTACGTCGGTTGGGCGCCGCCGTGGTCGTGATGGCCTTCGACGAGCAGGGACAGGCCGATACCTGCGAGCGGAAAATCGCCGTCTGCGAACGCGCCTACCGGTTACTGACCGGGAAAGCCGGTTTTCCGCCACAAGATATTATTTTCGATCCGAACATACTGGCCATAGCCACCGGCATGACGGAACACAACGGATACGGACTGGATTTTATCCGCGCCGTGTCATGGATCAAGCAACACCTGCCGGGCGCCAAAGTAAGCGGCGGAGTGAGCAACCTGTCATTCTCGTTCCGCGGCAACAATCAGGTGCGCGAAGCCATGCACGCCGTATTCCTTTATCACGCCATCCGGGCGGGAATGGATATGGGGATTGTGAACCCCTCCTCGACCGTCGCTTACGCAGACCTTGAGCCGGCGTTCCGCACGCTGCTGGAAGACGTGATACTGGCGCGGCGTCCGGAAGCGGCGGACGAACTGATCGCCCATGCACAGCAACATCTCCGGGAAGCGTCCGGCGTTCGGGAAAGCGCCTGCGACGCCTGGCGCGAACTGTCCCTGAATGAACGGTTGGAATATGCCTTAATGAAAGGCATTAACGATTATCTGGAAACAGACCTGCAGGAAGCGGTTCAAACGGGCGGCAAGGCGGTAGCCATTATCGACGGGCCGCTGATGAGCGGGATGAACAAGGTGGGCGTCCTGTTCGGCGAAGGCAAGATGTTTCTTCCGCAGGTAGTCAAGACCGCCCGGACAATGAAAAAGGCAGTCGGCATCCTGCAACCCGTTATTGAGGCGGAGAAATCGGCTACGGGAGCCTCTCGTGCCGGCAAAGTGGTTTTTGCCACGGTCAAGGGCGACGTGCACGACATCGGGAAAAATATCGTTTCGATTGTCTTGAAATGCAATAATTATGAAGTGATCGACCTCGGCGTGATGGTGCCGGCAGAGAGAATCCTCGACGCCGTGATCCGCGAAAAGCCCGATTTGTTATGTCTCTCCGGACTCATTACCCCTTCGCTGGAGGAGATGATACACGTGACCGACGAAATGCAGAAGGCCGGACAACATATTCCGATCCTGATCGGCGGCGCGACGACCTCGAAGTTGCACACCGCACTTAGGATTGCGCCTCATTACGACTATCCGGTGGTGCACGTGACGGACGCTTCGCAAAATCCCCAGGTGACGGCCAAACTGCTGAATCCCGCAACACGAGACGCCTATATCCGGGAGTTGAACGAGGAGTACGAACAGTTGCGCCGTTCGATGGAACAAAAAACGGATCACACACTCCTGTCCCTCGCCGAGGCGCGTGCGCACCGTCCGGCAATGGACTGGACGTCGTATACGCCGGTCGTACCCGCGCAGCAAGGGATACAACAATGCCGGATTCCGCTGGAGGCCGTCATTCCGTATATCAACTGGATCTATTTCTTTGTCGCCTGGCGCCTGAGCGGCCGCTACGGCGATCTGTCGCAAATGCACGACTGCGAAGGTTGCCGGGAAGCCTGGATCGCCCAATGGCCGGAAGAAGAACAGGCGAAAGCCCGCGAAGCCGTCGAACTGTATCACGATGCGCAGGCCTTGTTGGGCCGCCTGTCGGAACTGCACACTGAGGGTTGCCGGGCGCTTTACGGATTTTTCCCGGCCGCAAGCGACGGAGACGATATTCATATCGGGACGGAAACGCTCCCGACGCTTCGGCAGCAATCCTTCCAGGATATGAAAGCCTGCTGTTCGCTGGCCGATTATGTGATGCCGGTTTCGGAAGCAGGAACGGACTATGTGGGAGCTTTTGCCGTGACGGTCGGCGCCATGCCGGAGGCGTTGACCGAAGAGTTGGAAAGAGAGGGCGACAGCTACCGGCAGTTGCTGCTTCAGACCTTGGCCGACCGTTTGGCGGAGGCTTGCGCCGAATATCTGCACGAAAAAGTCCGCAAGCAATACTGGGGCTATGCCGCCGGCGAATCCCTCCCGGCGCCGGAATTGTTTAAAGCAAAATATCAAGGCATCCGTCCGGCGGTCGGCTATCCGTCGTTGCCGGATCAGCAGTTGATTTTCACCTTAGACCGGCTCCTGCAACTGGAGCGCATCAACGTTCGCCTGACGGAAAACGGCGCCATGACGCCCCTGGCTACCGTAGCAGGCTTTTATTTCGCACATCCGCAGTCACGTTATTTCATGATTGGCCGCATCACCGACGAACAGTTGACGGACTATGCCGCCCGTCGTCGGGAGTCGCCGGACGTGATCCGTAAATTTTTAAGCAAAAACTTGCGATAACCTCCTTAAAACCGGGTCGGGAGTTCTAAATTCCCGACCTTTTCATATTCTCTTTTTTTCCCAGGAGGCAAAGCGGAAATACAATACACAGCCGGTCAACAAACCGGTGAAGTAGATTAATTCACATAAGTAACATATATGTACCGGCTGACGCAGTTGCACGCCAACCACATAGATAAACAACGTATAAACCACCAAAACGCCCAGTTCAAGCATGAAGGCGGGACGTGTGTTGCCTGTACCCGACAAACCGTTGAATACAATGGTCGCCACCGAACAAACAAGCGTCGTAGCTGCAATCACATACAACGACGGACGGGAATCCGCTATCAGAGAAGCATCATTCGTGTATACGGATAAAACGGCGTGGGAAAACAAGCATAGCAAAGTTGAAAAACAAACCATTACTCCCACCGAAATCAGGGCAGTTCTGCGGATCAGGGGAACGACCTGCGACATCTTTCCTTCGCCGATGATATTGCTGACTAAGGTATTCGTAGTCGTGGCAAGCGCGCTGACCGGAATAAACATCACAATATAAATACTCCGGATAATATTGGCAATCGCCAGTTCGCGCTGTCCAAGCCGTTCTACTACAATAAAAAACAGGAGAAACGTACTCATCGAAACAAATTGTTGCAACATCATGAACACGGAAGTGCCCAGCACCTGCTTCAACAAAGCAATGTCGAAGGAACGGAAGCGGCTCAGGCCGTATTTCTTCCGGTCTACCGTCAGACAGATATAAATCAGGAAAAAGACGACCGAAGCGCCTTCTGCAATCACCGAAGCGATGGCCGCCCCCCGAATGCCCATCCGGGGAAATCCGGCATGACCGAAAATCAACAGGTAATCCAGCCATACATTGATCAATGCCATCAATACGGCATTCCATGTCAACACTTTGGTGCGGGTAATCCCCACAAAAAACGCCCGGAACATGACATTGGCAAACGAAAAGAAAAAACCGACGGTACGCCACTCCAGAAACTCCATCGTCGCCTCCCATATGACGTCCGACGAAATCAGGAACCGCATCATATTCCCTGCCATCAGACGGGAAAAAAGAAAAATCAATGCGGCCAGTATCATCAGGAAAGAGATGCCCTGAGTCACGACCGGCCCGATCGCCTCATAATTCCGTTCACCATTGCGCCGGCCAATGATAATTTGCGAACCCGTGCTGAATCCGAACGCGATAGTAAATATACAGATATAATACAAACCGCCCATAGCCGAGGCGCCCAGTTCCACCTCCCCCACTCTACCCAGAAATGCCGTGTCCGTTACATTAATAATATTCTGGGCTAACAGGCTCAGAAAAATCGGATAACTTACATGCCAAATATGTTTATTCGGATACATCACGCCGGGCCTGCGCCATTCTCCGGGAATCATTATATTAACCGGTTAGTAGCCGTATCGGGAAAAACGACGGTCGGCCGGAAGGTTTTTGCTTCCTCGAAATCCATTTGTGCGTAGGACAAAATGATAACGATGTCGCCCGGCAACACTCTGCGGGCTGCCGCACCGTTCAGGCAAATTGTCCCGGAAGTGCGTTCGCCCTTGATCACATAGGTCTCAAAACGCTCGCCGTTATTCGTATTCAGAACATATACTTTTTCATGCTCAATCAAATTCGCCGCATCCATCAGGTTTTCATCCACCGTGATACTCCCGATGTAATTCAGATTGGCTTCCGTCACCGTCACCCGGTGAATCTTTGATTTTAAGACTTCAATATACACGCGATTCTAATTCTTTTATTGTTAATTATACACCATCCGGGATCAACCGGCTTGCATCAATATCTTACATTATCAATCAGCCGGACATCGCCACAAAATACGGCTATACAACCTACCGGTTCTGCCGATTCATTCCACCGACGAACCGGTAACAGGCTCGTCCCGTCTACGATTTCATAATATTCCACCCGCATCTGAGGCTCACGATTCAAGGTCTTTACTACCCTGTCAATCACCTCGTCCACACTTTTTCCGACTGCAAAGGTACGACTTTCTTTTAATGTAGCGGCAATAAGCGGCGCTATTTGACGCTGTTCGGGTGTTAAACGCACATTACGGCTGCTCATGGCCAAGCCGTCCGACTCCCGGAGAATCGGACAGGCGACTACCTGTACCGGCATACCCAGTTGCCGCACCATCTCCCGGATCACGGCAACTTGCTGAAAATCTTTCTCTCCAAAATAAGCATGATCCGGCTCCACCACCTGAAACAACTTGCTTACAATTTGGGCGACACCATTGAAATGACCGGGACGGAAAACGCCTTCCATTACCTGCGAGACCGTACCAAGATCAAACCGGCGCGTATCCGGCTCGGGATACATTTCTTCGTTCGACGGAGCGAAAACGTAATCACAGCCGGCAACCTTCAAACTTGTACAATCCTTTTCCAACGTGCGCGGATAGGTTTCCAAGTCCTGTTTATCATTAAACTGCGTCGGATTCACATAAATACTGACAACGCATACGCCGTTCGCCTCCCGGCATTGCTTCACCAAACTCAAATGCCCGTCATGCAAGGCGCCCATTGTCGGAACAAACCCGATCCGTCGCCCGAACTGTCGTTCTTCCGCAAGATAATCCCTTAATTCCCGAATCGTATTTACAATCTTCATATTCAACACATCTTACCCGTTATCATTTCCGGTACTTATCTCAAAACCGACTGCAAAGCAACAAAATAAATCAATAACTCATCGCGGTTTTACAAGTAAATCACATTTATTCCGAATTGTTTGGATGAATCATTTTCAAAAACTTTGACGTAGAACCGTTTTTTTCACTATCTTTGTGGTCGATTTTTATACTCATTAAAGAATGGATGCCAAACGAATTTTATTTATAACTCAAGAAATTACACCCTATCTGCCGGAATCGGAGATTGCGACAATTTGCCGGGACCTGCCTCAAGGTATTCAGGATTTTGGATGGGAAATCAGAACATTTCTGCCTAAATACGGTTGTATCAACGAGCGGCGGAATCAATTACACGAAGTGATTCGGCTTTCCGGAATGAATCTGATTATTGATGATACGGATCACCCGCTGATCATCAAGGTCGCCTCTATCCAATCTGCCCGAATGCAGGTTTATTTTATTGATAACGATGATTTTTTCTATCACAAGGAAACCGTCTTTGATGAAAACGAAAACGGATTTGAAGACAACGACGAACGCGCCATTTTCTATGTGCGGGGCGTATTTGAAACCATCAAGAAATTGCGCTGGATACCGGATGTGATTCATTGTCACGGATGGCTAACGGCACTGGCTCCGCTTTACATGAAACGGATGTATGGGGACGACCCTTGTTTTTCCCGTACAAAAATGATCTACTCCATCTATGACAATGCCTTTCAAACAACATTCGGAAAAAAGTTGTCCAAAAAACTGAAATTAGATGGGGCTACCGATGAGGATATGAAAATCATCCATACGCCGAATTTTCCCTCCCTGACGAAATTAGCTATCCGGTTTTCGGATGCGGTGATTCAGGGAAGCGCCCGGATTGATCCTCTGATAACGAACTATATCACTAAATGCAAAAAAAAATCTTTACCCTACCAGTCACCCGAAAATTACATAACTGCATATAACGAATTTTATGATTCGGTGATTAATTCAAAATAAAAACAAGATGAAACTCAAGTCATACATAATAGCCATTATCGGTTCGGGATGGATGCTTCTGAGCGGATGCAGTGAGATGGGGCTGGTCGGCCCCACGATTCAACCGGACGACGACAAGATTACAATCTATACGGATACCTTCCAAATAACCGCCTCTACGGTGAAAATCGATTCGCTGTTTGCAAAAACAACATACGGTTATCTGGGTGAAATCTACGACCCGCTTTACGGCAGGCTGAAATCGGACTATCTTTGCCAACTCTACTGTCAGGAAGGCTACGAATTTGCCCGAACGCCATATGAAGGCAAAATCGACTCCGTCACGTTCCACATCCGGTATACCTCATGGACGGGCGATGCCTATACCCCCATGCAAATACAAATCTATCCGGTCACGAACCCGTTGGATAAAATATACTATTCCAATATCAATGCGGCCGATTATTGCGACATGCAACAACTGATCGGCGCACAGATTTTTACCGCGTCTAACGGTGTAATTGTCGATTCCACGCTGCTTTCATCCTCCAGCACGGTGTATGTATATAATCGGGAGTTCAGCATTCGGCTACCGGTTGAACTCGGACAGAAAATATATGACGAGACGGTACGGAATCCGTCGACATTTGAAACCCAGGAGGCTTTCAATCGGTTTTTCCCCGGGATTTATGTAACGACCGGTTACGGTAGCGGAACACTTTTTCACATCAACTGGACACGTATAGATATTGACTACCGGTATATGGAGACAAGCGCGAATACGGGCGCCGACACGATATTATACGCCACGGAACGTTTTATGGTAAGCAAAGACGTTATTCAGTTAAACCGGTTCGAAAACACGGATACCGAACAACTGCTGGCCGATAATGAAGAGTATACCTTCCTGAAAACGCCGGCAGGCATTTTCACCCGCTTAGTTATTCCGGCCAAAGAAATCAAGCCGGTGATTGACGGGCGTATTGTGAATAATTTGCCGCTCGAAATCAAATACCTGCCGCAGGAAGAGTGGATTTATGCCCTCGCTCCCCCACCCTATCTGCTATTGCTGCCGGAGGATTCGCTCGGCACATTCTTTGAAAACGGAAATATTGAAAACGACGTAACCGCTTATATTTCGACAGACGGCAATTCACATTCGGCAACTTATCTCGGATATGATGCGACCAATCGCACCTATTCCTTCCGAAACATCGCCAATCTGCTGAATTATCACATCAGCCAATCGCCGGACGAAGATTTACGGTTAGTAGTCGTTCCCGTCAACCGGACATATCAGCAGAGCAGCAGTAGTAGCTACTATAGTAGCGGCAGCACGACTTATTACACTACCGCGCTGAGCCATTACCTGGCGCCCTCCGGAGTGAAACTGCGAAAAGACAAGGATAATATGAGAATTGCCGTATTATCCAGTAAATACGAGAATAAGTAAATACGCTTTAATAGCGCCTTTCGCCGGAGGAAACAATGAGATGCAAAAGATTTAGAATCGAGAAATTGCAGAACAGGGAATGGTTCCGGTTCCATACGGAGTTCAAAACCTTAGTCGAGCAGTACACGGCCAAAGCGTTGCAGATCGAGATCCTGTTCATGATGTTTCATTCATTTTACACCTCCGTATGCCGGACAATGGAGAAAATCAGCGACATCGACATCACGCAGCAACTGTCCGACGCCGATACGAGGCGCGGCGTGATGCTCCGCAGCCTGTCCGACGCCGTGAAACCCTTCATCAATCATTCCGACACGACCAAACGCAATGCCGCGCAATGCCTGCAAACCGTGTTCGACCGTTACAAAAACGCGCTTCACAAATCGCACGACGAGAATACAGCCACCATCCATCAGTTGCTTCGGGAACTGAACAACTCGTATGCCAAAGACATTATCACGATCGGCATAAGTGGCCGGGTGGCGCAGTTAGAGGCCGACAACGAAGCTTTTGAGGATTTGCAGATCAGCCGTTATACGGACGACGATGCTCAAAGAGTCGATATTTACCTGGAACAAACACGCAAAAATACCGACAACATCTACCACGACATCCTTGAGCGTGTGGATGCCGCCATCCTATTGGTCGCCGAACAGCCCTTTGCTGCGTTCATCAGAGACCTGAACGCCCAAGTAGAACAGTTCAAAAGAATTGAGAATTGAGAATGGAAAATTCAAGATTCATTTTCAATTCTCCATTCTCAATTCTCAATTTCCCCTCATTCCCCGATAATCTTGACGAGCGCTCTTTTGGGACGTTTCCCGTCGAACTCGCCGTAAAAAATCTGTTCCCAGGGGCCGAAATCAAGTGCGCCGTTCGTGACGGCTACAACGACTTCGCGTCCCATCACCGAACGTTTCAAATGCGCATCGGCATTGTCTTCGTATGAATTGTGCCGGTATTGGCTATACGGTTTTTCGGGGGCTAACTTTTCGAGCCAGACGTCCATGTCGTGGTGCAAACCGCTTTCGTCGTCGTTGATGAATACGCTGGCCGTGATGTGCATGGCATTGACCAGCACAAGGCCTTCCCTGATACCGCTTTCGGCCAGACAGGCGCTGACTTCGCGCGTGATATTGATCATTCCGCGACGCGAGGGGATGTTAAACCACAGTTCTTTTCTGTAACTTTTCATATTGGAATAAAATAAATCACTATTCGTTGAGTAATTGATCGACCAGTTCGTTGAATTCCTTCGTAAAGGCTTCGTAAAACAGTCCTGTAGCCGGGCCGCTGAAACCGGTATGGATTTTTCGCACCTTGCCCTTTTTGTCGACAAAAAGGGTCGTGGGATAGCTTGAAAAGCCTTCGATTTCGGGCAGGACGCGGGCAACGGATGCGGCGCCCACTTGTCCGGCAAACAAGACCGGATAGTCGATGTCGTATCTTTTCCGAAGCCGGAGGATGGCTGTTTTCGCGTACTCAAAATCATCCTTGCGCTCAAAGGCCAAGCCGACGATTTCCACTCCCCGGTCTTTATTCGCCCGGTACCAGGGGGCGAGAAAACCGGCTTCGTCCAAACAGTTCGGACACCAACTGCCGAGGATCGAGACGATGACGACGCGGCCTTTGTAGCGGTCGTCGTCGAGCGAAAGAAGGACGCCGTCCGTGTCGGGCAAGCGAAAGTGAAGCTGCTCACAGCTGTCTTTCATCCGCGCCAGACTGTAGGCATCGTCCAGGGCGGCCTGGGCGTTGCGGACGCCGGTCAGTTTCGTTCGGCTTCGCGCAGTATAGAACATGCCCTCAAAACGGTCATCGTCCGTGAACGAAAATTCTACCAAATAAGGGCTTTGCCCGCTAAAGGCCGAGAGCCGGACGCCGTCTTCGGTCACAGTGCCTGCGAGGTAGCGCAAATCGCCGGAATTGGTCAGGATCGAGCCGGTGACGATGCCGTTTTCGGATGTGAAAATGCCCACGTTGCGGACGGTATCCTTGGCACCGGTAAAAAAGATGTCCCACTTGCCGTCCACCGGAATGGCGCAGGGGCGGGACGCCGGCTCAAAACACGCCCGGTTGCCCCATTCGGCTTTGAAGGGGATGCCGGTGTCGTTCGGAAGATAGTTTCTGACGAAACGCCCTTCCATATGCTTGCCGGAAGTGCGGGCGCTGATGAAGGCGTCGTAGGCTTCGATCGGGATGATGATGCTGTCGGCGGTCTGCCGGATGCCGGCGAGCGGCACAAGCTCCCGACCATTGATCAGCGTCAGCGTGGCAGCATCCGTTCCGGCGCCGGTTACTTCAAAGAGGAAGGGTGCCTGCCTGTCCTGCACGGCCAATTCGCCACACCAGATTCCGTTCCGCCATTTCTCGCCGGAGCGGGAAAGGCACGACTGGCATAATACTATGGGAGCCAGGAGCAGCGCCCATCCGAATCGCAGGAATTTCTCCCGCGTTCCTCTGTTCGGACACGCCATCCCGATTATTCTATTTCTGCAGGTTCTACCCACATTCCTCCATTCATAATTCATAATTGAAATTTTATTCGTTTCCTTATAAAAACAGACATCCCCGACTTGGGGAGATCGGCTATATTTTCTTCTATCATTCATTTCATTCGGCAAATAAGCGCATAAAGATACGGTTTTTTTTTCAGAACAATGGAAATATGCCTGTTTCGGGTGCATTTCTACTGGTCGCGGATTAAATAAGGTTTCGTTTCACGCAGATTTCCGCGAATTTAAACGCAGATTAAGACAAGGGGTTGCAACCCCTTGTCAAGAACACTGTTTGAATTTCTGTCGAATGCCCTTATCTTCTACGGTTCCCTTAGTTGCGCAGGATTAGATATATTACCCCTCATTCGTAAAAAAAATAACAACCTGAGTTTTGTTTAAGCACGCACCTGCAAGAGAGAGAAAAGCACAGGCACAGGCCATTTTTCTGAAAACAGGATCGCCATCAGAAAATCAATTTAAGGAAGACCGTTATTGGAGGAAATTAAAACAGCGCCAACTGCCCGTATTGGGGTTCAAAATCTATATTAATAGCGGGCTTTTTATCGAAAAAACAGTATGCTCCAAGTGCGGCAATCAAGTTCATAATGAAGTTGTGAATGGAGCGATGGCGCGAATGTTCAATATCGCAGATGTTTTTCAGTTCATCGTTAATTGTTTCAATGACAGAACGTTTCCGTAGCAGGATACGGTCTCTGAATGACATCGGCCGGTTTTTCATATTGCTTCCGATGCCGGTAACGGGATGGATGCCGTCGTTGAAAAGTGTTTCAAACAGGGGCCGGGAGATATAGCCTTTGTCCCCGAAAAGTTTTCCGAATAATTGGTCAATCCTTAGCAACTCCATTCACGCGTCGGCGCGGTAAAAATTGTT
>JAITPV010000134.1 GCA_031289275.1 Tannerella sp.
AAAGAAATTATGGAAAACGGTATCGAACCGGATATAAAGGTTGACCTCGCTTCGTCGGATATTTCAAAAGGAAAGGATACCCTGATCGAAGAAGCCGTCAAATGGATAAACGCCCAAACAAAAAAATAAATTCAACGATTCAAATAATATTCCCTCGGACAACAATAAGAAAATAAGGGAAAGATGCTCCGAGCCTCGACTTTGATGCTCCGAGCCTCGATTTTGATGCTCCGAGCTTCGACTTTGATGCTCCGAGCTTCGATTTCGATGCTCCGAGCCTCGACTTTGATGCTCCGAGCCTCGACTTTGATGCTCCGAGCTTCGACTTTGATGCTCCGAGCTTCGATTTCGATGCTCCGAGCCTCGATTTCGATGCTCAGAGCTTCGATTTTGATGCTCCGAGCCTCGACTTTGATGCTCCGAGCCTCGACTTTGATGCTCCGAGCCTCGATTTCGATGCTCCGAGCCTCGATTTCGATGCTCCGAGCCTCGATTTCGATGCTCCGAGCCTCGATTTCGATGCTCCGAGCCTCGATTTTGATGCTCCGAGTATCCAATTCCACCCCCATTCGCATGTTTATAGCACAATTCATCAAGACACATTCGACTCCTTCGGAGTCGCACCTCTTCGGTCATGGCACTTGCTATAAACATGCGACCCTCCGGGTCGTGGAGGATGAGAGGGCGACTTTCACTACCCACATCCTAACCACATCCTACCCCCCAATCGCTGCGCTTCATTGGGGGTTATTCATATTAAGACCTCCGGTCTTTTCCCGACACACCAAACTTTCCCTGATTAGCCCACCCGTCATTGGTAGGTACGAAGCAGTCGCCAATACACCAAGTTTATCAGTTGTATGGGCGATTGCTTCACTACGTTCGCAATGACGAGGTTGAACGGATTTCCGCCGTCTGTGCCCACCGTTCGGCGAAGTCTCCGGACTTCGTCTAAATTAGTCTGTCCCGATCGTAAATTAGTATGTCCCGATTGACGATTAGTACGTCCCGATTGACAATCGGTATGTCCCGATCGACAATCGGTATGTCCCGATCGACGATTGGTATGTCCCGATTGACAATCGGTATGTCCCGATTGACGATTGGTATGTCCCGATTGACGATTGGTATGTCCCGATTGACGATTAGTATGTCCCGATTGACGATCGGGACATACTAATTTGCCGTTTTCAGACCTTACTGTCGGATTATATAACTTTTTTTGATAATATGTAGCTACACATCTCAGATAATAGAGCAAAAAGAGGCGTCTAAAAGTTTCGGATCAGGAAAAAAAATCCCTGATTCCGGCTTTTTTTACTACCTTTGCGGACTTATGACGAAATCGTATGGATGAAACGTTTAACATACATGATGCGAATACGCAGCCGGAAACTGAGCATGAGTACGAAAATGCCCTGCGTCCACTCACTTTTCAGAGTTTCAGCGGCCAGCCGGCTGCGGTGGAAAACCTGAAAGTGTTCGTGGCGGCAGCCCGGATGCGGAAAGAAGCGCTTGATCATGTATTGTTGCATGGCCCGCCCGGATTGGGGAAAACTACGCTTTCGAATATCATTTCCAACGAATTGGACGTCGGTTTCAAAGTCACTTCCGGCCCGGTGCTGGATAAACCGGGCGATTTGGCCGGCTTGCTGACTTCTCTGGAGAAAAACGACGTCCTGTTTATCGACGAAATACACCGTTTAAGCCCTGTCGTAGAAGAATATCTATATTCGGCGATGGAGGATTTCCGCATCGACATTATGATTGATAAAGGCCCAAGCGCCCGTTCGATCCAAATTGATCTGGCGCCGTTCACGCTTATCGGGGCGACCACCCGAAGCGGCTTATTGACCAGTCCGTTGCGGGCGCGGTTCGGGATCAATCTGCATCTGGAATATTACGATACGCAGACGCTGACCCGGATTGTGCTCCGCAGCGCCACGATTCTGAACGTGAACTGCGCTCCGGATGCCGCCCGCGAAATTGCCGGGCGCAGCCGTGGTACGCCACGTATTGCCAACGCTTTACTGCGGCGCGTGCGCGACTTTGCGCAGGTGAAGGGAAACGGACAGATCGACAAAGCCATTACCTGTTATGCGCTCGAAGCGTTGCATATTGACCGGTATGGATTAGATCAGATGGATAATAAATTGCTCACCCTGATTATTGATAAATTCCAGGGCGGGCCGGTCGGTATCACTACGATAGCCACTGCTTTGGGCGAGGATCCGGGAACATTGGAAGAAGTCTACGAGCCGTTCCTGATTCAGGAAGGGTTCATCAAACGCACGCCGCGGGGACGCGAAGTCACCGTGCTGGCCTACGAGCATCTGGGAAAGACGCGCAGGCCGGCCGAACAGGGGTTTTTATTTGAATAAGACCGGCGCATGGCAGAAGGAATCAGACGGTTGGCAAAGGATACGGCAATTTACGGATTGAGCAGTATTATCGGACGTTTTTTGAATTGGATGCTGGTTCCGCTCTACGTCCGCGTGCTGGATACGACGGGTGAATACGGCATCGTCACCAACTTGTACGGATGGACGGCGCTGCTGCTGGTTTTACTCACTTACGGCATGGAGACGGGCTTTTTCCGTTTTGTCAACAAAAAAGAAGAAACGGAACCGATGCGGGTGTACGGCACCACCTTATACAGCGTGGCTTTCACGTCGAGTTTGTTTTTCGCAGGCTGCCTGCTGTTTTTGCAACCGGTCAGCCGGGCGACAGGTTATGCCGATCATCCGGAATACATCGGGATGATGGCCGGAATCGTGGCCGTGGACGCCTTTTGCTGTATTCCGTTCGCATATTTGCGCTACCGGAACAAAGCGTTCCGTTTTGCAGCAATCAAATTTTTAAGTATCGGTCTGAATATCTTTTTGAATATCTTCTTCCTGCTGATTTGCCCGTGGCTGTACCGCCTGCATCCGGCGTGGATCGAATGGTTCTATCAGGCCGACTACGGAATAGGTTACATCTTTGTATCCAATGTATTCACGTCTTCGCTCATCTTTTTACTGCTGATCCCGTACCTCCTTCCGGGATTCCGGGCAAGGATGGACCCGGGGCGACTGAAGCAGCTCCTCCCCTACTCTATCCCTGTTCTGATACTGGGCGCCGTAGGCGTTTTCAATCAAAATGCCGATAAAATCCTGTTTCCTTATTTATTCGAAGACAAAGATTTTGCCCATGCACAATTAGGTATATACGGCGCCTGTTTCAAGATCGCCGTAGTGATGATGCTCTTTATCCAGGCCTTCCGTTATGCCTACGAGCCGTTTGTTTTTGCAAAAGACCGCGAACATGACAGCCGGAAAGCCTACGCGGAAGCGATGAAATACTTTATCATCTTTGCATTAATCCTTTTCATCGGGGTTATGTTTTCTATGGATGTGCTGAAATATTTTGTATCACCGGAATATTACGCCGGCTTGAGCGTGGTTCCGATTGTCATGCTGGGCGAGCTGTTTTACGGCATTTATTTCAATTTATCCGTCTGGTATAAATTGACCGACAAAACGGTATGGGGCGCCCGTTTCGCGGTAATCGGCTGTGCGGTGACGATCGGAATCATCCTCCTCTTTGTTCCGCGCTACGGTTTTATGGCCTGCGCCTGGGCAACGTTTGCAAGCAACCTGCTGATGATGCTGCTATCGTATTTTGTCGGACAAAAACACTATCCGGTCTCCTACGACCTGCGTTCGGCGGGGACGTATGCCCTGCTTGCCGCCGGACTTTATGCCGCCGGCATGATACCGCCGGTCGGAAACATCTACGTGCGACTGTTATATCGCACTGTTTTAGGGTTGCTTTTTATCGGATTCGTGATCAGGAAAGACCTTCCGCTGTCGCAAATCCTGTCGGTTGGCCGGTATTTCAGCCGAAAGAATGGAAATTTCAAATTATAAATTATAATAAACACGTAAATGAAACAAGTAAAAAAAGTATGTGCCGCATTATTATTACTGCTGGCCGGAATGAATCAAGCCCATGCCGATGAGGGCATGTGGGTGTTGAAAGAGTTAAATTCGCGCAATCTGGAACGGATGAAGGAATTGGGTTTCAGTGCTTCTATTGACGCATTGTACAGCGATTCCGTTCCGAGCGTCGCCAATGCCGTTGTCATCTTCGGAGGAGGATGTACGGGCATCACCGTCTCCGAAAAAGGACTGGTTTTCACAAACCATCATTGTGGATTCAGCGCCGTCCAGCAACTGAGCAGCGTCGCGCACGACTATCTGAAAGACGGTTTTGCGTCACAAAGCCTGATTGACGAACTGCCTGCGCCGGAACTGAGCGTCCGTTATCTGAAAGAAACCGTAGATGTAAGCGACTTGATTTTGCCGCTAATCGCATCCGTCGACAACGAATACCGGCGCATAAGCATCGCCGATTCCATGAGCCGGACGCTTTGCGATTCCATTGATGCGGAGCGGTTCCTGTCGGCCGAAGTAATCCCGTTCTACAATAACAACAAATATTATCTGATCGTTTACGAAGAGTTCAACGACATTCGCCTTGTATTTACGCCCCCCAGTTCGGTCGGCAAGTTCGGCGGCGATACGGATAACTGGATGTGGCCGCGCCATACGGGAGATTTTTCCGTCTTCCGCGTGTATGCAAACGCCGATAATCAACCGGCAGATTATGCAGTCGATAATCGTCCGTACCATCCGAAATATGTAGCCGAAATATCCTTGCAGGGTTATCAGGACAAGGATTATGCCATGACATTGGGCTTTCCGGGCAGCACCGAGCGCCATCTTTGTTCGTGGGGCGTGGAACAGCGGGTCGAAAACAGCAACAAACCGCGCATCGAAGTGCGTGGCATCAAACAGGATATATGGAAAGAGGCCATGCAGGCCGGCAGCGCCACACGTATCAAGTATGCTTCAAAATACGCCACCAGCGCCAATTACTGGAAAAATGCCATCGGCATGAATCACGGCCTGGCCAACCTGCATGTGATGGACAGGAAAAAAGCCGAAGAAGCCGCCTTCACCGCCTGGCTGGAAGAAACGCCCGAACGCAAAGCGAAGTATGGCGACGTATTGAATATGTTGGAGAAAGGATATACGTCCACCAATGAATATCAACAGTATGCGACCTATCTGCTTGAAGCGTTTGCCGGCGGAGCGGAAATTGTCCGTTTGGCGCGGATGGTGGGAGGCGTGGACATGAGACACAGTTCGCCGGAAGAGTTGGACGCAAAGCTGGAAAAACAGTTCCGCCCGTTCTTTAATGATTATGAACCGGCTGTCGACCAAAAAGTGCTTGCCGCCATGATGAAGATCATAAAGAAGCGTCTCCCTGCCGAACACTGGCCGGATTTATTCCGTAAAACAGATAAGAAATACAAAGGCGATTACGACAAATATGCCGCCGATGTATTTAAAAATTCGGAGATTCTGACTTATGACGGCGTTGCCGCTTTGTTGAAAGACAAAAAACGATATGACAAGATGATGAAAAAGGATCCTGCCATTGAGTTGTACCTGTCGGCCATCTTTGCCATGTATGAGTTACAGCATATGGCAGGTTCGTCCGGTAACGATATTGACAAGGGGGAACGGCTTTATCTGACCGGGTTGCGGGAAATGTATCCCGACAGGGATTTCTATCCGGACGCCAACTTCACCATGCGCCTGAGCTACGGTTCCATCGGAGGGTATCATCCGTATGACGCCACTTGGTATAACTATTATTCCACCGAAAAAGGCATTCTGGAAAAAGAAGATGCCACGGACGACGAGTTTTGGATTCAACCGGAAATCATTACTTTGCTTGAGAATAAAGATTTTGCTCCGTATGCAAATGCGAATGGGGAATTACAGATTTGCTTCCTGACAAACAATGATATTACCGGCGGCAATTCGGGCAGTCCGATTTTGGACAAGCATACGCGCCTGATCGGATTGGCTTTCGACGGAAACTGGGAAGCGATGAGCGGTGATATAGCATTTGAACCGGATTTGCAGCGCTGTATTGGCGTCGACATCCGTTATGTGCTGTATATCATTGACAAGTGGGGGAAATGTCCGCGTCTGATACATGAATTGAAATTAGTAAACTGATCATGCTGTTTTCTCTTATCGTACCGGTATATAACCGTCCGGATGAAGTGGCGGAGTTGCTGGAAAGCCTGGCAAATCAATCTTTCAAAAATTTCGAACTGGTTTTGGTAGAGGATGGCTCTACCAAACCATGTGCGAAAGAAACGGAGGCATATCGGTCTGTAATGAAAATCAACTATATTGTTAAGGAAAATACCGGACGAAGCGATACGCGAAATGTCGGGATGCAATCCGCCAAGGGAGATTATTTTATTTTTTTTGATTCGGATTGCATCATTCCTCCCGAATATATGGAGACGGTAAACCGATTGCTCGAAGAAGATTATGCAGACTGTTTCGGCGGGCCGGACAAAGAGCACGCTTCGTTCACTCCCATGCAGAAAGCGATTAATTATGCAATGACTTCTTTTTGGACAACCGGCGGTATACGGGGAGGGAAAATGAATATGGAGAAGTTTAAGCCGCGGACGTTCAATATGGGTTTTTCACGTGCCGTATACGAAAAAACAGGCGGCTTCAAAGATATGTACGGCGAAGATATTGATCTCAGTATCCGGATTAATCGCGCCGGATTTACAACAAAACTTTACCGGGCGGCTTTCGTGTATCATAAAAGGCGCGTTAACTTGAAAAAATTCTACAAACAGGTGCATATTTTCGGACAAGCTCGCATCAATCTCTATAAACTCTATCCGGAGTCTTTGAAATTGGTGCATACTTTGCCTGCCTTGTTTGTCGCAGGAGGTGTAGCGATTATCCTGTTTGCGGTATTTCTCTCGCCTTATTTCATCCTGTTTCCGGCAGCCTATTTGTCGTTGCTGTTTTTTGATTCTCTGCTGAAGACCCAAAATATACGGATAGCCGGATTAGCGATTCTGACCTCGCTGATTCAAATCTTCGGCTATGGCGTCGGCTTTATTCAATCTTTTTTCGAAAAGATTGTGCTGCGACATGGGCTGGAAGATATCGAAACGTTGAAGAAAGTATACAAATAAGCTCAATTAAGCTCAATGCTTCAGCTTTAAACCCGAAGTTATAACTGTCCTCCAAATGGCATATCCAAACAGCGTTAACAATATAACGCCTACTATAATAGACGCAATTAATGAGATTTTAGCTCCACGATAATACACGTCGTCTATGCACTTAAATTCGATTTTGTGGTTTCCGGCAGGAACAGCCAGTCCGCGCAGGATATAATTCACACGCACCAAAGGCGCTTCCACGCCGTCGATATAGGCGTGCCATGTTTTATAGAATACTTCGGAGAAAACGGCCAGATGGGGTTGCGTACTGTTGCTTTCATAGATCAGATATCCCGGATTCGCATAGTCCGTCAGCTGAATGACGGCGTTACTGTCCGTTTCATGTTGCAACGATTCCCAGGCCGGCAATTTTTCTTTCCAGACAACATCAATGACAGCCGTTTGCGCCGGATTAAAGTTCTTCAGCGCAACAATTTCCTCATCCGGCGAATCGACCCATTGCAGCTGATTTACAAACCACACATTTCCCAATGCCCTGTCATTGAATTGCACCTGCGGCCCTTGCTCACTCGGAGCAATCACATAGCGCGTATTAAGCATGTTCAGTACATTCGGATTGATGTTTTGCGACAAATGATAATCAATAATATCCTGATAACGGCGTAGTTTGGCGGGACTATATCCTCCGATGGATTTATGGAAATAGGATGTTTCCGATTCTTGAAACGGATTTTTCGTCAAATTGAATACCCGGTAATTCGGGTCTTTATCCTGAAGAATCTGTTGGTTTGCCGGAGTTGCAACAATTTCCCTTGCTTTCTTCTTCGGAACAAAACTGTCGTAGTTCAGGAAGCGTTTGTCTACCGTCCACAAATCTACCAAAACCAGCACGCCGAGGATAGCCATCAGGTACGTAGTCCGATACGGTTTTCTGATGTAGAACCACAAAGCGCCCGCCATGAGCGCAATAAAGAAGAACGAACGCCAGGCATCGGACGTCAGCAGGTGTTTACGGTCGGCCACCAGTGCACTCAGCAGTTCGGGATAGTTTTTGTAATTCTCGTCCACCATTGCCGAGAAACTCATCAGCCCGCCTCCCAACAAGGCGTATATCAGGCATAAACCGCCGGTTATCCCGCCTGCGATAAACAGCGGTTTCAGGAGTTGGCGTTTATCTTTCTGCTCTAAAAACGTTTTCACAGCCAGTATGCCTAACGTAACCATCGTTACTTCGGCGATAATCAAAGCCATAGAGGGCGCCCGGAATTTATTGTACAGCGGTAAATGATAGAATAAGAAGTCGTTGACCAACGGAAAATGTCGTCCCCACGACAACACAAAGGATAGAATCGTCGCCACGAGCAGCCACCATTTTTCGCGTCCCTTCACAATCAGCAACCCGAAGACAAACAGGAAACAAATAATCGCTCCCACGTATACAGGCCCTTCCGTGAAAGGCTGGTCGCCCCAATACATCGGCGCATATTTGCAAAACCGGTCGGCCTGACCTGTGGGACGCAAGACTTTGTAACTTTCCGAATCCTTGCCGATATCATAGTGCGAACCGGATCCGTAGAAATTGGGAATGAGCAACGTCATCGTCTCACCTTTTCCGTAACTCCATTGATAAGCGTAATCTATCTCCAGGCCGGAAGATGCTTTTTCTCCTTGCGCATTATTCTGTAATACAGCGCCGCCGCGCATCGTCTCTTTTGTGTAGTCCGCGGTGGAAAGCAATTTGCCGGCTTCGGGTGCAATCGCTAAAACAGCAACCACAACCAATATCGCCGACGACTTGAAATAATCAGTAAGTGTATGTTCTTTAATTGCATAGACCAGATAAACAATAGCTAATACTACAATCATCAATAACAGATAATAACTGATTTGCTGATGTCCCCACAAGACATTTATTCCGGTAAACACCAGTGTAATAAAGGCGCCCCAAACATATTTTTTCCGGTAACAGAGAATGATTCCTCCAATAATCGGCGCCATTGTCGCCATCACCAGACATTTACTCACATGCCCTGCTCCAATAATGATCAGATTATAAGAGGCAAAGGCGTAAGCAATAGCCCCAATAATACTCAGCCAGGGTTTACAGCCAATGGCAACCAGAAAAATATAAAAACCCAATAGATAAAGAAAAACCAACGCCAAATTTCCAGGCAAAATATATCCGATATTTTGGACGATATATGAAAAAACATTTACCATTGGCGGTGAATAAGTATAATTTGCCGGCATCCCGCCGAACATCCGATTCGACCAAAAAGCATAGTCTCCGGTTTCCTGGCGGTAATCTGCCAAATCTTTTCCCCAGCCGCTTGCACTGGTAACATCCCCTTGCATCAAATCTTTGTTTTCGAACACAATAGGTGCAAAATATACCGCATTCAATACGAAGAAAATCAATATTGCTACGATGTGCGGTATGATTTTTTTTAATTTCTTATTCATATTCCCGAATTATTATATTTATTCCAAACTTAATACGTTTATAATCAAACTATTTTCTTTATATATTTCGCCCAATAAAAACGAAATGCAAACCAAATATGTAATACATTCGTCGCAAAGATACCATAATATTTGCACATAATAGCATAACGCTCTTTCAAAGAGGCTTTCCGGTTGGCTGTGGTTAATCCTTCGTATAAATAGTTTACCAAGCGTAACCGGGAATTAACAAGCGTTCCGGCTGCTTTCATACACCGGATACACCAGTCGAAATCGGATGAATACCGGTATTGCAAGTCAAAAGGAGGCGCAAGCGTTCGTTTAACAATAAACGCTTGATGACATACCAACATACCCATCCGAAAACTTTTCCATGTCAGCGTTTTAGGCGCTTTCAACCGGCGTGCGGCAATGAGCTTTCCTT
>JAITPV010000215.1 GCA_031289275.1 Tannerella sp.
AACTTCTTTGAGCGTAATCCTACCTGTCATTTCCTGTTTTCATAGTCTTCCAAGGCATCAGCCAACGACATTAATTCACTCCGCAACTGTTTCAGGCGATCTATTATTTCCACCTGATCCATAATCATTTTCTTGTTTTCTTTTAATCTCTGACGAGCGCCGGCCAGTTTCATCTTCTGCTCTTTCACCAAGTGGTAAACCAACCGGATTTGCGCAATGTCTTCTTCATTATAGTAACGTGTACCTTTGCTGTTTTTCCGGGGAGATATTTCTTCAAATTCCTTTTCCCAAAAGCGCAACGCAGGTTCGCTGAGGCCAAAAATTTGCGCCACTTCTTTTATCGAAAAAAACAATTTCGAATCTTTCTCCTGTTTTCCCATAAGAACGTTTAATCCATCACCTGACCGTGATTTTCCGCAATTTGAATCATTTCATCATATTCGTCCGGCACCAGGTCTTTATAATAATATTTGGCAGGGTTATCCACTTTGCCGTTCAGCAAAACTTCATAATGCAAATGCGGCCCCGTCGACTTTCCCGTATTTCCTACCAATCCGATGGTTTCGCCTCGTGTCACCTTTTGCCCGACATGCACTAAATTCTCGCTCTGATGGCCATATAATGTTTTAAATTCATATCCGTGATCAATGATGATACAATTTCCATATCCCTGTCTCCATCCGGAAAAAATGACCTCGCCGTCTCCCGTGGCATAAATCTCCGTGCCGACCGGCGCCGAAAAATCCATTCCCGAATGAAAACGGAGCGTGTGGTATATCGGATCAATACGCATTCCATAACCGGACGCCGTATGCTTCAGGTTTTTGTTGGCTATGGGCTGGATGGCGGGCACACACCGGCTTCGCGCCTCCAAATTCTTCCCTATGGAAAACAATTCTTCCAACGAATTGGATTGAATGTAGAGTTGTTTCGTCAACATGTCCATTTTTTTCGTTGTCCCCATTACCAACTCCGCATTAGACAGGTGCATCAGGTATTCGTAACGATTCGCACCTCCAAAACCGGATTTCCGAACCGCTTCCGGAATAGTTCGGGCCTGAAAAATAACCCGGTATAAATTTTCGTCCCGCTGTTGTATGTCATCCAAGACATTGAGCGCCTCGTCCAATCGACGGGAAAGAATATTGTACTGGGTCTGCAACAAATTATTTTCTTTTTGCAACAACAATTCCATCGGGGAAGAGAAGATGTACATAAAAGCGAAAAAGGCAATCGTGCCGATGAAAATGCCCACGCTTAAATGCTTCAGCACGGCGAAGAAACGCTCTTTTACGGAAGGATATACCCGCTCGTAAGTGAGTGTATTCGGATTATAGAAATAGTATACTTTTCGTGACCTAAATAGTCCCATTTGCGTAATTCTGTCTAAAAGTGGATTGCAAATATAATAATTTGCCGTACTTTTGCAAAACATTTTTCACGTTTTTAACAAGGGATTATTTATTACATAAATATAGTTATGCTAACAGCAAAAGAAATTCGCGAATCATTCAAATCGTTTTTCGCTTCAAAGGCGCATCAGATTGTGCCTTCCGCCCCGATGGTCGTAAAGGGCGACCCCACGCTCATGTTCACCAATGCGGGCATGAATCAGTTCAAGGACATTATTCTGGGAAATGTCCCCATTAAGTATCCGCGCGTGGCGGATTCACAGAAATGTTTGCGCGTCAGCGGTAAACACAATGACCTGGAAGAAGTCGGTCACGACACGTATCACCACACCATGTTCGAGATGCTTGGTAACTGGTCGTTCGGCGATTATTTCAAGCAGGAAGCCATCCGGTGGGCATGGGAATACTTGGTGGACACGCTGCATCTGAACCCGTCGCAACTCTACGCTACGGTTTTTGAAGGCAGTCCGGCCGAAAATCTGGAACGCGACGAGGAAGCCGCCGGTTACTGGGCGCAGTTCCTGCCCATAGACCATATCCTCAACGGCAACAAGCACGATAATTTCTGGGAAATGGGCGACACGGGTCCCTGCGGCCCCTGTTCGGAAATTCATATCGACCTCCGCCCCGAAGCCGAACGTGCGAACGCATCAGGCGCCACATTAGTAAATAAGGATCATCCGCAGGTGATTGAAATCTGGAACCTCGTTTTCATGCAGTACAACCGCAAGGCGGGCGGTACGCTGGAACCCTTGCCGGCAAAGGTGATCGACACCGGAATGGGTTTTGAACGCCTCTGCATGGCGTTGCAGGGCAAGACGTCCAATTACGATACGGATATTTTTCAACCGCTTATCCAAGGCATTGCACGGACAACCGGATTTGTTTACGGCGCGGACAGGCAAAAGGATGTGGCCATGCGCGTCATTGCCGACCATATCCGCACCATCGCCTTTTCGATTACGGACGGACAGTTGCCGTCCAACGCCAAGGCCGGTTACGTCATCCGCCGGATTCTCCGCCGCGCCGTACGTTACGGATATACTTTCCTTGACTGCAAGGAAGCATTTATGTACAAACTCTTGCCGATTCTGACCGAGACAATGGGCGACGCCTATCCCGAACTCGTGGCGCAACAAACGCTGATCGGCAAGGTAATGAAAGAAGAAGAAGATTCGTTCCTGCACACACTCGAAACGGGCATCCGGCTGTTGGATAAAAAGATCGAAGAAGCTCAGGCCGCCGGAAACCGCATCCTGAGCGGTTCGGACGCCTTTACGCTGTACGACACTTACGGCTTCCCGCCGGATTTGACAGAACTGATTTTGCGCGAAAACAACCTCGGTATCCGGATCGAAGAATTTAACCGGGAGATGCAGAAACAAAAAGAACGCGCCCGCAATGCAGCCGTTATCGAAACCGGCGACTGGATCGTCCTGAAAACCGGCGAAACTCAATTCGTGGGTTACGACATGGTTGAATGTGACGCGGAAATCCTGCGTTACCGTAAAATCAAACAGAAAAACAAGGAACTGTATCAGATAGTTCTGGATAAAACCCCCTTCTATGCCGAGATGGGCGGACAAACAGGCGATTGCGGTCTCCTGATTTCGGAAACAGGAACAATCAACATCATCGACACCAAACGCGAAAACAACCTGCCGGTACATCTGACCGAAAAGTTGCCGGACGATATTACCGCCTCATTCATTGCGCAGATAAACCAAAAGAAACGGCTGCAATGCGAATGTAATCACACGGGTACGCACCTGTTACACGAAGCGTTGCGGGAAGTGCTGGGGACGCATGTCGAACAAAAGGGATCGTACGTTTCGCCGGAAGTGTTGCGCTTCGACTTCTCGCATTTCCGGAAAGTGACCAACGAAGAACTGCGAAAGGTGGAACGTCTGGTCAACGAACACATCCGCGCCGACTTCCCGATCGACGAACACCGCAGCATCCCGATTGCCAAGGCCAGGGAGATGGGAGCGATGGCCTTGTTCGGCGAGAAATACGGCGACGAGGTGCGGGTTGTCAAATACGGCACGTCCATCGAGTTATGCGGTGGCACGCACATTCCGTCGACCGGCATGATCGGTTCGCTGTACATTGTGACCGAAAGTTCGATTGCTGCCGGCGTGCGACGCATCGAAGCCGTTACGGCCGAAGGCGCTGAAAAGTTCGTATATCAGCAACAGGATACGTTCCGCGAATTGCATGCCATGATGAATAACGTGCCGAATCTGGCGCAGACGATTCAAAAAGCCATTGAGGAAAATGGCGAACTGAAAAAACAACTGACTGTTTATATGAAAGAAAAGGTCGCCTTGCTGAAAGAAAAACTGTTGGCCGATGCGGTGGAACACAATGGCGTTAAGGTGGTAGTTTTCCGTGGTCAGCGGTTTCACGGTCAGGGAAACACGGAGATAGTCAAAGACCTGGCCTTTCAGGTAAAAGGCGAATTGGAAGGCAAAGTCTGCTTTGTCGCCGGGTTTGAGGACAAGGAAAAGTGCATGTTGATGGTCATGCTCAGCGACGAACTGGTGGCCGACGGACTTAATGCCGCCCAATTAGTGAAAGACGCCGCCGGATATATTCAGGGCGGTGGCGGCGGACAACCTCATTTCGCTACTGCCGGAGGGAAAAACAGGGATGGGATCAGCGAGGCCATTGATGCCGTGCTGGATATGGCCGGATTGAAATAAGGAACTCCGTTTGTTATCGCAAATACAGCCAAATTCATGAACGAGCAAAAAATAATTTTTATCCGCGATCTGAAGTCCGAAATACAGGAACTGCTGGCCTCTTCGGAATATGATAAATTATTTATCCTTACCGACAGCCATACGCAGGAGATGTGCTACCCCTTCCTAAAAGATGTCCCTGCGCTGCAAAAAGCACGGCTTGTCACGATCGAAGCCGGCGACTTGCATAAGGAACTGGAGCAGGTTTTGTATCTGTGGAATATCCTTTCCCGTGAAGGCGCTTCGCGCAATTCACTGCTCATCAATCTGGGCGGAGGGATGGTGACCGATCTGGGCGGTTTTGCAGGCGCCACCTTCAAGCGGGGACTGCATACACTCAATATCCCGACCACCCTTATGGCGTCGGTTGACGCGGCCGTGGGCGGAAAGACCGGAATTAATTTCAACGGGCTGAAAAATGAAATCGGCGCCTTTCACCAGCCGGATTATGTCTTGATCGACTGTACGTTTTTGCGCACGCTCGATCAGGACAATTTGCTGTCCGGATATGCCGAAATGATCAAACACGGATTGATCAGTTCAACGCAGACATGGAGCGACGTTCTCACGTTCGAGCCGGATGTGCGGCATCCGGACATCGAAACGCTGAACCGGCTGGTGGCGGAATCGGTTGCCGTGAAAGAGCGTATCGTCGCGGAAGATCCGCAAGAATACGGTATTCGCAAGGCGCTCAATCTCGGACATACGATCGGACATGCGTTCGAGAGTTTGTCGTTCGAAAGGAAACGTCCGATGCTGCACGGCCATGCCGTTGCTGCCGGACTGATCTGCGAACTTTATCTCTCGCACAAATGTTGCGCCTTTCCCGTCGAAACGCTCCGTCAGACCATCCATTTCATCAAAACCTGTTATTCGCCGTTTGTCTTTGATTGTAACGACTATGACACGCTTTATGAATTAATGACGCACGACAAGAAAAACGAAAACGGGAAAATTAATTTCACCCTGCTGGCTCAAATCGGGGAGATACGAATCAACCAAACGATTGATAAGGAAATCGTATTCGACGCATTTGATTTTTACCGTGAAACAAGTCTGTAATAAAAAAACGTGACGCAGAATTGTGCATTAGCAATTAATTTGTATCTTTGCACCGCTGAAAACAAAAGCGGGATGTAGCTCAGCCCGGTAGAGTACGCGTCTGGGGGGCGTGTGGTCGCAGGTTCAAATCCTGTCATCCCGACTTATGTTTAATACCACCCCTTAAATCCGCAAATAAAAAACTTGCCCGTTTCCGAATCATATCTATGGATACAAAACCGTCTTTGAGATTGTTTAACGCTCCACTTTGCCGTCTTCCGGCATTTTTATGTTGTATAACATGTTTTTTGTTGCATCATTCATGAAATAATGGATTACCTTTGCGCTTCATGAAATAAAAAATTAAATGAAAGCGATTGTATTACATATTTCCTCTCTGTTTGGTTTAATTAACGCGCTTGCGTTGGTTAGGTCGGAGGATTTCTTAGAGAGAGAGAGAGAGAGACGCGCACCTTACCTCGCGCGCACGTAAGGTAAGGAAAAATCAATCAAATAACAAATTCCCTTACGCCGTTTTTTTTACGCTTTTCGCCGTTTTTCATTGCGCCCGTTCCGACGCTTTTTCACTGTTTATTCATGCCGGTTCGACGCCGGTTTTTTCAGGACTGCCGGTTTCGGGCGGCGACCGCGACCGCATTGCCCGACACTCGCCATACGCAGCCTCGAACGCATATAACCGACTGCCGAACCAATCATCCATATACTCGAGAATATCCGCCATATACTTGAGCATATCATCCATATACTCGAGAATATCCGTCATATACTCGAGTATATCATCCATATACTCGAGAATATTCGCCATATACTCGAGCATATCATCCATATACTCGAGAATATCCGTCATATACTCGAGTATATCATCCGCATACTCGAGCATATCCGTCATATACTCGAGTACGTCGGCCATCTACTCGAGTATATGGCCCGCAAATTTGAATCCCCGTATTAATAGCATTATAAATAACAGAATTACTAACAGCAAAAAAGAAATCAAATGGGAAAATCAATTCCAACAAACG
>JAITPV010000073.1 GCA_031289275.1 Tannerella sp.
AAACATGCCAAAGAACTTTATGCGGGCGAGATTCATTTCCCCCGCAAAATTTTTACTGAGAATTGAAATTAATTGAGTACTTTTGTATTCGACCTTGAGATTTTTTGTTTCCATTATAATTGTTTGAACGTCAGCTATAAAGATACAAAATTTCAAGGTCTTTTCCAAATAAATCATCACCTTTTTTCGTTGGTTTTTAATTGTTTATAACAAAGCAACTTTTTTTGTCATGTAGTAAAACAGGCAGCAGTAACTTTTTGATGATGGAAAGGATTACCGAATCACTGGCAGGCAGGGTGGCGTTGAATACATTTGAAGGAACTTGACCGGCTGCGCCTCTCGCCCGACCACAGGGAAAATACCAATCTGGAACTTGTGCTGATGGCGGGTTTCAGCAGTTACCGGAGCTACCTGCGCGTGAAGAATGACGAGGACAAGCGCAGGGTGCTGAAAATGTTTGAGTGAAGGGACGGCGTTTAAATTCTTGAACGCCAAATATGATTCTTCTTAACCCGTTCGTTTCAAGAAAAATATTCTATCTTTGTCGGATTAAAAACACCAACAAAATTAGTAATTGATATATGAAACGTGCATCTATTTTTTTTATGGCATTGCTCCCGCTGTTGCTTCTTATTACACTTTCGTCATGTAAAAAGCGCAAGGATATTATTCCGCCGGCTGAATATGCGTCTTATGTGAGCGCTTATACGGGAGGCCTCATCTCTTCTAACTCGTCCGTCCGGCTGGAGTTGACGCAGGAACAGCCCATGGTAGGGATTGACTCGGAAATCAAGGACAAATTATTCGATTTCTCGCCCTCCCTCAAAGGCAAGGCATACTGGGTGAATAATAAAACGCTGGAATTTGTTCCGGATTCCGGAGAATTAAAAGCCGGGACGTTCTATAACGCATCCTTTGCACTTGACAAGGTGGTTAAGGTGGATAAAAAAATGGCGAAATTCAACTTTTCCTTCCGCGTCGAAGAACGGAATTTCGTCGTGCGTATCGTTTCGCTGGACGTTGTGGAGGAGGCAATAAACAAGGTCGGCATCACGGGAGAAATACGTTTCAGCGCTCCGCCCAAACCGTCCGATGTTTTGCAAATGATCACCGCCAAAAGAGGGAAAGAATCCTTCCGGCCAACGGTTGACCCATCGGAAAATGCGCAGATATATCGTTTTGTGATTAATGATATTGAGAAAAAAGAAGAAGATACCGCGCTCGACATTGAAGTCTCCGGAAAAGCCATCCATGTAGATAAAAAAGTGAACGGAACCGTTGTGATTCCGTCGTTGAAGCCATTCAAATTAGTTTCGGCCGAGATCATTACAACGCCTGAATACGGCGCTCGGTTGACCTTCTCGGAGCCTGTTTCCGATGCACAGGATCTGAACGGAATCATCACATTGGACGGAGCCGATTCATACATATCTCATATCCGGAATAACAAGATTGATTTATTCTTCGAGCGCAAAAGTAATGCCCAAACATTAAATCTCTATGTCGATCAGGGTTTGAAAAGCGGGAATGACGCGCCGTTAAGCAAATCGTCTTCTGTTTCGCTGCCTCTAAATTCATGGAAGCCGAACGTCGAAATTCTTTCCTCCGGGACGATTATGCCTCATTCCAAATCGCTGCTTTTACCTTTCAGCGCCGTTAGTTTGCAGGCGGTAGACGTGAAAATCATCCGCATTTTTGAAAGTAACATATTGATGTTTCTTCAGGAACACACACTGTCGTCTACGTCTTTGTTCGAATTGAGAAGAGCCGGACGTTTGGTATATAAAAAAACACTCCGTTTAGACAACGACCCGACGAAAAACCTGCACGAACGGGAAAATTATTCGATTGATTTAAGTAACATCATCAAACAGGAGCCGGGCGCTATCTATCAGGTGGAGCTTTCGTTCAAACAAAGCTATGCCGTATACCCCTGCGACGAAAATCATTCTCCGGACAGCCGGTTACAGGCATCCAACTCCCTGGTGACCGTCGCTTCAACGAATCTGACGGAAGAAGAGGAGGCGCTTTGGGACGCTCCGCAATATTATTACTCCGACAGCGATATGGATTGGGATTTGTACAATTGGGAAGAGCGCGATAACCCCTGTCATCCGACTTATTATATGACCGCCGACCGGAAGGCGCTGACGAATGTATTGGCCTCCGACCTGGGTATGATTGTGAAGAGCAATTTGAACAATCAATTATGGATCGCCGTATCCGATTTGTTGGATACAAAACCCGTCGAAAACGCGGATGTCACGGTATACAACTATCAGTTACAGCCCATCGGTTCGGCCCGGACAGACAAAAACGGATTTGCAGTGATTAATGCCAAAAACAAGCCCTTTATGGTAGTTGCATCCGCTAATCATCAAAAGTCCTACCTCCGGATCACGGAAGGGCAGGAAAACATGCTGAGCCGTTTTGATGTGGGCGGACAGGAAATCAAAAAAGGATTGAAGGGTTTTATATACGGCGAGCGGGGCATATGGCGACCGGGCGATACGCTGCATATCTCGTTTATGTTGAAAGACCGCGAGCGGGAGCTGCCCGACACGCATCCGGTCTCGATCGAAATTTATAATCCCCAGGGTCAATTCTATCAAAAACAGGTCTCTGCCTCCGGATTGAACGGCCTTTATACCTTCGCTGTGCCCACGCAGTCCGACGACCCCACGGGATTGTGGAATGCGTATGTAAAAGTCGGCGGCACGTCCTTTCATAAATCGCTCCGGATAGAAACGGTAAAGCCCAACCGGTTGAAAATAAAGCTGGATATTCCCGGCGACAAACTGACGGCTGCTGATGCCGCCATACCGGTCACGCTTCAATCAGTCTGGTTGACGGGCGCCACGGCGCGTAATCTGAAGACTAAACTGGAACTGTCGCTTTCCAAAACGACCACCCAATTTAAAGGATATGAAAAATACATCTTTACTAATCCGGCCACCGAGTTTGCATCAAGCTCGCAGGAGATTTTTGACGGTACATTGAACGAGCAGGGACTGGCTACGTTCCTGTTGAAAATGCCGGAAGCGAAAGATGCGCCGGGAATGTTGCGCGCCGTTATTTCATGCAGTGTATTTGAACAGGGTGGCGATGCAAGTATCTACAATCAAACGATCCCCTTCTCGCCGTTCCGGACTTACGTGGGAATAAACTTTAATCAAAAGCCCTCGGAACATTATTTTGAGACCGACGCAGAGCATGTTTTTGACATCATTACGCTGAACTCCGACGGCAAACCCGTCAACCGTTCCGACCTGGAGTATGACATTTACCGCGCAGGCTGGAGTTGGTGGTGGGGCTATGACGACGGCAATACATTCGCTTCGTATTTGCAGAACGCTTCGTTGCAGCCGGTCGCATCCGGACAGTTACATACGGTGAACGGGAAAGCGCAGCTTAAATTCAGAATCGATTATCCGGAATGGGGCAGATACATGGTCTATGTGAAAGACCGTGAAGGCGGACATGCCTGCGGCGGGACTGTGTACGTGGACTGGCCGGACTGGCGCGGGCGGTCGAACAAATCCAATCCGGACGACATCCGGATGCTGGTCTTCTCGACCGATAAAACAACTTACGAAGCCGGCGACGAGGCGACGGTCATCATTCCTGCCGCAGCAGGCGGGCGCGCGTTGCTCGCCCTCGAAAACGGCTCGGAAGTCATCCGGCGCGAATGGGTGGAAATGCCGGCGTCGGGCGATGCGAAATATACCTTTAAGGTGACGGAGGATATGGCGCCGAACGTGTACGTGCACATCAGTCTGTTGCAGCCTCACGAACAGACGGCGAATGATTTGCCGATCCGGATGTACGGGGTGATGCCGGTCTTTGTGACCCATAAAAACTCCCTTTTGACGCCCCGCATTACGATGCCCGACGCGCTGCGTCCCGAAACCGCTTTTACGGTCAGCGTAAAGGAGGCGAACGGCAAGCCCATGACGTATACCTTAGCCATCGTAGATGACGGTTTGCTGGATTTGACCGGTTTCAAAACGCCGGATCCCTGGGATGCGTTCTATTCGCGCGAAGCATTAGGCATTCGCACGTGGGATTTATATGACGATGTGATGGGCGCCTTTGCCGGAAAATACGGCTCCATGTTCAGTATCGGAGGGGATGAAGGCGGCGGCAAGCCGGCGGCCTCCAAGGCCAACCGCTTTAAGCCGGTAGTCGGCTTTATCGGCCCGTTTGCGCTCAAAAAAGGCGGCGAACAAGCCCATCAACTGCGATTGCCGCCCTATGTCGGTTCCGTCCGCGTGATGGTCGTAGCCGGGCAGGACGGAGCGTATGGCAGTGCGGAAAAAACAGCGCCCGTACGTACGCCGCTGATGGTATTGCCGTCATTGCCGAGGGTCGTTAGCGTCGGTGAAGACATTGTTTTCCCCGTGAATATCTTTGCCATGGAAGAGGCCGTGAAAAATGTCTCCGTGAAGGTCGAAACGACCGGAAAACTCCGCTTGACGAACGGGCAATCGCAGGAGGTGACCTTTACCGCTCCCGGCGATCAGACGGTTTACTTCTTCTTGAAGTCGGGCGAAAAGACAGGCATCGAAAAAGTAACCGTAACGGCCACCGGCAACGGTCATACTTCCAAAGAAACCATCGAAATAGATGTGCGCAACCCGAATCCGCCGGTCATTCGCGCCGAAAACAAACTGCTGAACCCGGGCGAATCCGTCGATCTGGCCTTCCGGACGGACGGCGCCGGTGACGGCAACTGGATCAAACTCGAGGCCTCGCGTATTCCTTCCGTAGACATCAGCCGCCGTTTCGATTTCCTGTATGATTACACGCATTTTTGCACGGAACAGTTGACCTCACGCGCGCTGCCCTTATTGTTTGTCGCGCAATTCAAGGAAATGGACGCTGCCGAGGCCGAAAAGGTAAAGACCAATGTGCGAAAAGCCATCTCCAACCTCTACGGAAGGCAGCTTTCCGACGGATCATTCGCTTATTGGCCGGGCGGAGCGGGCGATGACTGGGCGACCTCGTATGCCGGATGTTTCCTTATCCTGGCGAAGGAGAAAGGCTATGAAGTGAACGCCGGCGTACTCCGCCGCTGGGAAAGTTATCAGCGTCGGACGGCGCAAAGCCGGAGGCCGGATCACAACCGGACGCGCCGGTATTATTACGATCAATCCGACTTGAATCAGGCCTATCGTCTGTATGCCTTGGCGCTGGCCGGCGCGCCGGAGATGGGCGCGATGAACCGGATGAAAGCCGGCGCGGATATCTCCGGGCAGGCTAAATGGCGACTGGCAGCGACCTATGCCCTGGCCGGGAAGATAAATGTGGCGAATGAATTGATCTTTCAGGTCAAATCGGACGTGGAACCCTATGCGTTGAATAACTCGACCTACGGATCCGCCGAGCGCGACGAAGCCATGATCCTGGAAACATTCCTTTTGATGGGAAAAGAGAAAGAAGCCTTTGCACAAGCGCAGAAAGTGTCGCGCAATCTGTCGGCGGAACATGCCTTTACGACGCAATCCACCGCTTATGCCCTGGTCGCAATGGGGCGGCTGGCCGAAAAGGTCTCCGGTACGCTGCATTTCAACTGGACGCTGAACGGCAAGGAGCAACCGGCCGTGAAATCCGACAAGGCGCTCTTCCAAAAAGACCTGCCTCCGGAAGCAGCCTCCGGAAACGTGACCCTGAAGAACGCCGGCGCGGGAGTATTATATGTAAATCTGGTATCCAAGACCCGGCCGCTCCGGGACTCGTTGCCGGCCGGGGAAAGCAATCTGCGATTGGACGTGTCGTATACGCAGCTCGACGGTACGCCGCTCGACGTCGCACGACTGAAACAGGGCGCCGATTTTCTGGCCGTGATAAAAGTATCGAATACGAGCGGCAACAATGATTATACCGGTTTGGCGCTTACGCAAATCATCCCCTCCGGATGGGAAATCCATAACGAACGGATGAGGCGCCCGGAGGACGACGACGCCGGCGCCGGCGATGCGCTCTACACTTATCGGGATATCCGGGACGACCGCGTGTTGACCTATTTTGATTTGCCCGACGGACGGTTCAAGGTCTTCAAAGTAAGGTTACAGGCCGCCTATGCAGGTTCGTTTGTCTTTCCGGCCATTCAATGCGAGGCCATGTACGACACGGATGTGCACGCACGCACCAAAGCCGGACGGGTCGTGGTGGAAAGATGAATCTTCTGCGGAATACGGAGGAGGCTGATAATGCGGGTTTGCGCGGATTTGAACCGTCGGAATCGTGTTTTATTTCCGATTTATACCTCTTGCAATTGCAAAAACCATGTTTTCGATCCGATTCATGGCTCTTGCAATTGCAAAAACCATGTTTTCGATCCGATTCATACCTCTTGCAATTGCAAAAACCATTTTTCCAATCCGATTTATACTTCTTGCAATTGCAAAAACCATTTTTCCAATCGTATTTATGCTTTTTGCAATTGCAAGAAGCATTTTTCCAATCGTATTTATACTTTTTGCAATTGCAAGAACCATTTTTCCAATTATATTTACACTTCTTTCGATTTATGGAACCATTTTTTCGATTGAATTTATACTTCCGGCAATTTTCGGAACCCTATTTTCAATCGTATTTATGCTTATGGCAATTGCCGGAACCCTATTTTCGGTCGTATTTATGCTTGTGGCAATTGCCGGAACCCTATTTACGGACAATTTGTCACTGCGGACGATTGCCGGAAAGATGTTTTCGGATAATTTGTCACCTCTTGCGATTGACTGCCGGAACATTTCCGGACAAGAGCACATATACACTTTTTATATTAGAATCAAATCATGTATTTTCAACAAACTGCTAAAAGGAAAAAGGCGCTGCTGTGTGTGATGCTCCTTTTACTCACGGGATATATCTTCTGTCTGCCGCGCGAACTGTTCGATGTCTCCTGCGCCACGGTTGTCACCGACCGCAACGGCGAATTGTTGGGCGCCCGGATAGCGGCGGACGGGCAATGGCGTTTTCCGCCCTGCGATACGGTCGCCGAAAAGCTGGCCATCTGCCTGACCACCTTCGAAGACCGGTACTATCGCTATCACTGGGGCGTCAATCCCTGCGCGCTCGGCCGGGCGCTTGTCCGGAACGTAAGCGCCGGCCGGGTGATCAGCGGCGGAAGCACGATCACGATGCAAACCATCCGTCTGTCACGGCAAAAAAAGCGAACCGTCGGCGAAAAACTGATTGAAATCATCCTCGCCACACGCCTGGAATTTCGTTATTCCAAAGACCGCATCCTGGCGCTGTATGCCTCGCACGCCCCCTTCGGCGGCAATGTAGTCGGCGTGGATGCGGCAGCCTGGCGATACTTCGGCCATTCGCCGGATCAGTTATCGTGGGCCGAAGCCGCCACGCTGGCCGTATTGCCGAACGCGCCGGCGACCGTTCACCCCTCCCGCAACCGGGAGGCGCTGCGGAAAAAACGCGATCGCCTGCTTCGTCAATTATACCAACGGAATGTCATGGATGCCATGGACTACGAACTGGCGCTGAGTGAAGCGCTGCCGTCCGCTCCGCACCCTTTGCCGCAGAGCGCACCGCATCTGGTGAGTTATTTTCATCAACACCGCCCCGGCAAACAGACCGTCACGTCCCTTGACCACGGCGTACAGACGCACGTGGAAAGCCTCCTGGAGCGTTGGCACGCCACGTTTGTGCAGAGCGACATCCGAAACCTGGCCGCCATCGTCGTCGATGTACGCACCAACCGGGTGCTGGCCTATTGCGGAAATGTAAATTTCATGTCTCAACATTCCGGCAACCAGGTCGATGTGATTCGCGCGCCCCGCAGCACAGGCAGCATCCTGAAGCCCCTTTTATATTATGCCGCATTACAGGATGGCGACATCCTGCCGCATATGCTTTTGCCGGATATACCGATGGACATACGGGGGTTTTCGCCCCAGAACTTCAACCGGCAATTTGACGGCGCTGTTCCCGCTTCGCAAGTGATCGCCCGTTCGCTAAACGTGCCTTCCGTCTCATTACTGAGCCGCTATGGGGCGCCCAAGTTTTACGGATTCCTGAAAAACGCCGGACTGTCTACGCTCACCCGCCCGTCTTCGCACTACGGACTGTCCCTGATCTTAGGCGGCGCCGAGGCCACGCTCTGGGACATGACATCCGTCTATGCGGACATGGCGCGTACCCTGAACGGCGCGGCGCGTACGACATGCAGCTTCCTGTTGCGGGAAGAAACGCCGGGCAACCGGCCCGAAATCTTCCGGCCGGGAGCCGTATGGCAAACCTTCGACGCCATCAAGGAGGTGAATCGTCCGGAAGACATCGACTGGCACACCCTGCCGTCCATGCAGACCATTGCCTGGAAGACGGGCACCAGCTTCGGCTTCCGGGACGCATGGGCGGTCGGCGTCACACCGGCATACGCCGTCGGCATATGGGTCGGCAATGCCTCCGGAGAAGGTAAGCCGGGACTGACCGGCGCCCGGACGGCAGGCCCCGTCATGTTCGACGTCTTTAACATCCTGCCCGCCTCGGCCTGGTTCGAGCCGCCGGCCGGAGCCTTTACGGAAGTCGACGTCTGCCGCTTGTCCGGCCACCTGAAAGGACGCTTCTGTGACGATACGGAGACGCTCCTCATCTGTCCGAACGGACAAAAGACCACCGCCTGCCCGTATCACAAGCCTGTAACACTGACTGTGGATGAACGTTTTCGTGTGTACGAGCATTGTGCCGGAGACCGGGAGACCGTTCGGCAAAACCGGTTTGTGCTTCCTCCTGCCTGGGAATGGTTTTACAGGCAGCATCATCCCGAATACAAACCCTTGCCCCCCTTCCGGGCGGATTGTGGCGATGACGCTCAACTGCCGATGCAGTTTATTTATCCTCATGGCCATGCACATGTTTCCCTGCCGAAGCAGTTGGACGGGAGCCGTGGTCAAATAACCTTTGAACTGGCGCACAGCAGCGGTAATGCAACGGTATACTGGCATCTGGACGAGGATTATGTGACCGCTACACGCGATTTCCACAAGCTTTCGTTAAGCCCTTCCGCCGGCGAACATTCCGTCACCGTAGTAGACGACGAAGGGCACACGCTGTCGATTCGTATTGTTGTAGATTGAAAAAAACAAAGGCTTGTCGTTGCGACAAGCCTTGTTGTGGAACGCCGTTCAATAGGCCCCGGCCATATGTTCGAGTTGTAATTGCCGATCGAAAGCGGCTTTGCTCAGGGCGGTCGATACATGGATCGTAACCGCCTCCCCGGGCAGCAGGTCAAAATAGTTATCGGAAAAGAAATTCTCTATTCCCTCGATGCTCAGGAAGACGCCGCGTGCAAAAGCATCACTTTCGACCGTCACATCGAATCCGTCACCGACCGCAACCGACGAGGCGTGCAAATGCGCTTTCGGAAAGTCAATCTCCTTGTAGCGACTCGGGAAATAGTTGTTTGAATACGTCTTCGCCTCCTTTCCCTGCTCCGTAAAGCGGACATTCACGACGACCTCGTTGCCGTTCCGTCCGGACAGGATGGTTGCAAGAGGCGCCCGGAACCGGATGTGGCTGCTGTTGGCCGGCAGCGTGACGTTGCTTTTCTTTTCATACACGGTATTGCCTTCTTTCAGGTCGATCACACGCACGTGCAAGGTGCCGCGGGTAGCGGTCAGACGGTCGGAGACAACGTATACGTTCAGCAGTCCGTCTTGTCGGAGGGGCGAGACCAGTATGTCCGCGTAGGCTTTTTTGGCAAAGTAGTGTTGCGCCTTCCAGCGTCCGTAATAATCGCGGCTCGACCACGAAGCCACCGGCCAGCAGTCGTTATGCTGCCAGAACAGGGAACCCATGCAGAAGGGCATATCGCGGCGATGCGCTTCGATGGCCGTCTTGATGGCGTCGCCTTGCAGCAACTGTCCCATGTAGAGGAAGGACGGGAAGTCTTTCGGCTTGCGGTATTCGTTCAGCAGGTACCATTCGATCAAACCGTTGGCCAGACTGCCTCCGCGTTGATGCGCCATCATGACCTCGGAATAGATGTCATGATCCCGTTCTTCGGGTGCATACTTCAATACCGATTGATATTCGGGAAAAGACTGGAACCCATATTCCGAGAAGAAGCGGGAGCGGATGATATTGTAGTTGGCGATGGAATCGTGCGCATGCCAAACGCCCCAGTAATGTGCGTCGCCATTCGCATTGGAGATCGCCCGGCCGCCCGTCTCGGCGCGTGCGTCCGGATCGCCGCCATAGGGTGACGACGGCCAGTAAAAGGCCTGCGGATCGTATTCGGCCACCACTTCGGGCAATACGCCGTGGAATACATCCTTGTAATCCTTGCGCAACTCGTCCAGTACGCCCAGGCGTTCGTATGTCGCCATCCATCCCCAGCCGAACCAGGCGGCGTGATTCTCGTTGTTGCCGCACCAGATCGCGAGGCAGGGATGATTGCGCAGGCGCACCACGTTGTCGATGGCTTCCTGCCGGATATTGCCCAGCATGTCGGGTGTCATCGGATAGGTGCTGCACGCAAACATGAAGTCCTGCCATATCAGGATGCCGTATTTGTCGCACAGGTCGTAGAATATCTTGTTCTCATAGATACCTCCTCCCCAGACGCGCAACATGTTCATGTTGGCATGGACGGCGTCCAGGATGGTCTTCTCGTAGAGCGCATCGGTGACGCGCGGCAGCAAGTTGTCCTGCGGGATGTAATTGGCGCCTTTGGCAAAGACCCTGACGCCGTTCAGTTCAAAATGAAACGTATGTCCGGCGGTGTCTTTCTCGTAGATCACCTTCAGGCTGCGCAGGCCGATCAGGTCGGTTTGCGTATCCGCCACCGTGTCTTCATCGACGGACAGGGCCGCCGTGAAGGGATACAGGTGAGCCTCGCCCAATCCGTTCGACCACCACAGTTTCGGACGAAGAATGACCATATCCAGTTCGATCCGGTTGGTTCCCTTTTTCAGTGCAACGTTTTTCCGCCACGTATTCCCGCCGCCTGCCCGGATGGTTAGCGCTGCGGCGACGTCTTTGTCGGCGATCACTTCCGCGCGGGCTTTGACGACGGCTTTCCTTTCCGTTACTTCTTCCTGGAGATAGTGGATATGGGCGATGCGGGCGTTGTTCCAACCGACCACATACACCGGCCGCCATATCCCGCTGGTGACAATGCGCGGCCCCCAGTCCCAACCGTAATGATAGCCGGCCTTGCGGGCAAAGACGCTGAGCTTCCTGTTCAGGATACCGCCGTTTTCCGACTGGTCGTTGCCGGCTTCAATCGGATAGGTGATGGCGTCGAACTTGGGCAGGTCTACCTTGATGGGAGAATGGAAGTAGACGCGCAGCTCGTTGCCTTCTTGCTTCAGCAGGCTTTTCACGTCGATCCGCCACTCGCGAAACATGTTGTCGGCTTTCAGAATGCAGGAATCGTTCAGGTAGACGTCCGCATAGGTATCCAGCCCCGTGAAGTCCAGTTCGATATTGTCTTTGGCAAAAAGCTCCGGCGACAGGTCGAGGGTCGTTTGATATACCCAGTCTTCCTTGTCAATCCATTGGATACCCCGTTCGTTTAAGCGGAAAAACGGGTCTTGAATAATCCCGTTATTCAACAAATCCAGTTGTACGACTCCCGGTACGGTGGCGTCATACCAGTTGTTACCACGTACCTGTTTCAATTTCCATCCGTGCGAAATTTCCTGCCGTAGCGGTTCGTTTGCCATACCCGGACTGCCCAAAAGCAGGAGCGCCGTTGCTATGGCGGTAATCATTGTTTGCTTGTTCATGCGATAATAGTTGAATTTATAATAATCCTCCGACGTTGCTTTCGTTCATGCCGGGCAACGGTTTCACTTTGGCGCCGTCTTTGAGGGAATGTACGCCGGCCGTGACAATCCTTTCACCATTGGCGATCCCTTCTTTTACGACAAAATAGCCGTTACGGTTCATGCTGCCGATTTTGACCGGGCGTGCCTCTACGGGCTTCTCTTCCGAGGTGAATATCCAGACGTACGGATTCCCTTCGCGTTCAAAGAGGGCTGAGACGGGAATTTCATAGACGGCTTGTTGCTCCGTCTGATAGAATATGGTGACTTCCGTACTCATGCCCGCCGCCAGGGTAAGATCGCCGGACTTCCCTACACGAAACGTCGTCTTGTACGATTGATTGGCATTCCCCTTGGGCGACAGTTCATACAGTTCCAGCGGAAATTTCTTGTCGGGAGCGGTCGAAATACAGGCTTCAAAGCGTTCAAAATCCTTCTTGCGTGCATAATCCTGCACCGGCAGATTGATTTCAATCTGCCACTCCCCGTTGCCGGTCATGGAGATGACGGACATGCCCGCATTTACGGTTTCGCCGACGTTGTGGATTTTCTCCTGTACATAGCCGTCAAACGGCGCCGTCAGGCGCGTGTAGGCCACCTGGTTTTGGCTGTGCTCATACTTGGCCGTGATTTGTTCCAGGCCGTAGACCGCTTTTTCATACTCGCTTTGCGTGGTGCTGCCGCGTTTATACAGTTCGGCCACACGTTCGGCCAGGGCTTTTACCTGGTTGTATTCGGCTTCGGCGGCAGCCAGCTGAAGGCGGTAGTCCTGCGCCTCAAGTTCGGCAATCACCGTTCCTTTGCGCACAAAATGCCCTTCGCCATAAGGCATGTGGCTGATCACGCCCGCCACGCGAAAGGACAGGCTTGCGTCGATGCTGGAGCGTACAATACCGGGGTAGATGGACATCTGTTCGCCTCCGGTCGGACGTACTGTGTCTATTTTGGCGGTGCGAACAATCGCCTCCGCTTCGCGCTCTTTCTTTCCACAGGATGATACGATCATCACAACGGAAAACAGGCTTATAAATAATGTATGGTTTCTTTTCATCATCTGTTGTTTTAATGTCTTTACCCTGCAAAGGTATTGATTTTTTTCGTTATATCCGTTCCCTGAAGACATACTTTCGATCCGGACAAGGCATTATTCGCCGTTGATAGCTATTTCCAGCGCGACCATCGCCTCATCCACATAAGCACACGGGCAACCGACATTGAGGCGCATGTAGCCGATGCCCTCTTTGCCGAACATGGCGCCGCTATTGAGCGCCAAACCGGCGCCGTCTTCCATCAGCCGGACTAATTCCGGCTGGGATAGCCCCAAGCCGCGGCAATCCAGCCAAACCAGAAAAGAGGCTTGCGGCAGACAGGGTTTGATCTGTGGAATATGGTTGGCCAGATAGATGTTGACGATCCGGACGTTTGCCATCACATAGTCCAGCATCTGCCGGCGCCATTCGTCGCCGTGCGTATAGGCGGCAATGGTGGCGAGAGAGGAAAAAACCGTAGCATCGTTAAATTCGCCGGCCTTCAGGAAGGTATAAAACTCGCGTCGCAGAACGTCGTTCGGCACAATCGCATACGACGAAACGATGCCGGCGATATTAAACGTTTTGCTGGGCGCCGAAAAGGTGATACTGCAATGCTCCGCTTCGGCCGATACGGTCGGGAACGGGTGATGCGTAAAAGACGGATATACCATTTCGGAATGAATCTCGTCCGCAATCACCAGCAGATGATGTTTGTCGCAAATACGCGCCAACTCCTGCAACGTCCGTTTCTCCCAGACGATGCCGGCCGGGTTATGCGGACTTGACAGGATCAGCGCTTTGCACGCCGGATCAATGACCGATTCCAGTTGTTCGAAATCCATTTCGTACGTTTCGTTCACCCACTTGAGCGGATTGTATACCACTTTACGTTGCAACATCTCCGGCACAATCCGGAACGGATGATACACCGGCGGTTGGATAATCACCTTGTCGCCTTTTTGCGTGAAACATTCCAGCGCCAGAGCGATTCCTTTCACCACGCCGGGAATGAAACTGATCCACTCGCTCCGTACCTCCCATCCGTGCAACTGCCGTATCCACCGGATAATGCTCTCGGCATACTCGTCCGGCAGAAACTGATAGCCGAAAACCGGATGTTCGAGGCGTTCCTTCAGTGCATCCAGAATAAAATCCGGCGTACGGAAATCCATGTCTGCTACCCAATAGGGCTTCAAGTCCTTTTTGCCGAACGTCTTTTCCAATCCATCATACTTGACGCAATTCGTTCCGCGTCGTTCGATGATTTCGTTAAAATTATATCGTTTCATGCGGCAAAGATACAAGAAAATTCAATGATTCAATGATTCAAAGGGTATGATTCCGCTTACCGTCCGAACGACGGAGGCACGAAGAAATACATCCCCGTGCCTCCTGCTCATTGTCCGAACTGTGATTTGGAAATTAAGAATTAAGAGTTATGAATTAAGAGTTATGATTACTATAATCATTCAATCATTCAAATCATGAGTCCACTCCAAAAAGTTTCATTGTTATATAACCGAAAAGGCATAACAAATAGTTAGTCGTGTGTAATTTTTATTCAGGGACAACATTCGGAAGCAGCAATTGATAGATTTCGCCT
>JAITPV010000084.1 GCA_031289275.1 Tannerella sp.
ACGACCGCAACTATGCAGGCAAATACGCCGCCGACAGCCGCAAAATCATCAAGATAGGAGCTACCTTCGACTGGTCAATACGCACGATAAAGGAATGGAAGTTCAATTAAGAATTAAAAGGGAGAAATTGGAAATTGGAAGGACTATTCGATTAAGATTTAAAAGAACCGTGAACAACTAATAGCTATCCATTATTCACTATTCACTAATAACTATTCACTTGAAGATTACTTTTCCAAAAATAAAAAAGGTATCAAGTCGGGAGTTCCGAATTTGATGATTTTGAAAAAAAAACGGCTTCACCCTGTAAATAGGATGAAGCCGGTTTTGGATTAGTGACGTCGGAAAAACGTCAAAAGATTTTACCACGTAGGTCCGTCGTGCCAGTTGGGTATAGCCCAGAACAATACCTCCGAGTAGTTGTCGTGCGAGCCGACTATGGATTGCATGACTGCGTCTATGAAATATTGTTCCGCTGTCGCTTCATCATTTCCGATATTTGATACAAGTAAAAAAATGCTTCGGGGTCGGATTTTTTGATTTTGTTCAATTTCGTATTCATCGGTTCATTGTTTATCCGACTTTTCATATGGTTTCACTTGTATGATTCCCTTGCTAAGGATATTAAAGTCGGCTAATTATTGACAGTAAAATGTGATTACCGTCAATAATTTGTTTTTTTCCGCATTCCATTGAATCGTTGAATTGAACTTTTTGTTATGATTCAACGAAAAAAATCGTATCTTTGCCACTTCTTAGAATAAAACACTAAAATTGTGGCAAGTACAAAGTATATTTTCGTTACGGGCGGAGTTGTTTCCTCGCTGGGGAAAGGTATTGTTTCCGCCTCGTTAGGCAAACTGCTTCAGGCGCGTGGGTATAAGGTGACGATCCAGAAGTTTGACCCTTATATCAATATAGACCCGGGGACGCTGAATCCCTACGAGCACGGGGAATGTTTTGTGGCCATAGACGGCCATGAGGCGGATTTGGATCTGGGACATTACGAACGGTTCCTGAACATGCCGACCACACGAGCGAATAACGTTACGACCGGGCGGATTTACCAAAGCGTGATCGAGAAAGAACGTCGGGGCGATTATCTGGGAAAAACCGTGCAGGTGATTCCTCACATCACCGATGAAATCAAACGGAACGTAAAATTGTTGGGTTCCAAGAACAAATATGATTTTGTGATTACCGAGATCGGCGGAACCGTCGGCGACATCGAGTCGCTGCCCTTTATCGAATGTGTCCGTCAGTTGAAATGGGAGATGGGGAAAGATTGTCTTTGCGTGCATTTAACCTATGTGCCCTATCTTGCCGCGGCCAAGGAATACAAGACGAAACCGACGCAACATTCGGTGAAACAGTTGCAGGAACTGGGCGTTCAACCCGATGTGCTGGTGTTGCGCACCGAACATGAACTGATCGATAATTTACTGCATAAAGTCGCCCTTTTCTGTAATGTGTCGAAAGAATCGGTGATTCAGTCCATCGACGTACCGACCATCTATAAGGTGCCTATCGTTTTGCAACGCCAGCACATGGATTCCATTATCCTGCAAAAAATGGGCATAGAAGCAGGCCCGACCCCGGAAATGAAACCGTGGAAAGAATTTCTGAACCGGAAAGAACATGCCACGGAAGAGGTGAAAATCGGCTTGGTCGGCAAATACGTGGAGTTGCAGGATGCCTATAAATCCATTCACGAATCACTGCTGATGGCATCGGTCTATAACGACCGCAAATTGGATTTGCGGCTGATTCATTCGGAAAAACTGAACGAAACCAACGTCGAAACACAGCTTAGCCACCTGAACGGCATACTGATCGCTCCGGGATTCGGCTCGCGGGGCATCGAAGGAAAGTTCACGGCCATCAGGTATGCACGCGAGCACAACATACCCTGTTTCGGCATTTGCCTGGGAATGCAGTGCATGGTCATCGAATATGCACGGAATGTGCTGGGACTGACCGGCGCCCATTCGACGGAAATGGAACCGGACACGCCTTACAGGGTCATCGACCTGATGGAGGAACAGAAAAACGTAACGAATATGGGCGGCTCCATGCGGCTGGGCGTATACGACTGCGTGTTGAAAAAAGGCTCCAACATACATCAGGCTTATGGGAAAAACCAGATACAGGAACGCCATCGCCACCGGTATGAATTTAACAGCGAATACAAGGCGCAGTTTGAAGCCGCCGGCATGAAATGCGTCGGCGAAAATCCGGATACCGGCCTGGTGGAAGCCGTTGAAATCCCCACGCTGAAATGGTTTATCGGCGTTCAGTATCATCCGGAATACAACAGTACCGTGCTGAATCCGAATGCCCTGTTTGTGAGTTTCATCAAAGCCGCTATCACACAATAAGCATTATTGAATTTTTGAATTTGAATATTGAATCTTTGAATTATTGAATTATGTCAGTAGATAAAAATACGATCATTGGTTTCATCTTGATTGGAGCCGTTTTGTTTGTTTTCACGTGGTTGAACCGTCCGGATCCCGCGCAATTAGAAGCCCAAAAACGCTATCAGGACTCGGTGGCGCGGGTAGAGTATGCAAGACAGTTGGAAATGGCCGTGAATGAGGCCGGTCAGACCTTGACGAATGCCGCCGCCCCCGTTGATGTGCCCGACTCCGTCAAAGAGGCGCAACTCCTTCAAACCTACGGCGTCTTTGCCGGAGCTACCGAAGGTACGGAAGAACTCATCACGCTCGAAAACGATAAAATAGAAGTGCGGATCAGCAGTAAAGGCGGACGCCTGTACTCGGCGCACCTGAAAGAATATGAAACCTTCGACCGGCGCCCGTTGCTCCTTTTCGACGGCGCGGACGAATCGTCGTTCGGACTGACATTAATATCGGCTACCAACCGGGTGATCAACACGTCGGATTTGTATTTTACCCCCATCCGCAGCGACGACGGACATTCGATCACCATGCGCCTGCCCATCGACGAAGGCTGTTTCATGGATTTCAATTACACCCTGAGCGAAGACGATTATATGCTGCACTTCACCATTCGGGGCACGGGACTGAACGGCATCCTGTCGCCCAATACCAATTCGCTGGACATCCGCTGGCAGCAAAAAGTGCGGAAACTGGAGCAGGGACGAAAATACGAAGACCAGTACACGGGGCTTTATTACAAATACGCCGCCGATGATGTGGAAAGCCTGAGTGCGAATAAAGACGCCGAAGAAAACATCTCGAACCGGCTGAAATGGATCGGGTATAAAAACAAATTCTTCTCGACCGTATGGATTGCCGACGACGCCTTTTCGGCCACCCATATCCAATCGAAACAGTTAACCGGACTGGATTACCTGAAGGAATTTACTACAACCACGTCGGTCGCCTTCAACCTGTCCGGCAACGATCCCATTTCGTTCCGCTATTACATCGGCCCGAACAAATATCAACTGTTGAAATCCTACGACAAGGAAACGCCGGCAGGCGGTCAGGAATTGTCACTGGATGATTTGGTGCCGCTGGGTTACAAATGGCTCCGTCCGATCAATCAATATTTTATCCTGCAGATTTTCGACTTCCTGGGCAGGCATATCGCCAGTTACGGCCTTGTGATCTTCCTGCTGACGTTGATCGTGAAGATGGTACTGTTCCCGTTGACGTACAAATCCTATATGTCGTCGGCCAAGATGCGCGTACTGCGCCCGCAGGTCGAAGAGATCAACGCCAAATATCCGAAGCAGGATCAGGCGATGGAGCGCCAGCGAGCGACGATGGATCTTTACAGCCGAGCGGGGGCAAGTATGATGAGCGGCTGCCTGCCGACGCTGCTACAGATGCCGATCCTGATTGCGCTCTACTGGCTGTTCCCCACGGCCATCGAACTGCGGCAGGAGAGTTTCCTGTGGGCAAAAGACTTGTCGACGTTCGACGCCGTGATTACATGGGACGCCCAGATCCCGCTCATTTCTTCGTTTATCGGAAATCATATCAGCTTGTTCTGCGTACTGATGTCGCTGGTGAACGTGATTTATGCCAAGTTCAACATGAATATGACGAACACCGGTCAGCAACAGATGCCGGGCATGAAGATGATGATGTATTTCATGCCGGTGACGATGTTTTTCATCTTCAATCAAAATGCGGCCGGCTTGAGCTATTATTTTTTGGTATCCAGTTTGATCGCCATCCTTCAGACGCTTGCGTTCCGCTTCTTTATCAACGAAGAAAAACTGTTGCTGAAGTTGGAGGAAAACAAAAAGAAGCCGAAAAAGAAATCCGGTTTCATGCAACGGCTCGAAGCCGCGCAGCGTGCACAGCAAGAGCAGTTGCGGAAACAGCAACAGCAACAGCAACGAAAAGGCAAACGGTAATTTCACACCAACCGACATTGCGGGCTAATTCACACGTGTAAATTTCTTCTTGTCAACCGACATGGACAAATCTACACAGGGATGGTTTTGCATACGGGTGCATTTCAAATTGTCACACTCGTCATTGTGACCCCTTCCCCACCCTTCTGCCCCTAAATCCTCTGCCCCTAAATCCCCTAAAGGGGACTTTGGTGATCCGGCGGAAGTCTCCTTTAGGGGATTTAGGGGTTCGCGTCAAATACGACAATTTGAATTGCACCCTTGCATACAGAACTCCGTGAGGAGTTTCCTGTGAATAACCTCCGGATTTATCCGGGGGCAGGAGTATCGCCTCTCTCCCCTCCCCTACCCTATGAATTTGGGGGTTATTCACAGGCAACACCTACGGCGTTTCACGTACAAAACCCTCCCGCGTGAAGTATAAATCAGGGGGTGCATTTCAAATTGTCGTACTCGTCATTGTGACCCCTTCCCCACTCCTTCTGCCCCTAAATCCCCTAAAGGGGACTTTGGTGATCCGGCGGAAGACCCCTTTAGGGGATTTAGGGGTTCGCGTCAAATACGACAATTTGAAATGCACCCAAATCAGGCGACCGCCCGGGAAAAATAGAAAAAATCCCACGGATATTTGGCAACCGCCCGGGGCGGAGTAGAAAAATCCCACGGATATTTGGCAACCGCCCGGACGAAATAGAAAAATCCCGCGGATATTTGGCAACCGCCCGGGACGGAGTAGAAAAATCCCGCGGATATTTGGCAACCCGCCGGACGAAATAGAAAAATCCCACGGATATTTGGCAACCGTCCCGAACAAATAGAAATTTACTTTGGTAAATCAGGCGACTGTCCCGAACAAATAGAAATTTACTTTGGTAAATTTGGCGACCGTCCCGAACAAATAGAAATTTACTTTGGTAAATTTGGCAACCGTCCCGAACAAATAGAAATTTACCTTGGTAAATTTGGCAACCGTCCCGAACAAATAGAAATTTACTTTGGTAAATCGGGCGACCGTCCGGAACAGTATGTCTGATTTTCAATCTCCCGTACCGTTCCGGATCGCCGGTTGAAGCTCCGGTAAGTATCCGGTTCGATGTCCATGTCCGGTTCCAGGTATTCATCCCGATGCTCGCATACGAAACGGATATATTTGATCTTCAGTCCCCGGTCGAGCCATTGCTGTTCGTAAAAGGTGCGGATGGAGAGCATCCCGTCGTCCGGTCGGCTGTGATACAGGTCGTCCGTCCGAATCGGCGCCGGCAAATGATTGGCGTCGATCATCCCGCACGTATAGGCATACAGAAAGGGACTGTCTGTTTTCAGATGGATCAGCCCCCGGTCGCACAGAATCTCGCGATAGAGTTTCATGAAACGCGCAGACGTCAACCGCTTGTTTGTTTTCTTCATTTGCGGATCCGGAAACGTGATCCAGATTTCGGACACTTCGCCCGGCGCAAAAAACGCATTGATCAGTTCGATATGAGTACGCAGAAACGCGACATTCGTCATACCGTCTTCCAGCGCCTGCCTGGCGCCCGACCATATCCTGGCGCCTTTAATGTCGACGCCGATAAAATTTTTCTCCGGAAACAGTTTGCCCAAACCAAGGGTATATTCGCCCTTGCCGCACCCCAGTTCGAGCACGACCGGGTTCCGGTTTTTAAAAAACTGCGATTGCCACTGTCCCTTCATCGCGAAGCCCTTTGCTTGCAACACGCCGAACGGATATTGAAACACATGCGGAAAAAGGTTCATCTCCGCGAACTTTCGTAATTTATTTTTTGCCATACAGATAAATTTAATTCTCAATTCTCAATGTAATCATAACTCTTAACTCTTATTGCACGCAGATGACGCAGATTCAATGATTCAACAATTCAACAATTCAAAGATTCAAAGATTTCATTCTCAATTCTCAATTCTCAATTCTAA
>JAITPV010000023.1 GCA_031289275.1 Tannerella sp.
ACCGGTTTCGGTTTTCAACAGCATATCAAGTTTGAGGTGCGCCATGACATACGAAGCCATTAAAATTTCAAATCCGTTAATACGGGGAATCAGATGTTCGGCGGCATAACCGTTCCACATTCCCTGCTGGCCTTTGAAATGTTGATAAATGTTCCGCACCACTTCGGCAAGAAAAGTACCTGTGCCGGTTGCGGGGTCGAGAATTTGTACTTTGTGATACTGCTTCAACAAGGGGGCATGCCCCCTTGTTATTCTGGAGGAATCGGCTAATCCTTGCGGGATTTCAAATTCCTGCTTCAAAATATCGTCCACCGCCTGCACAATGAACCGTACCACCGGTTGGGGAGTGTACCACACGCCGCGGCTTTTGCGTAAAACAGGGTCATATTCGGCAAGGAACGTTTCGTAGAAATGAATCACGGGGTCGTGGTCGGCTTTGCCAAATTCTTTCATCACTTCGTCCATATCTACATAGTTGAACAAATCCGCCAAATCGTCCACCACCCAACGGATACGGTCGTCAAGTTCATAACCGGCGATGTATTGAAAGAATTTCTTCAGAAACGGATTGGATTGCGAGATTAGTTCAGCCGCCATAGAACGGGTGAAATGTTGGGGCGAATGATTATTCGCCCCTACGTCATCATTCAAACGCGCAGCAAACATGCCGTAGGCAATGGTTTGGGCGTAAACGTCGGCAAACGTTTTGTGTGTAATATCCGGCATCAACACTTCACGGAATCCGTTCAATTCTTCTTCAAGAGAATTACCGTCGCCATTGTCCTTCGCATCCAAGGCCGTTTCAATAATATTCGCCATCAACCGGGCTTTGGCAGCCATCATTTTCGACAAATGTTCGGAGGTTTGTATGGATAAGCCTGCGTAACCGGTAAAAAGATGTATCATTTCGGCAAACGCTTCAAATTGCGAAGTGTCTGCTTCAATACCGGTTTTCCCAATCTTGGCTATTGTAACGGATGTTACCTGCCCGCCATCTTCAAAAAGTTGAAAGGTGAGGTAATCGGTAATTATCAGATTATAGAGCGATTGTTTGTAGCGGTTAAACTGTTCATTCGTTGCCTTGCCGTTCAAGTCCGCACCAATATCTTTGGCTTCGATATATCCGACAGGAATTTCTTTTCGGGTAACGATGTAATCGGGAGCGCCGCAGGCAATGCGTTTGGGTTCGTTGGTGATTTTCAGCCCCTGCGTAATGTTTTCCAGCAGACGCTGTAAAGCGGGACGATAGCTGTGTTCCGTCGCATTCCCCGCTTGATATGTTTGATTTAATTCGGCAATATATTTGTTTAATTCGTTTTTCATGATTGGAATTTCTTCTATTGATTTGGCCATGATTTATATGATATGATTAGAAAAGAGACTGTCCGGGATTTGCGACCCGGACAGTCTCTTTTCTTTTCAATAAAACAGTTGTTCGGCCTTGACCGGCGTGAAGGCTCCGGCGTCGGATTTGCGCAGGTTTACGCTGCCGTCGCCCCAGTTGGAAGGCCATCCGCCGATGACATGTCCCAGGAATACGGCTTTGAAAGCGTGTAATCCCTTGGCTAACGCGACGGAATGGTCGTGGCGCGAGAATCGTTTGGTTTCGCCCTGATTGCTGATCAGCCTTTTGCCGTCGATCCGGACTTCTTCCAAATCGGAAGAGACGTAGTATACGCCATCCTCCGGAATCTCTATGTAGCCGGAGGCAATAGCGGCGTAGGGGTCCAGGTCGCGTATGGATTCGCCGATGCCGATGTCTTTGGTGAGTTCGCGCAATTCCCGTATGGTCGAAACTTTCCAGTTCGTGATGTTTTGCAAGTCCGAGCATTTGAGGTACGTACCCTCCGTGGTTTGCAGCTGAAGTCCGGGCTTTTTGTCGCTTACTTCGACCGCCGGAGACAGGGTTTGTTTTTCTACGGTGATCGTGCGTGTCGGACTCATTTTGCCGGAAGGCAGTACGGAACGGATTTTCAGCGTGCCGGAGGTTGAAAATTCAATAGGCGTTTCGTACGGAGCGGATTCCGGGACAGGATCGCTGCCGTCAGTGGTGTAGACCATTTTGACGGGACGGGTGCTCTTGAAGGCAAGGCTGGCTTTGTCGGTGAAAGCGACGAAATTGCAGGAGCCGTCCGGCTGTTCCGGTTGCGGGATATGGTAATGGATGCCATGTCCGTCCAAACGTACGTAAGCATTGTCTATGCGGCGTTCAAAATCCGGATAGTTTTTGTTTTCCGGTTGTGTCCAGGCAATTTCGCTCAGGGCCAGGATACGCGGATAAATACGGTATTCCAGCAAGTCGGTAGTGTACAGATATTCCGACCAGAAATTGCATTGCACGCCCTTCACAAAGTGGCTTTTATTCGTTTTGGCCAGCGTGTCGGGCACCGGATTGTAGGCATACGTTTTTGCCGGCAGTGTGTATCCGCCGATGGCTACGGGTTCGATTTTGGCGTCTCCCTGATATTGGTCGAGGTACATGCCGCTGGAGCCGGGCGTCATGATGACGTCATGTCCCATACCGGCGGCGGCAATGCCTCCCTGTTCGCCTCTCCAGGACATGATCGTGGCCGAAGGCGCCGGTCCTCCTTCCAGGATTTCGTCCCAGCCGATGATGCGCTTGCCGTGTGCATGGAGGAACTTTTCGATGCGTTGCACAAAATAACTTTGCAACTCTTCTTCATTTTTCAATCCTTCTTCGCGGATGCGTTTTTGGCATAACGGACAGTGTTCCCAGTTCTTTTTCGGACATTCATCGCCTCCGATGTGGAAATAGGTGCCCGGAAAGAGCGGGAGGATTTCGGCGAGGACGTCTTCCAGAAAATGAAACGTTTCTTCTTTTCCGGCGCACATCACGATGTCTTCCACGCCCCAAATGATGCGCGGCGTCACAGGTTCGCCCGTGCAGGAAAGCTCCGGATAGGCCGCGATGGCAGCCAGTTCATGCCCCGGCAGTTCGATTTCCGGAATGACGGTGATAAAGCGTTCGGTGGCATAGGCTACCACCTCCCTGACTTGTTCCTGCGTATAGAAACCACCGTATTCCGTGCCTTCGCCGTCGATGCGTTTCGAGCCGGTTTCCGTCAGTTTCGGATATTTCTTGACCTCCAAGCGCCAGCCTTGATCATCGCTCAGATGCCAGTGCATTTGGTTGATTTTAAACAGCGCCAGGACATCTAATTGTTTTTTGATGTCTTCGGTCGGGATAAAATGGCGGCAGGCATCCAGCAGGATACCGCGGTAGCCGAAGCGCGGTTCGTCCTTTACCGTCACACAGGGAACCGTCCAGACAATATTACTTACTTCGGAAGGATTTTCAATTTCGGCCGGCAGTAATTGCAGGAAGGTTTGCATCCCATAGAACAGTCCCTGCGGCGTTTTGGCGGTAACGATGACCTGACGGGGATTCACGAGCAGCGTGTATCCTTCGTCATTGACGTCGATGGAAGCATCTAACTGCAACAGAATGGAATTGGACTTCGAAAACGTTTCTTTATCCAAATCGACTACGCGAAGCGGAAAACCGGTCGGGTGCCTGAGTTTCTCCGCCAGAAAGCGGGCTACCTGTTTGGCGCCCTCATCTTTGACGAGGAATGCCGTGTTTTTGGTCAGTGTAAACTCGCCTTCGTCCTGTGTCAGGCGCTGCGGTTTAGGGATGATGTTGATCCCCCGGTTATAGCTGGCCTGAGTAACGGGTTGTTTATTGCAGGCCGTCCAAAGGCCAAGGACTGCCGCCGCACAAATAAAGATTGCTTTTTTCATCATCATGTAATTTTTAATAATAGGGTAGGGGGGGCTGAAAAGTGAAAATCAGCCCTCACTTTACTTTTTTACCATGCAAACAGCGGATAGTCCGCCATCGTCACATTCACTTTTTCGCGCACCGCAGAAATGACGGTATCCGATGTGGGGTGGGAGAGTACCGTATCAATTAATTCAACGATTTCGCCCATCAGGTCTTCTTTCGCGCCGCGGGTGGAAATGGCCGGCGTGCCGACACGTATTCCGGATGTCTGGAACGGCGAGCGGCTGTCAAAAGGAACCATGTTTTTATTCACCGTAATATCGGCAGACACAAGTACGTTTTCGGCTACTTTACCCGTCAGATCCGGAAATTTGGAACGCAGGTCAATCAACATGCTGTGATTGTCCGTTCCGCCGGAAATAATTTTGTATCCTTTGTCGGTAAAAGCGTGTGACATCGCGGCAGCATTTTTCTTTACCTGCGTTTGATACGTTTTGTATTCCGGTTCGAGCGCTTCGCCGAAGGCAACGGCTTTGGCCGCAATCACATGTTCCAGCGGCCCGCCCTGAATGCCGGGAAATACGGCCGAATCCAATAATTGGGACATGGTTTTGAGTTCACCCTTGGGCGTTGTTTTACCCCAGGGGTTTTCAAAGTCTTTACCCAGCAGAATGACTCCTCCGCGCGGCCCGCGTAAGGTCTTGTGTGTGGTAGAAGTCACGATATGCGCATGTTCCAGCGGATTATTCAACAAACCGGCCGCGATTAATCCGGCCGGATGCGCCATGTCAATCATCAACAGGGCGCCGACCCGGTCGGCAACGGCACGCATGCGTTTGTAGTCCCATTCGCGCGAATAGGCCGATCCGCCGCCGATGATCAGTTTCGGACGTTCGCGCAAGGCCACTTCTTCCATTTGGTCGTAGTCTACCCGCCCGGTATCTTCCTTTACGTTATATTCTGTGGCATGATAAAGTATGCCGGAGCTATTGACGGGCGAGCCGTGCGACAAGTGTCCGCCGTGCGACAGATTCAGTCCGAGAAACGTATCGCCCGGATTCAGTACGGCCAAAAAGACCGCTGCATTGGCTTGTGCTCCGGAATGAGGCTGCACATTCGCCCATTCGGCCTTGAAAATCTTTTTCAACCGTTCGATGGCCAGGGTTTCACTGTTGTCTACTACTTCGCAACCGCCATAATAACGTTTACCCGGATAACCCTCGGCGTATTTGTTGGTCAGCACGCTACCCATCGCCTCCAGCACCTGCCGGCTGACAAAGTTTTCCGAAGCGATCAACTCAATTCCTTTCAATTGACGTTGATACTCCCTCTCAATAATTTCAAAAATGACATTGTCTCGTTTCATTTTCTATCTAAATTTAAAATGTTTCTGTTTGAGGGCGTAAAGATATTGATTTTGGCCTGATTATTCCAAACTATTTGGAAAGATTCTCCATGAAAAATAATTACAGGCCTTATTTTATGCGTTTTATTGTTTTTTGATAAAACTATTTTAGCCATATGGGTGTTTCGTTGGCGACAAAATCTTATATTTGCAGCCTCTATGTATTTTTATGTCAGTATGAATGAGGTTGAATTAAGGATAAAGTTGCTTCGCGAGGAATTGGAACAGCATAATTATAATTATTATGTGCTTTCAATGCCGGCCATATCCGACAGTTTATATGATAAAAAGATAAAGGATTTGCAGTTGCTGGAGGAGCAACATCCGGAATATGCAGACCCTTGTTCGCCTACGCAACGGGTAGGGAGCGATTTGTCGAAAGAGTTTGAACAAGTGGCGCACCGCTATCCGATGCTGTCGTTGAGCAATACCTATTCGGAAAGCGAAATCGTGGATTTTTATGAACGTACGGCGCGATTTTTGAACGAACCCTTTGAACTGGTGGCCGAGCTGAAATATGACGGCACTTCTATTTCGTTGGTTTATGAGCAGGGCCGGTTGGTGCAAGCCATCACGCGCGGAGACGGCACGCAGGGCGACGACGTAACGGCCAATGTGAAGACCATCCGTTCCATTCCGCTGAAACTTATCGGAGACGGTTATCCGGAAACGTTCGAGATACGGGGAGAAATCGTACTGCCGTGGATGGAATTTGATCGCTTGAATAAAGAGCGGGAAATACAGGAAGAATCCTTGTTCGCCAACCCTCGCAACGCCGCTTCCGGCACGCTGAAACAGCTAAATCCGGGAATTGTAGCCGCGAGACGGTTGGATGCATACCTTTATTATATGTTAGGCGAGGGCTTGCCGGCGGATGAACACTACGGGAATCTTCAGACCGCGCGTACGTGGGGTTTGAAAATCTCCGACGCGATACGGAAATGCGGAACCCTGCCGGAAGTATTCGATTACATTGCCTATTGGGATAGAGAGCGCAAGAACTTGCCGGTGGCGACCGACGGCATCGTTTTGAAAGTTAATTCGCTGCGTCAACAGCGTTTTCTGGGATTTACGGCCAAGAGTCCGCGTTGGGCGATTGCGTACAAGTTTCAGGCGGAACAGGCCGTGACGCGCCTGAATGCCGTTTCGTATCAGGTGGGGCGTACGGGCGTAGTGACGCCTGTGGCCAATCTGGAGCCGGTACAGTTAGCCGGAAGCACCGTGAAACGGGCTTCGCTGCATAATGCGGATGTCATTGCCGGACTGGATTTACATATCGGTGACAGGGTGTTTGTGGAAAAAAGCGGTGAAATCATTCCCAAGATTGTCGGAGTAGATGTGGATTCCAGGCCGGTCTTGATGGGAGAAAAGGTCGTTTTCATACACAAATGTCCGGAATGTGGTACGCCGCTGGTACATTCGGCAGGAGAATCCGCCTATTACTGCCCGGACGAATGGGGTTGCCCGCCGCAGATTAAAGGCAAAATCGAACATTTCGCCGCGCGCAAGGCATTGAATATTAATATGGGGCCGGAAACGGTAGAAGATTTGTACCGGGCGGGGTATGTGCATAATGTAGCGGATTTATATACACTGAAACTTATGGATGTGTTATGTTTGGAAGGCTGGGCGGACAAAAGCGCCCGGAATCTGCTGGAAAGTCTGGAAGCATCTAAACAAGCGCCGTTTGAACGGGTCTTGTTCGGACTGAGTATTCGCTTTGTAGGCGAAACGGTTGCCAAGCGGTTAGCGTATGCGTATACGTCGATAGAACAATTAGCGCAGGCCGGTTTTGAATCCATGACGAATATCGGCGAGATCGGGGAACGAATCGCGCAAAGCGTGATCGATTACTTTGCCGACGAGCGTAACCGGGAAATCGTCCGTCGCTTGCAGGCATACGGGTTACAGATGAGCCTTCGGGAAGAGGCGTTGTCGACCCGTTCGGACAAATTGAAAGGACTGACGTTTGTGATCAGCGGCACCTTCACGCAACATTCGCGTGATGAATACAAGTCGATCATTGAACGTTGCGGCGGGAAAAATACCGGTTCCATATCCGGAAATACGGATTATCTCCTGGCCGGCGAAAACATGGGCCCGGCCAAACTGGCAAAAGCCGGGAAGCTGGGAATAAAGATTATACGGGAAGATGAATTTTCAAAATGGATAGAATGATTCTTACAAAATACTTTCTAAACAAGAAAATACGGACGCTATCGAAAGCGTTGTTGACAAGAGCGCACTGCTATCGTTCGCTGGAAGATGTGAAACACATCCTGATCATGTGTGAAGCCAAAGACTGGGGCGTGATTGAGCGTTGCATCGGCAAACTGAAAGCGATGAATAAATCCGTACATATATGCGTATTTACTCAAAAAAAAGACCAAACGCCGATATGGGATTATGCCTATCTGTTGGTGGAAGCGGAGAAAGACGTCAATATATGGGGATTTCCGGACGAGAGCGTCAAGAGGCAACTCAATTCGCTGTCGGTGGATATGCTGATGGATTTGACAAGCGGCCAATATCCCGTGATGCGCTATTTGACGTTGCAACATCCGGCTTCGTTTAAAGTCGGAGCGAAACGCGCTTCGGACGACGACTTGTACGATTTGGCGATTGTCATGAAAGAAGGCGTGTGCGACAATTTATTTCTATTCGGGCAAATAATAAGTTATTTACAGATCATCCGTTCCAAATGAGCATGGAAGGGTAGGGGAGGGCACGATAGCGCGTGTCCCCGGAAAGTATAAATACAAAAAGAAAAGAAACGGTTATTCAATAGTGAATATGGATTTAAAAGGAATGGGCGTAGCATTGGTAACGCCGTTTAAGGAAGACGAAAGCATTGATTTTGACGCATTGCTTAAATTGGTGGAATACCAGGTGCGGAACGGAACGGATTATGTCGTTGTTTTGGGAACAACGGCAGAAACGCCAACATTGACGGGCGATGAAAAAAACGAAGTTGTCCGGCAGGTCGTCACCCAGATTCGCCGGCGCATACCGGTAGTGCTGGGGGTCGGCGGTAATTGTACCCGCGAAGTGGTGCATAAACTGGAGCATGACAATTTTCAGGGAATTGACGCCATCCTGTCCGTGGTTCCCTATTACAATAAGCCTTCGCAGGAAGGTATCTATCAGCATTACCGGGCGATTGTCAACGCTACGCCGCTGCCGGTGATCCTGTATAATGTGCCGGGACGGACGGGTGTAAACATGACGGCGCAGACAACACTCCGCATCGCCCGTGAATTTGAGCGGGTAGTAGCCGTGAAAGAAGCATCCGGTAACATAGTGCAGATGGACGACATTATCAAGCGTAAGCCGGATCGTTTCATGGTGATTTCGGGCGACGACGGCATCACGTTTCCACTGATCGCCTTAGGAGCGGTAGGCGTCATATCCGTCATAGGAAATGCGTTGCCGCAGGAATTTAGCCGGATGGTACGTCTGGCATTGTCCGGCGACTACGAGAGTGCGCGAGTGATACACTCCCGTTTTGCCGAATTATTTGAATTGCTTTTTGTGGACGGAAATCCGGCCGGTGTGAAAAGCATGTTGCATATGATGGGATTTATTGAAAACAAATTGCGCCTGCCCTTAGTCCCGACCCGTATCCCGACGAACGAAAAAATCCGGGACGTATTGCAGCGCTTAAGCATCAAATGCTAAGAGAGGTTGAAGGAAATTAAGAGTTAAGAATTAAGAATTAAGAGTGATGATTACAAGAGGAATTGAGAATTGAGAATTGAGAATTGAGAATGAATACAATAATTATATTGAACATGGAGACACGGCGGCACGGACGGCGGAATCCGTACCAAGCTCGTCATTGCGAACGCAGTGAAGCAATCGCCGAGAAATTAAGAATTAAGAATTAAGAGTGATGATTACATTAATCATATCGAACACGGCGATACGGTAATCGCACGCAGTACGGCAGAATCCGCTCAGCCTCGTCATTGCGAACGCAGTGAAGCAATCGCCCATACAAGCGATGGATTTAGTGTTTCGGCGAAGCATCAAGCCCCTAAATCCCCTAAAGGATGAAAAATAATCAAGTTATAACAACAGGCAAACAATCCCGTAGGGATTATAGCTCGGTAGAAAGGAATACGCCTACACCATCCGGCATGCCGTCAGGTATGCCACCGGTAATAATGGATGCATACCTGACGGCATGCCGGGTAAGGCGGGAG
>JAITPV010000087.1 GCA_031289275.1 Tannerella sp.
AAATCTATCAATTGCTGCTTCCGAATGTTGTCCCTGAATAAAAATTACACACGACTAACTATTTGTTATGCCTTTTCGGTTATATAACAATGAAACTTTTTGGAGTGGACTCAAGATTCCATTCATAATTCTCAATTCTCAATTCTCAATTCTCAATTCCTGTGCGGTGATGTGTGTGAGTTCGATGAACTGTTCGATGGATAGTTGTTCGGGACGCCGGTCGAAGATGGGGAGCGCATAATCCGGAAAATCCTTTCCCAGGAGCGGTTTCATGGAATTGCGCAATGTCTTGCGACGTTGGTTGAAAGAGGTTTTTACCACCTGACGGTATAGTTGTTCGTCACAATCCAACGCTTTCCGGTTGTTCCGTACCATGCGTATAACGCCGCTTTTGACTTTGGGCGGGGGGTCGAAAACCTGCTCGCTGACCGTGAAAAGATACTCCACATCGTACCACGGCTGTATCAAAGCGCTGAGAATCCCATATGTTTTACTGCCCGGGCCGGCGGCCAGGCGTTCGGCCACTTCTTTCTGGATCATCCCCGCACAACAGATCACCTGGTCGCGGTAGTCGAGCACCTTGAAGAATATCTGACTGGATATGTGGTAAGGATAATTGCCGATGACGCAGAATGTGCCCGTATAAAGTTGAGCCAGATCCATCCGCAGGAAGTCGCCGGACAGGATGCGTCCTTCGAGTGCGGGGAAGTGCAGGCGCAGATAGTCCACCGATTCCCGGTCTATCTCCACGACGGAGAGGTCGTGCGCATCGTCCAGCAGGAAACGGGTCAGTACGCCTGTGCCCGGGCCTACCTCCAAAACGGGCTGTCCGTGATAACCGGACAGCGTTCCGGCTATGCGCCGGGCAACCTCCGGGTCTTTCAAAAAATGTTGTCCTAAAGACTTTTTCGGACGGATATTTCTATGATACATGATAATTCGTTCGTTTTTTACAGAAAAATATTACCTTTGCAGGCGAGCAAAAGTAATTAAAAAAAATAGTAACGGAGCAATATGTCCAATAAATTAACGCAGGTATTAAAAATCAGTATTCCTCTCGCATTAGGAATTGTCATCTTGTATTTCTTGTATTCAAAAACCGATTTTAATGAATTGTGGGGTCAGATTATTGAAACCAATTGGTTGGTTCTGACAGGTTCATTGATATTTGGCTTGTCGGGTAACGTCATCAGAGGGTTACGGTGGGATTTGTTGATCAAGCCGCTGGGCTACCATCCCCGGAAATCCAATCTGATCTATGCCGTGCTGGGTAATTATGCCGTAAATTTCGCCTTGCCGCGCGTCGGTGAGATCTGGCGGTGCGGCGTGGTGGCCAGAGAAGAGAAAATCTCAATCACCAAATTGATCGGGACGCTGCTCGTTGACCGGTTGTTCGACATGGTCATGGTAGCGCTTTTTGCCTTGTTTGCGTTTCTGCTGAATGCAAAGGTCTTTTACATGAACAGGCATGAATTTAACTTGCCCGGATTTCTGGTTTCTCCCTGGTTATATGCCGCTATTCTGCTGTCGGTGGTCGCCTGCATCCTGGTGTTGATCTTTTTCAAGAATAACTTCGTGGTAAAGAAAATAAAACATTTCTTCGTTTCCGTGTGGAACGATCTTGTACTCATACGGCAGATGCGTGACAAGGGGCGTTTCGTATTGTACACGCTCGGCATCTGGATTTCGTATTTCTTCTATTTCTACATCACTTTGTATGCCTTTGAGTTTACTTCGGGGCTTGGATTTGCGGCGGGGTTGTTTGTGTTTGCCCTCAGCAGCATCAGCATGGGGATACCGTCGAACGGGGGATTGGGGCCGTGGCAGGCGACGGTCGTGTTCGGACTGTGCGCTTTCAAGGTGGACATGATCCAGGCGACGGCATATGCTACGGTCGTATTTGCTTTTCAGTCGGTTTGGGTGGTTTTATGCGGTCTTTTCGGAATAGCGATGCTTACCGTCAAAAAGAATGGTGAAACGAATCTTTGAATTATTGAATAATATGAATGATATATTGGAATTGAAACCGTCGGAAGTGTGGCGGTATTTTTATGACCTGACGCAGATACCCCGTCCGACCGGTCACATGGAAGGCGTTACGGAGTATCTCCTTGCCTTTGGCCGGGTGCAGGGACTGGAGGCGGAACAGGATGAAGCGGGTAACGTGTTGATCCGCAAGCCGGCCTCGCCGGGCATGGAGGAGCGCAAGCCGGTGGTGATACAGTCGCATCTGGACATGGTGCCGCAGAAAAACGGATCGGTAGCGCACGATTTCCTGAAAGACCCGATCCCGGCCTATGTTGACGGCGAGTGGGTGAAGGCGCACGAAACGACGCTGGGAGCCGATAATGGCATTGGCGTCGCGTTGATGCTGGCCGTGCTGGCCGACAAGGGGCTGCGGCACGCGCCGCTGGAGGCTTTGTTTACGATAGACGAAGAAGTGGGCATGGTCGGCGTTTCCGGCCTGAAGCCCGGTTTGCTGCAGGGGGGTGTGTTGCTGAACTGCGATTCGGAAGAGGAAGGTTGCCTGTTTGCCGGCTGTGCCGGCGGGATGGACTTGAATATCACGTTTCAATATCAAAAGGGAACGCCTCTGATCGTGGGCGATGTGCCGGTGAAGCTGACGCTGGGCGGTTTGAAAGGCGGCCATTCGGGAATAGATATTCACCTGGGGCGTGCGAATGCGAACAAGCTGATGTTCCGTTTCCTGAAAGAAGCCGTGCGTGACTATGGCGCCCGGCTGGCGTCCGTCAGAGGCGGAACGGCGCGTAACGCTATTCCGCGCGAGGCCGAGGCCATCATCACATTGCCGGAAGATAGCGTGGAGGCGCTGTGGGAACTGGTGGCCGACAGTCAGGAACTGTGGCGGGCGGAATATGCGGGCATTGAAACGGCGGGTATACATTTTTCGGCCGAAATGACGCAACCTCCCTTTGCACTGATTCCGGTCGGGGTGCAGGATGATTTGATCAACGCCGTGGAGGGCTGTCAGAACGGCGTGATCAGCATGTTGCACGATTTCCCCGGTACGGTGGAATCGTCGTCGAACCTGGCTGTTGTGGAATCGTCCAAAGGCAAGATAGACCTCCGCATATTGGCGCGAAGCTCGTCCGAGAGCCGCAAGGAAGCGGTTTGTTCGTCGCTGGAGAGCATTTTCTCCCTGGCCGGCGCACGGGTGGAATATGACGGCGCATACAGCGGCTGGCAACCCAACATACAGTCGCCCGCATTGACGACCCTGCAAGCGGTCTACCGCCGGATGTACGGCGTGGAGCCGGCTGTCAAAGTCATGCACGCCGGTCTGGAATGCGGCATTATTCAGAAGGTATATCCCGACATGGACATGGTTTCGTTTGGCCCGGACTTGGTGTCTCCTCATTCGCCGGACGAAGCGGTACGGATCGCTTCGGTAGCGAAGACGTGGGATTTCCTGGTCGCCGCTCTGGAAGCCATTAAATGATGAAAAGAAACATGCAAAAGAAAACAACGAGCGTAAACGACGCCTGCATACATATCAAGGGCGCTCGTGTCAACAATTTGAAAAATATAGATGTAGATATTCCGCGTGATCGGTTGGTTGTGATCACCGGCCTGTCCGGAAGCGGTAAATCCTCCCTGGCCTTCGACACCCTGTATGCCGAAGGGCAACGCCGCTACGTAGAAAGCCTTTCGGCCTACGCACGCCAGTTTCTGGGACGGATGAGCAAGCCCGAATGTGATTATATCAAAGGTATCCCGCCGGCCATCGCCATCGAACAGCGCGTGAACGTGCGCAATCCCCGTTCGACGGTTGGCACGTCCACCGAAATCTACGACTACCTGCGCCTGCTGTTCGCCCGCATTGGCAAGACGATTTCGCCCGTTTCGGGGCAGGAAGTGAAGAAGCACCAGGTGAACGATGTCGTGTCGATAGCCCTCGGCTACCCCTCCGGCACGCGCCTGGCCGTCTATGCGCCCGTGATTCTTTCCGCCGGCCGCACCCTGCGCGAACAGTTGGATATACTCCGCAAGGTAGGTTATACCCGTCTGGAAATAAACGGGCAGGTGTGCCGGATCAGCGAGGCGCTGGAAGATACGGAACGGTTGACGGCCGAGAGTGTCGAGTTGCTGGTCGACCGCCTCGAAATCTCCGGCGACAAACTGTTGCGCAGCCGCCTGGCCGATTCCGTCGAAACCGCCTTTTACGAAGGCCATGACATATGCCGCCTACGGATTTACCTGCCGGATCGAACGGTTGTGCACGATTTCTCCAAGAAATTTGAGGCCGACGGTTACGAATTTGAAGAACCGACCGACCTGATGTTTAATTTCAACAACCCCCTCGGCGCCTGTCCCGTATGCGAAGGTTTCGGCAAGACGCTGGGCATTGACGAACGGTTGGTCATTCCGGATCAAAGCCTGTCGGTCTATGAAGGCGCGGTGGCCTGCTGGAAAGGCGAAGTCATGGGCGAATGGCTACGCGAGTTTATCCGCTACTCCGCCGGGTATGATTTCCCGATTCATCGCGCCTACTACGACCTCTCGCCTGCGGAAAAAGACCTCCTGTGGCACGGCGCCAAGGGCGTGGCCGGGATCAACGATTTTTTCGAACATGTCGCAAACAACCTCTACAAGATACAATACCGCGTTCTGCAAGCCCGTTACCGCGGCAAGACCACCTGTCCCTCCTGCCATGGCAGCCGCCTGAAACCCGGCGCCCTGTACGTGAAAGTCGGCGGCAAGACGATCGCCGAATGGGTCGCCATGCCGGTGAACGAACTTAAACCCTATTTCGACCACCTGCTCTGGGACGAAACGGAGGCCATCATTGCCAAACGCTTGCTGGCCGAGATCGGCGCCCGGTTGCAATACCTGCTCGACGTCGGCCTGGGCTATCTCACCCTCGACCGTCTTTCGGCCACCCTCTCCGGCGGTGAAAGCCAGCGCATCAACCTCGCCACTTCGCTGGGCAGTAGCCTCGTCGGGTCGCTCTACATACTGGACGAACCCAGCATCGGCATGCATCCGCGCGACACCGGCCTGTTGATCCGTGTCCTGCGGCAGCTTCAGCAATTAGGCAACACCGTTGTTGTCGTTGAGCACGACGAAGAAATCATTCGCACAGCCGATTATCTTATCGACATCGGCCCCCGCGCCGGACGCCTCGGCGGCGAAGTCGTATATCAGGGGCCAACCGATCATCTGCCCACGGACAGCGACAGTTATACGGTGCGCTACCTGACCGGCCGCGAAACCATCCCTCTGCCTCCCTTTTCCCGCACGTGGAATCAGTATATCGAAATCAAGGGCGCACGTAAAAATAACCTCAAAAGTCTGGACGCGAAATTCCCGCTCCATGTGATGACGGTTGTGACCGGCGTCAGCGGGTCGGGCAAAAGCTCCTTAGTGCGCGATGTTCTCTACGAAGGCGTCAAACGCATGTTGGATCAGAGCCAGCCCTCGGTAGAATGCAGCTCGATTTCGGGCGACATTCGCCTGCTGCACGCCATTGAGTTTGTCGACCAAAACTCCATCGGGAAAAGTTCGCGTTCCAATCCCGTGACCTATATCGGCGCCTACGATGAAATCCGCAAGTTATTTGCCGCCCAAAAATTAGCCGGACAAATGGGCTATACGTCGGCGCATTTTTCGTTCAATAAGGAAGGCGGCCGTTGCGAAGAATGTAAAGGCGAAGGCGAAATCACGGTCGAAATGCAATTCATGGCCGATATTACGCTCACCTGCGAAGCCTGTCACGGAAAACGCTTTCAGCCGGACTTGCTGGAAGTGGAATACCATCAGGCCAACATCTACGACGTGCTGGAAATGACCGTCAAACAGTCCATCGAATTTTTTGAAGCGCACCCCGACGCTCAAGCCCAAAAGATCATCAAGAAACTGAAACCCCTGCAAGACGTCGGCCTGGGATACATCAAACTGGGACAGACATCGTCGACCCTCTCCGGCGGCGAGAACCAACGTGTAAAGCTGGCTTCTTACCTGGGACTGGAAAAGCCGGAACCGACCCTGTTCATCTTCGACGAGCCGACCACAGGTTTGCATTTCCATGACATAAAGACGTTGCTGGAAGCGTTTCAGGCGCTGATAACGAAAGGACATACTCTTGTGATCATTGAGCATCATCCGGATGTCATCAAGTGTGCGGACTACGTCATCGACATCGGCCCGGAAGGCGGACGTGACGGCGGCCGGTTAGTCTGCGCCGGGACGCCTCTCGAGATCGCCGCCTGCAAACAATCCTATACCGGCCAATACCTGCAAACCAAAATGAAAGGATGAGATTCAAATACCTTACCGTTATAGTGGCGAGGTATCCGCCACGGTAATAGCGAGGTATCCGCCACGGTGGTGGCAAGGTATTTGCCACGGTAGTGGCAAGGTGTTTGCCACGGTAGTGGCAAGGTGTCTGCCACGGTAGTGGCGGGTACTTGACCCGGTAAAGTATACTTTAACTTTTAACACGACCCCTTTATGGGTAATTAGCTATATCTTTGTACCGTTAAATAAACGCAATGTCATTGTAAGTGGATGTTTGGATTAATTAGTAAAGGATTTATTATAGGTATATTGGTGTCCGCCCCAATGGGGCCGATTGGTATGTTGTGCGTGCAACGGACACTGAGTAAAAGCCGCTGGCACGGATTTGTTTCCGGCTTGGGAGCTACTCTTTCCGATATAATATATGCGGTGATTACCTGCCTGTTCATGGGATTGGTCGTTAGTTTCGTAGAGACCCACCAACATTCGCTCGAACTCTTCGGCAGCATCGTATTGGGTATTTTCGGTTATTACATATTTCAAAGCAATCCGGTCAAAAACCTCCGGAAAAACAGGGAGAAGAAATTATCTTTCGCACAAGATTTCGCGACGGCCTTTCTGCTTACCTTCAGCAATGTGTTGATTGTGCTGCTGTATATTGGTTTGTTTGCCCGTCTTTCTTTTGTGTTGCCGACTCATTCGGTATGGAAAATGCTGAACGGCCTGTGTGGTATCGCGGTGGGAGCTACGTTATGGTGGTTTGTGCTCACCACATTGGTGTCGAAATTGCGGCGATGGTTCAATATTCGCGGCATCTGCCTGCTGAATCAGATCGTCGGAGGAGTGATTATCGCATTGGCGCTGGCAGGTATTTTTCTGTCGCGTTTCTTATTATAAAAAAGACCACAAGATGATGGAATCCACAGCGGAATATCAAATATTTGCGTATCTCAAATATTACCTCTAATTTTGCGTGCTTTTTTCATTTGAAGAACTTTAATTAATGGGAGAAATACGATATCAACCTGAAGAAGGATTTACATTAAAAGATATACAGGCGCTTTTATTTGAACATCAAAACTTGGTATTATCCGCCGAAGCACTACGGAAAGTAGACCAAAGTTATACTTTTCTGAAGGATTTTGCGACCGACAAGGTGATTTACGGCATCAATACCGGCTTTGGGCCGATGGCGCAATACCGTATCGACGATGCGTCGCTAAAGCAGTTGCAATATAATATCATACGAAGCCATTCGACCGGCGCGGGCGCACCGTTGCCCATACTTTACGTCAAGGCATCCATGATTGCACGGTTAGCCACCTTTTTGCAGGGCTACTCCGGCGTTCACACGGAGTTAGTCGAATTGGTAGTCGAATTTATCAACCGCGGGATTTATCCTTTTATTCCCGAACACGGAAGCGTCGGCGCAAGCGGCGATCTGGTGCAACTGGCACACATGGCATTGGCGCTCATCGGCGAGGGCGAAGTGTTTTACAAAGGCCGGTTATGCGGTGCGGCGGAGGCGCTGAAAGAAGAAAAACTGGAGCCGTTTGCCATTCATATCCGGGAAGGTCTGTCGGTCACAAACGGGACGTCGGTGATGACCGGCATCGGCCTGGTCAACCTGATCCATGCAAAACAGTTGCTGGATTGGTCGATGATAGCGTCCGTCATGATGAATGAAATCGCTTCTTCGTATGACGACCACCTGTCGGTCGAACTAAATGCGGTGAAACGGCATCATGGACAGCAACAAGTGGCCGAAACCATGCGCCGGTGGATCGCCGGAAGCCGGGCGGTCAGAAAACGGGAAAACGACTTGTTCCGCAAACAAACCACGCAAACATTAGCGCATAAGGTACAACCGTATTATTCGTTGCGTTGCGTTCCCCAGATTCTGGGGCCGGTATGGGATGCGTTGGCCGGTGCGGAAAAAGTGCTGATCAACGAACTGAACTCTGTCTGTGACAATCCGATTGTGGATGCGGAAACGGAAAATGTGTATCATGGCGGGAATTTTCATGGAGATTACGTCGCTTTCGAGATGGATAAACTCAAAATCGCCGTGACCAAACTGACGATGCTCGCCGAACGGCAATTAAATTACCTGCTTCACGACCGTATCAACGGGATTCTGCCTCCTTTCGTCAATCTGGGCGTGTTGGGATTGAATTACGGCTTGCAGGCGTCGCAGTTCACGGCCACTTCCACTACGGCGGAATGTCAGACCTTGTCGAACCCGATGTATGTGCACAGCATCCCGAACAACAACGACAACCAGGATATTGTAAGCATGGGTACGAATGCCGCCCTGATGGCTAAAACCGTGATAGAAAACAGCTATCAGGTTATGTCAATCCATTTTATGGCATTGGTGCAGGCCGTTGACTGTCTGAATATCCGGCATCAACTGTCCGGGAAAACGCACGCCGTTTATGATGAAATACGCGCTTTCTTCCCGAAATTTGTGGACGATACGCCTAAATACAAAGCCATAGAGCAAATGAAAAATTATCTGATCAATCATCCTAAACTATAAGAAACATGAGAGTTCCGAAAGACTATTACGATGAAATTTTTGACTTTAACGGTCAATGGGAAGTAGCGTCCAAATGCGGATTGAAGCTTTTGGACAAAGCCGGTAAAACCATTGTGGTTGTGACCGAATTGTATCAGGACAACCCCGGTACGTCCATCACCTACGCGGGCTATTCGTTAGCCAAACAGATCTGCGAACGGAAAGGACTACAACTGAATGACATCCGGTATATCGAATGTAATCCGGATACAAATTCCAAGTTGTCATTCTATGACGAAGAATATTTTGAGGCAACCTTTCCCGAAGCATCGGGGAACACCGGACGCCCGCAATACAAGCAACTTTCCGCAGAAGAAATAAACACTCTGTTCATATAAAAAACAACATTCATGCTCCAAACACCCGATATAGAAACCCAACCTGTTTCCGTCATCAAACGTTTTCAGGAACAAAAACTGATGGAAGCGCTGGAGTACCTGAACCGTCATTCGCCTTTTTATCAGCGCATGTTCCGGGAGAATCATATGCGTGTGGAGAGCATCAAACGCCTGGAGGATATGAAGCATATCCCTTTCACGGACAAGACCGACCTTCAGCGCGAAAATAAAGATTTCCTTTGTACGTCTCCCGATAAAATAATCGACTACATCACGACCTCCGGCACGTTAGGCGACCCGGTAACGTTTGCCATGACCGATGCCGACCTGGATCGCCTGGCGTATAACGAACAAATCTCCTTTCAGTGCGCCGGCATCAGGCCGGGCGACATCTTCCAGTTGATGACCACCATCGACAAGCGGTTTATGGCCGGGTTAGCCTATTTCCTGGGCGCGCGGAGGCTGGGCGCCGGGATTGTACGTGTGGGCAACGGCATCCCCGAATTGCAGTGGGATACCATTCTGCGCATCCGGCCGACAGTCATTATTGCCGTTCCGTCTTTTATCCCGAAGATCATCAAATATGCCGAAACGCACGGCATTGATTACCGGCAGTCGAGCGTGAAAAAAGCCATTTGCATCGGCGAAAATCTGAGGCAGCAGGATTTTTCATTGAGCCTGCTGGGACAAAGCATCCGGGAGAAATGGGACATTGCGCTTCATTCTACCTACGCTTCTACCGAGATGGCTACGACCTTTACCGAATGTGAATACGGATGCGGAGGACATCATCATCCGGAACTGATCATTTGCGAATTAATCGACGCGAACGGCATGTCGGTACGGGAAGGCGACATCGGCGAATTAACCATCACCACGCTGGGCATGGAGGGAATGCCCCTGTTGCGTTTCAAGACGGGCGATCTGGCGCGGTTCCACTGCGAGCCTTGCCGCTGCGGACGTACCACCATGCGCATCAGCCCGATTGTCGGACGGATGAATCACATGGTGAAGTATAAGGGTACCACGCTCTATCCGCCGGCCATCTTCGATGTATTAGACCATGTGCCGTATATCGAAAACTATGTCATGATCGTCAGCTACAACGAATACGGGAATGATCATATCACGCTCCGGATCGGATTGCGCGAACCTTTCGGCCCGGAGATCACCAAAGAATTGAAAGACCATTTCCGGGCGCGTATCCGCGTAGCGCCGGAGATAGAGATATGCCCGGTAGATGTAATCAGGAAGATCAACTTCCCCGATATAAGCCGGAAACCGGTGAAATTTATTGATAATCGAAAAAATAACCGATGAACACCCTATTTGACGACTTGCGCCCCTATCATCAGTCGGAAATTGCGCCGGCCATGCAACGGATTGCCGACAGCGAACATTTTCGGGCAATGTCCCGGTTTATCTTCCCCGGAAAAGAGGTGGAAGACATCCGGCGCATGGTGCGGAGTATCCGGACGACCGACGAGTTTCAATTTCAAGTCATGTACTGTTTTAACCAATCCGTTCTGGATCAATCCGTCGATCAATTCACGTACGACGGCCTGGAACACCTGGACCCGGACAAATGCTACCTCTTTGTTTCCAACCATCGCGACATCATGCTGGACTCGTCGCTGACACAATTCATGTTTCGCCGGAACGGTTTCCGGACAACGGAAATCTCCTTCGGCAGCAACCTGATGAGTTCGCAGTTAGTCATCGACATCGGCAAATCCAACAAAATGTACACGGTGATACGCGGCGGAAACATCCGCGACTTCTACCATAATTCCATGCACCTCTCCGGATACATCCGCTACGCCGTCACGGAGAAAAAGGAATCTGTCTGGATTGCACAGCGTAACGGACGCACCAAGGATGGAAACGATACTACCGACCAGGGGATTATCAAAATGTTTTGCATGAGCGACGCCTCCGACTTGCTCCGTTCTGCCGAAGCGTTGAATCTGACGCCGCTCGCCATCTCCTATCAGATAGAACCGTGCGATATGCTCAAGATGCGCGAACTCTATCTGTCGCGCAACGGAAAGAAATACGTGAAACAGCCGGGCGAGGATATGAACAGTGTGCTGACCGGCATCATGCAGCCCAAGGGGAATATCCATATCAGCATCTGCAAGCCGATCGGCAGAGACGAATTGGCGGCTATCGCACACGCCGCCCCCAACGAATTTCATAAAAGGGTAGCCGCCTTGATCGATCGGCGCATTTATCAGGGATATAAACTGCATGCCGATAATTACATTGCACATGATATACGTTCGGGGCGGGATACTTGTGCCGTGCATTATACGCCGGAACAGAAAGCCGGCTTCCTCACGCGCTACGAACATGCAGTGCGGCACATGCCGGATGGCGACATGGCTACACTGCGTTCTATCTATCTGGGTATTTATGCCAATCCGGTAGACAAATCTGCCGACGCTTATTTTTCTATAAACGAATCGGGATAAACCACCGGATGGATAATTTCTTCTTTTTCCCGGAGTTTCCAAAGCGCCCCGACAACAGGTTCGTCACATAATTTCACCAAATGGGTGCCGAACGTTCGTTTGCCTTCGGTCAGTTCGATCACCCTGACGCCGCGCCCAATTCCCATATAATATCCCGAATCGGCTACGGTTGTGGCATATCCGTAAGCAAGGCAAATGTCGTGATGGTATCCGATGTAGTTATTGGCATGGTCGTGGCCGCAAAAGGTTCCCATTACATCTTTGCATTCGGTAAAAGAGGCAAACAGTCCCGAATTAAGCGGCGGGTCGCAAACCTTTTCCTTGTAGTCGCCTACCGTACCGGCTTTTTCGGCAACCGCGTTGTATTCTGCAATCGGGATATGAAAGAAAGCGAGCGAGGGTAGGGGTTTACCTTTGTTTTGTGTCGTAAATGCGCTGCTCTGTGTTCTGTACCAGTCTATTTGGCTGAAATCAATCCAATCGTCTTGTTGCCGCGAGTCGAAGCAATACAATGCCGCTTCGGTTTTCCCCGGCGACTGGGACGAGCCGATTTTCAGGACATAATTCCCGTCTCCGGAAATATCTTCCGGCCCGTTTTCCGTCAGGTTACCGGGTAGCGAGGAAAGCATCTCGAGGATATCCGGTTTCGTCAATTCGGTTTCCGTGTCGTGATTCCCGAACAGGATGGCCCAGGGAATGTCGGATTCGGTCAGTATATCCGTTACTTCCGACCATCCGCGGTACATATCGTCGCCTTCCCGCTGATTGCCGTCCAGCACAATATCGCCCGTCAGCAGGATCAGGTTGGGTTTGACAGACTGAATGGCGCGTGTCATCACATCCATGATTTTGCGGTCTTTCGGCCCCCAATGGAGGTCGGTCATCTGCATGATGACAAATTTCCCGTCCGCCCGGAATTTCAGTTCCGGTCTCGCCGCCGTACGACCCTCCAAAACGAAGGGTTTACTTTTTAGCGGTACGGAACTGTTATTGTATGAATCGACGGCCGTTACCGTAGCATACAGTTGTTTGCCCGGCGGCAAGCCTGCGAAACCGACGCTCAGCCATTTGGGTATTTGGCTGTTCAGATAGAATTGTGAAAACTTGCGGAAAGTAGCTATCACTTGGTTTTCGTCCCGGATTTCGATCACGTAATGATGTACTATCTCATTGTCGCTTGCCTGCCGGAACGTTACCACCGCATAATCCGCCGACATCGGCCGGACTTCGGGCAAAACGCCCTTGGCAAAAACCGGAGCCGGCAAGCCGTTGCGGTTTTTATAGGTAAAATGTTTCCCGTTGTGAGGCGCTTTGATGGTCCATTTGGGCAGGATTTCTTCTTCGAGGAACGTATCCCAGCGTTCGATCTCCACATTTCCGTTCGGTTTGACGGTTGCAATCACGCCGGTCGCGATATCCTGATTATTTTCCGGTCTTTTGATATTCAGCAGTCCGTTTTCGATTCCGCTGTAGCTCAATCCGCCGTCGTTTATCACGGTAAATTTATCCTGATAGATCGAACGCGGGTCGGCCAACGGAAAATGGGAATGTCCCGAAAAGACAACCGCCTGCGGGTATTGTTCCAGCACCGGCAATAAATTCTCGGAACCCCAGCCTTTCTGCTCCCATGAACCGTAACAGGTATTCAGCGGGGGCACATGCACGAAGACAAAAATCGGTTTTCCGGGATATTTTACGGCGGCATCCGCCATCTTTTCTGCCAGATAGCGTTTGGCTTCGGCATTGTATTCATTGGCGCGCGTCCCGCCTTCACTGAGAAGAATAAAAGGATAGCCTTTGATTTCGAGATATTGATTTAGGGGTTGTTTCAGTTTTTCCTGAAAAAGGTCGTAGCGATTATTTTCAGGCGTATCGTGGCTGAATCCTCCGGCAAAGTAAACCGCAACGCCTTCCGGCACATTGGCTTTGTCGCCAAACGCCTCAATGAATTGGTCATACTCTTCCTCATACGCGCTATTTGTCAGGTCGCCGACCACGATAACGGCATCGACCTTGGGCTGCTTGTGCAACAACAGTTTTAAGGCTTTCGGCACTTTCACATTAGCCCCCACTCCGCGGTAATTTTCAAAATTGGTATCGGAAATGACCGCAAAACGGGGTAATTCCTCTTTGGCGGCCTTTTTCCCGCCCTGCGCCATGACAAGACTTGTCACGGCGATGAACAATAGGGTAATAATACTTTTCTTTTTCATACTTCCATTATATTTTCTTTTTCGGCGTCCATCCGAAGTCAATGTATTGCCATGAAAAATGATTGGCTTCATCCACGGAAACAAGCAGGAAACCTTCTTCCGTACCGTGGTAATCGCCTGTCCACCAAGCGGCGCAGACAGCTCCGCCGGTGATGTATTGCACGTCTTGCGAGAATATCTCTTCGTACAGATGCTGGTGTCCCTGTAAAACAAGCCGCAGGTTATGTCCGCTAAAAGCCTTCAGCACCTCCCTGTAGTTGGCAATCACACCCAAAGAAGTAAACGTTTCACGCACCACCGGAACGCAAATCGAATAGATCGGCACATGCGTCACGACCACAATCGGCACCGTATCCGGCACGTGCAGCAATTCCGTTTTCAGCCATTCCATTTCATCGGCTCCGACCTCCAGTCCCTTTTCGTTGGGATACACGGAATTGAGCACAAAGAAACGGAGGCCTTTTTGCTCAAATGAATAATACGAATGTCCGAAGTGTGTCTTGTAAAGTTCATCGCCGGCAACGTATCCGGCGCTTTCGTCGAAATAGCGGTCATGGTTACCGATGGCGTGATAATACGGCAAGCCTGTCGTTTCCATCGTTTGTTTAAAATGCAGAAACATACTGTCGGCTTCGGTCTTGTCCGGGTCGTTTCCCGATCCGGAGATGCCCATCAAATCGCCTCCAAGGACGATAAATTCGGCGCCGCTTGCTTTCACCTTGTCCAGCGCCTGAAGCAGTCCCTCGTTGCCATATCTTTCATTTCCCTTATTCAGATGAATATCCGTCAGGAAAGCGAAAGTCGTTTTCTTCGGAACATCGGGTGCTATCGTTCCGTGCGTCCACGTATCCGGATGTAAATCAACCGTTCTTTTCGGTGAACACGAAAAGAATGACACGCCTAACAGTGTCAGAAAAAACAGAGGATAAAAAAATTTCTTCATAGTCATAATCAATTATTTTAGCGTGAATAAAGTGCAAAGATACCATTTTTTCAATTACCTGCCACCTCGTCCCGCAGGATGGGTGCATTTCAAATTGTCGCACTCGTCATTGCGGCCCCTTCCCCTCCTCTGCCCCTAAATCCCCTAAGGGGGACTTTGGTGATCCGGCGGAAGTCCCCTTTAGGGGATTTAGGGGTTCGCGTCAAATTTCCGAATCATATCAAATACGGCGGCACGGAGTTACATTATTGCACGCAGATGACGCAGATTCAAACGCAGATTTACGCAGATCCAAAAGAGTGTATAAGCGAATACCAACACGCCGGAACACGGAGTGTTCAACATGAATATCCCCCAATGAAGCGCAGCGATTGGGGGCTGAAGGAGTACCCCCTTGAATTATTCCGCTTTTTTTTCCCGGCTTCATACAATATTTTCATTTCATGCAACGTTTCATAAACAAGTTGCATCATTAAAGATAAAGCAGTATAAACTATGAAACCTTTGTTATTATCTTTTTTCGCAGTAATCTTATGCTACTCCCTCTTTTTCGACAGAGGGGGAAATCATAAGCACGTGGATGAAATTAACAATATGATCCACACAGAGGCTTACGACACACGGATGTCGGATTCCATACCTTTTTATGCCTGTCGCTTCCTGTTCGCCGAAGAAATGGGCAAGTTTTTACCTGTCCGTTCCCTGTCGCAGGCTTCCAACTAATCCGGTTCATTCAGTGAGATTCGTATGAAAATACCACTATTCCTGCTATTTTTCGCCATCGTTTCGTGTGTGCATCGAGAACAGAAGTACTACGCCTCCGACGGTACCGAAATAAGGGACTGCCTCTCGGATATTTCCATGAAAATAGCGGCTGTCCCTTTGGAAACGAACGAACAATGCAGGATGGAAGCCGTGAGACAAGTAAAATCTGCCGGGACAGATTTCCCGAACGGGGAGCAGAGGATAATCCGGTACTTTTTATCGTCAAACTGAATACATAATTACTTACAAAAAACTTATACAATATGGAAAGAACTTACAAGGAAGCCGTTGAACGCCGGCGCAGTTATTATGCAATAGACAAGCGTTCGCCGATCAGTGACGCCGAAATAGAAGCGCTCGTTCGCTTGACGGTAACGCATGTCCCTTCGGCATTTAATTCACAATCAACCGGAGTAGTATTATTATTGGGCGCACATCATACGAAACTATGGTCGATCGTAAAGGAAACGTTGCGAAAAATCGTTCCCGCTGCCGCATTTGAAAATACGGAGAAAAAGATAAATGCGTTCGACGCGGGATATGGTACGCTGTTATATTTTGAAGACCAGCGCGAAGTGAAAACTTTGCAAGAGCAGTTTCCCCTTTATGCGGAACAATTCCCGTTCTATTCGGAACACACTTCGGCGATGCACCAAATCACCCTTTGGACTTTGCTCGAAGATGCCGGACTGGGCGCCTCGCTGCAACATTACAATCCGTTAATTGACGAAGAAGTGCGTCAAACGTGGCATCTCCCCGAAGACTGGAAATTGATCGCCCAGATGCCTTTCGGCGTTCCGGTGCAGGAACCCGGAACAAAGACGTTCAAACCGCTGGACAATCGGATACGAGTGTTTAATGAATTGAGAATTGAGAATTGAGAATTGAGAAGTGAAAACGGGTGTATTTCAAATTGTCGCACTCGTCATTGCGACCCCTTCCTCACCCCTCTGCCCCTAAATCCCCTAAAGGGGACTTTGGTGATCCGGCGGAAGTCCCCTTTAGGGGATTTAGGGGTCGGGTCTGCGTCAAATACGACCAATTTGAATGGCACCCGTGAAAACTGTTTCCTGACTTCGTCTGTGCGACACCCAAAATCAAGTTATACTTCATGCGGGATGGTTTAACCCAAGGAAGAGTCGGCAAATCTGCGCGTGTAAATTTCTATTCCGGAAGGCGGTTTGACAAATTTACACGGGATTTTTTCTACTCTGCACTTAATTCTTAATTCTCAATTCTCAATTCTCAATTCTCCATTCTCCCTTCACTTCGCCCAAACTTTCCGCACCTCGTATTCCGTTTGGTTGTCGGTTTGCGCCTTGACGATATAGACTTCTCCGCGTGCTACGGGGATGCGGAAGGATTCCGCTTCCGTCCGGCTGTCGTAGATCAATCCGCCGCCCATGTTGTAAACCTGCAAGTCACGGATGCGGCCGGACGTCGAACGGACGTGTATCGCTCCGTCAAGAGCCGTTACGATCAACTCCGATGAGGATACCGGCGCCTGATTGTCCGTCAATCCGTTGCCCGTGTATTCCATCCGCAGACTGAAACGGCTGTTCAGTTCTACGACGCCACTCGCCGATTTGGTCACCACAAAGGTATATTCCGGCTGCTGCTGAAGGTCGATCTCCAGATTGTTCTTTTCCTTATCTATCAAATATACGTCGTGACCGAAACCGGACAGACCGGTAAACACCAGTTTCGTTTCGCCGGCATCCCTTACTCGCAGTCCCAGATCCACCTTCGATTGGAAGTCGCCGCTCGCATGAATAGCCAAAGGCTCGCGCAGGGCGGTATATGAATAGAGTGTCAGCGGTATCTCGTCATAGATCAGCGCCGGCATGTCTTCCTTTCCCAGCGCGGGTGAGGCGTTGAGGTCGTACACTAAGATGGCATAGCTTGTCTTGTTGCCCTGCGACGCTTTTACGCGCAAGGTATTGGCATCCGACGCCGCCGCCGGCGCGGCGCGAAGGATATAGGACTTTGACGGCGAAGTGGTCGTCCAGTTCGGAGACATGTTCAGCATCGTCACATTAGCGGCCGCGGTCGTTTTCTTGACGAAAAACGATTGCAACGGCGGGATCAGTTCCGGCGTACCGTCGAGCAACGGCACGGTGATGCTGTACCGGTTGCCGTCCGTGCCCGTGGGGAGCACGGCAATAAAACTCTCGTTGAGATTACCGTTCCACAGATAATATCCCTCATCAATCACGGACGCATTGCCC
>JAITPV010000088.1 GCA_031289275.1 Tannerella sp.
CCCATTCCCAATGTGGATATTGACAATGAAGTTTTCGCTTTGGATTCAACCACCATATCTGTGAGTATCAATCTTTTTACTTGGGCTGAAGGCAAATATTCCCGCGGCGCTGTCAAAGCGCATACTTTGCTGAATTTGCGTGGCAGCATACCCGAATTTATTTTCATTACGGATGGAAAATACCACGATAGCAATGCGCTTGATAAGATTTCCTTTTTATCGAATGCCATTTACCTGATGGACAAGGCGTATGTCGATTTCGAAGCCCTGTTTCGTATGCACAATGCAGGCGCTTTTTTCGTTACAGGAGCGAAAATTACTTTGCAGTACGCGTGGTTGAGCAAAATTTCAACATTGATGAAACGACGGGATTAAGAACGGACAAGACCATTCTGCTAACAGTTGCCAGGTCGAAGCGACTATATCCCGAAAAACTGCGTTTGGTTGAGTTTTACGACAGTGAAAATGACAATTTGCTCGTTTTTCCGACCAACAATTTTGAGGTATCAGCCCCTGAAGTCGCCAATTTGTATCGAACCCGTTGGCAAATCGAAGTGTTTTTCAAGTGGATAAAACAGAATCTCATTATCAAAAAACTTTGGGGGCATTCTGTAAATGCCGTCCATATCCATATTTGGGTAGCGATTTGCACTTACCTGATTGCGGCTTATGTAAAACATTCACTCAAAAGTACACTTTCCATTTACGAAACAATGCAGATTTTGGGCATTTCCACTTTTGATAAAACCTCAATTAGAGAACTGCTTACTGATATTCAAATCAATCAAAATGGCAAAGAACAACTAAATCTATTTGGCAATATTTATTAAAACCAAACAGCAGTACATAACAATTATGAATTATCAAATAACGTGTAAACCCCATTTTGACTGTTGGTTTACACGCTTTGTTGAGCCGGTCTCCTCTTTCAGGGAATTTCAGCGCTGTTTCGTTCTGTCGCCGTTTCGTCTTTCGATACGCATCCGGGTCATTCTCTCCTTGAATCCGCCTTCATTGAGGAACTGTTCGCCGAGTGTCTTCAACTGTTTAAACAATAGATAATCCGTTTGTTTAATCAGCGAGATGGCGATATTGGCAATCGTTTCGGGCGGGCGTGTTTTTACGATATTCATAAAAAACGCACTGTCGTTGTGTTTCCTGCAAAGCTCTTTCATTTTGGTCACTTCGACGGAATTGTCTTCCCAAATCCGGTGTTCCTTTACCCTGAGATAATCCTCATAGTCCGCCATCAGTTCATGCAGGCTCGCCTTGGCAACGTTCACTAATTTGATCTCCATCTCCCTTGAAGTAACGGAAGCCGCACATCTTTGATAATATTCTGTTTCCCCGACCGCGCAGCCTGTTTCATCTGGTCGATAGTCCGGTCGCCCCGCTGGAGATAGTTTTGAATAAAGTAGCAAGTGATGTCGTAAATAGCTTCCGCCTTTTGCAGGCTGTACAGTTTGCGGTAGTTACCGCCGACGTTGTAGAGAGAATTGTTCATAGTCCGATAATTATAATGAATAATCAAGTTGCAAAGATAAGGCTTTTTCGATAAAGGAACAGTTTCTCCACCAAATAGTCGTGTAAACCAATATGTCAAAGAGCGCTGTTTGAAAATTAGTCCTTAATGACTCTTACTTGATAAAAATCGCACCTGTGGTCGAACTCAACTTTTTTATGTAATTTTGCGGCCTTAGATTTTTGAATAGTAGATGATGAAAAATATATTGGTTATTGGGGCGACAGGCCAGATCGGTTCGGAACTGACGATGGAACTGAGACGGCGTTATCCGGACGGTCGGATTGTGGCGGGTTATATTCCCGGCTCGGAACCGAAGGGCGCACTGGCGGATTCGGGGCCGTCGGCCATAGTAGATATTACCGACGAACAACAGATCGCGGAGACGGTATCGTGCTACCGGATTGATACGATCTATAATCTGGCGGCGCTGCTGTCGGCCGTCGCCGAAGCCAAACCGCAGCTGGCCTGGAAAATCGGTATCGGCGGTCTGTTTAACGTCTTGGAAGTCGCCCGCGAGAAGCAGTGCAGCGTCTTTACGCCCAGTTCGATCGGCGTATTCGGCGCCGACGCACCCAAGGAAAAAACGCCGCAAGATACGGTGCGCAGCCCGAGCACCATGTATGGCGTGACGAAGGTGACGGGCGAGTTGTTGAGCGATTATTATTTCCGGCGTTTCGGGGTAGACACCCGGTCGGTACGCTTTCCGGGACTGATCTCCTACGTGACGCCACCCGGAGGAGGAACAACCGATTATGCGGTCGATATTTTTTATTCGGCCACCGGCCACCGGCATTTCACCTGCCCGATCGCCGCCGGCACTTATATGGACATGATGTACATGCCGGACGCCCTGCAAGCTGCGATTCAGATCATGGAAGCCGATCCCGCCCGGCTGAAACACCGGAATGCGTTTAACATTACGGCGATGAGCTTCGACCCGGAGACTATTTACCGGCAAATCCGGCGATATGTGCCCGATTTCACGATGGAATACCGGGTCGATCCCTTGCGTCAGGCGATTGCCGCTTCATGGCCCGATTCGCTCGACGACACCTGCGCCCGCGAAGAATGGGACTGGCAACCACGCTACGACCTGGACGCCATGACACGGGACATGCTTGAGAAAATTCAACTCATAGTAGACCATGAATAACGAAATCGTTGAATCATTGAATCGTTGAATTTTTGAATCATGGAAGAGTTATTAACTTACGAGCGCAGTTTATTCCTTTGGATCAACCGCACGCACGCGCCTTTCCCGGATGCGGTCATGTGGGCGTTTTCGGGTATTTATATCTGGTGTCCGCTGCTCATGGTTCCCTTGTATTTCGGCCTGCGGAGGCGCAAAGACCGGATTCCGGCCGTGCTGTCGGTAGGGCTTGTCACTTTGTTGTGCAGCGTCGTTCCGGCGTGGCTGTTCAAACCCCTTTTCGCCCGCTTCCGTCCGACAGCCCACCCGCTGTTTATGGACTGCGTCACGCTGCTGCACAATTACAGGGCTGACGGGGATTACGGTTTCATATCCGGACATGCCACGATGGCGTTCGGCTTTGCCCTGCTGTCGCTCCTGCTGGTGCGAAACGGGATTTATACCGTCGCCATCCTGCTGTGGGCTTTTATGATGGCGTATTCGCGCGTCTATCTGGGCGCTCACTTTGTTTCGGACGTCATCGCCGGCATGGGCGTCGGAGCGCTGCTCGGCTGGTTCGTCTACCGGCTGTACACATACACCGTAAAACGCTATTTCCATACAAATTCATTTAATAATACCTTCCGATGAAACTGATTTTATGCTGTATGACCGTATTTTTGTTTCTTTCGTGGACGCTTTCCGCGCAAGAAAATCCTGCGACCGGCAGGTACTCCCGGCCTGACAGCACGTATCGTCGTGAACTCCATGCCCGGTGGGCGATCCCGGTGGCCGCATGTGTTACCTACGGCATGATGGCCCGGTTTAACGAACAGTCCTTTCGGCTGGATCGCTCCGTAGGCGAACGCGTGAACAGATCCATCCACCGCCGTTATACGGTAGACGACTACCTGCAATATGCGCCGGCCGTCGTAGCCTACGGCCTGGATTTCGTGCCCGGCGTTACTTCGGAACATAATTTCAGAGACCGGACGCTGCTTTTCGCCACCTCCTACCTGATTGCCGGCGTTGCGGTCGGCGCCATGAAAACGGGGATTTCCGTATGGCGTCCCGACGGATCGGGCGACAATTCGTTTCCTTCGGGACACACGACCGTCGCCTTTGCGGGTGCGCACCTGCTGTTCAAGGAATACCGGCATCAGTCGCCCTGGATCGGCGTCGGCGGATACGCGGCCGCAACGACGACCGGCGTCCTGCGCGTCATCAATCGGAAGCACTGGGTGAGCGATGTAGTGACCGGCGCGAGCATCGGCATCCTGAGCGTAGAAGCCGCCTACCGGCTGCTTCCGGTATGGCACCGCCTGCTGGGTATCCGCGAGGACGAAGGCAGACGTATGACAATCGTGCCCGCCGTGGGCGCTCACCGGCTGGAAATCGGATGGGTATACGTGTTTTGAGGCCGGAAAACTTAAAACATTAAAAATATTGGATACGAACGATTGAAATAGCAAAGAAGTTCGTACTTTTGCCACCCCGAACGGCAACATCTTCGAAACGGTAGGCGGGAAAAGGAAATTGAATATGAATCAAATAAAAACGGATTTTTGAGATGGTACAGAAAGTAGGGAATTTAATTCCGAACACCTTTTTTATTGCAAAGGGCAGTGGCGATTCCGAACTGGAAAAGCACGCCGGTTCCTACCATATGGCATTGTATGATGCCGGTATTGCAGATTTTAACATCATGACGTATTCTTCCGTCATTCCGGCAACGGCGCATCTGATCACGATGGACGAGGTGGACTTGCCGCCCTTCGGATCGGAAATGAAAACGATCATGGCCGTTTCGCACGGCTACCAGGACGAATTTGTTTCGGCCGGCATCGTCTATGCGTGGATGTATAAGGACGAAAATTTCGACGAGAAAATCGGCGGATTAGTCTGCGAAGTCAGCGGGCGTTATCGCATCGAAGAATTGGAATCGCGTCTGATTCGCGTCATTAACGACCTGCATCAAAAAACGTATGGCAAATACTACCTGGGCGACCTGAATTTCGTCACGGAAGGCCTTACCATCGAGAAACGCTACGGCACGGCCTTGGCAGCGCTGTGTTTTATGGACTTTCTGCTTCCGCCGGCGAGCGATTGAACGAAAAAGTCATGCACCTTTCTCCGCATGATACTATTTTTCCACCCCTCTGCCCCTAAGCAACGTAAAATAAATAACCTGTCAAAGATTGTTTGCCGACTATCCCATTCCCGCAGGGAATATCGCTCGGTAGAAACGCATCGCTCCCGCCTTACCCGGCATGCCGTCAGGAATGCATCCGTTTCTACCGAGCGGTAATCCCTGCGAGGTTCTCGAGTTTGAATTTACCTGTAACCAGAGATATAAATTTTAATTTTTTCATACTTCATTCATTTTAAACCGTTCATGTTTCATTCAAAAATGCCTTATTTCCATTCTTCCGTATTTCCATAATATCCAGTTTTGCCATTCGGGAATTTCCCCAATCTGTTTTTACGACCGTAATTATCCTTCGGGAATTTTCCCAAAGCATTTTTCCGGCCTGAATTGTCCTTTGGGAATTTTCCCAAAGCATTTTTCCGACCGGAATTGTCCTTCGGGAATTTTCCCAAAGCATTTTTCCGGCTTGAATTATCCTTTGGGAATTTTCCCAAAGCATTTTTCCGGACGGAATTGTCATTCGGGAATTTTCCCAAAGCATTTTTCCGACCGGAATTGTCCTTTGGGAATTTTCCCAAAGCATTTTTCCGGACGGAATTGTCCTTCGGGAATTTTCCCAAAGCATTTTTCCGGCCTGAATTGTCCTTTGGGAATTTTCCCAAAGTATTTTTCCGACCGGAATTATCCTTTGGGAATTTTCCCAAAGCATTTTTCCGGACGGAATTATCCTTCGGGAATTTTCCCAAAGCATTTTTCCGGACGGAATTGTCCTTCAGGAATTTTCCCAAAGCATTATGCCTTTTCTCAACACAACTGCCGTCACTGCGAAGTACGAAGCAGTCGCCAATACACCAAATCTATCAGCTGTAATAGCGATTGCTTCACTACGTTCGCAATGACGAGGTTGGGACGGATTCCGCCGTCCGTGCCTCTGTGCCTCCGTGATTGAAATTAATACTGAATAATGCATTTAGCAACGTAAAATAAATAACCTGTCAAAGATTGTTTGCCGACTGTCCCATTCCCGCAGAGAATATCGCTCGGTAGTAGAAACGCATCGTTCCCGCCTTATCCGGCATGCCGTCAGGTATGCCACCGGTAATAACGGATGCATACCTGACGGCATGCCGGATTGTGCAGGCGTATTCCTTTCTACCGAGCGGTAATCTCTACGGAATTGTTTGCATGTTGTTATCACTTGTTTATTTTTCATCCCTAAATCCCCTAAAGGGGACTTTGGTAGTCCGGCGGAAGTCCCCTTTAGGTAGGGGTTCGCGTCAAATACGACATCTATATGGGCATCCGCTATAAGGCTAAGCGGACGCCCATTCTGCATTTCATAACTCTTAATTCTTAACTCTTAATTCTTAATTCCCTCCGGATTTCATTCCGGGTATACCGGATTTTGCTCCGGGTACACCTGCATGAGAAATATGAAGTATGAAGTATGAATGGGGTGTTGCCAATGGAGAATAAATCATTGAATCATTGAATTTAATTCATTTCAAGGTAACACCAGACCGGATAATGGTCGGAAAGGGCGACTTTATCTACCGTGGTACGGTATGATTTCATGTTGTCGGAATGCAGGATATGGTCGATTCGGAACCAGAAGAGATTTTGATTATAAGTGATCCCCAGCCCGTTTCCGGATTCGACAAAGGCATCCGTCAGTGTCCCCTGTATCGTGCGGTGGGCATACGAGATCGGCGTGTCATTGAAGTCGCCGCACACAATCACGTAATCGCCCTGCAGTTTGCGAATCTCGTCCGCGATAATATCGGCCTGTTCGGCGCGGATCAGGTATGCCGAACCTAATTTGCGCTGCACCGTTTCGCGCAAACCGTCGAACGTGTCCGAATTGAGGTTTCGGATAAACTCCGCATATTTCGACCGGTCTTCCATCGTCAGTTTAAACGATTCCAGATGATTGTTTACCACCATCACCTTTTTGCCGTTTACGTCGATTTCGTGCACCGTAGAACCGTTGAACGAACTGTCGTACCGTATTTTCCAGGATTTCACAATCGGATATTTGGAATAAACGGCCAGGCCGATCGAATAGGTCTGGTATTTGACCAACGGCACACTGTAATGGTAGGGGTACATGGAGAGCGCCTTGGCGATTTTTCCTTCCGTCAGGAGATGCGTCGGCGACGTGCCTGCGATGTACTCTTGCATGCAGACAATGTCGGCTTTCGAATCAACGATGTACCGGAGTATCGGATTCGGCTTTTTTTTCACATGAGGCTGATAACCGAATGCCATCACGTTATAGGTTAATATCTTGAGCACGTTTTTCTGCGGCACGTCTTCCCGGCAGAGATGCAGCGGAATGTATCCGGATACCGGTTTCCAACAGATCAGGAAGGAGCAAACGGCGAGAAAGAGGAACGTCCATTTCCGCATAAGCATCCGGTAGATCAAAAAGAAAAAGTTCAGCGCCAGGAAAAAGGGGAACAAGAGTCCCAGATAGGAAAACAACACCCACTTGTCGGGCGATACGGCGTCCGAGAACGCCGCCATAATGAATAAAAACAGGACGATAACGTGTATAGCCGACAGCAATAAATGGATTAAACCGGACGATTTCATGCTTTATTTTTTACCCGCGTCAAAAAGTATTTTTTTCTCATTCGCAGAAAGGCTGTTGTAACCGGAACGTTTCAACTTCTCCAGAATAGCGTCCAGCGTTTGCATTTCATCCCGCTTCCGGGCGTTGTATTCCATATCCGTTTCCGGACGTTTATAGGCGACTTTCATGTGTTTGTTGCGTTTTCTGCGTTTTTTCAGATTCACTATTTTGTCAATCCAGCGGTTCACCGAAACCGTCATATCCTTTCCCATCCGGAGCCGGGAGGCAAACAAAATGCCGAACAAGGCTCCGCCCAGATGGGCGATATGCCCTCCGGCATTGGTTGACGTGATGGAGAGCAGATCGATCAGCAGCGTCGCCACAGCCAGATAAATCAACTTGATCCGCCCGATAAGCAGCAGGTTGATTTCATAGTTTTTCTGATAGAACGAAACGGCAAATACGATGGCCATTACGGAGGCCGACGCCCCCATCAGAAACCCGGCGCCCGTTTCGTGCAGGAAATACGGAAACAGGTTGTACGCCGCCAGAAACAAGGCCGCTCCCGCGATGCCGCCCGATATATACACCCCTCCCAACTGACGCGCATTGAAAAAGAGCAGGAATATCCGCCCGAACCAATACAGCCACAGCATGTTGAAAAGCAAGTGCAGGAAGTCTACATGTAAAAACATGTACGTAAAGACCGTCCACGGTCGGTACAACAAAAGCATCGGCGACGAAGGCATTTGTAAATATCCGGGGAAATAAACGCCTTTCACCCGAAAGAGCGTCAGGATGACCATCGTCAGACGGATCACCAGAAATACTCCCACATTCACATAGATGAATTTTGCGGACATATCGCCCCGCGAAAAAAGTTGTCTGATCTTATTAAAAATATCGTTCATTCTTTTGCTCTTTCTTTTTCCAATACCTGATCATAAAAAAGCCGAACAACATGCCTCCCAGATGGGCGAAATGCGCCACATTGTCCCCATTGAAATCGGCGAACCCCAAAAAGAGTTCGATGAAACCGTAGATAACCACAAAATATTTTGCCTTGATCGGAATCGGGACAAAGAAAATATACAGTGACGTGTTCGGAAAAAGCATTCCGAATCCCAGCAGGATACCGAAAACCGCACCCGAAGCGCCTACCGTGGGCGTATTTATCAAGAAATTAAGCTGCCCCATAAGCGGATCCGCATAATTCCTCCCGCTACGGAGCAATTCACCTCCCGACCTGTATACCTCTTCCATCATTTCGACGCTCATCATGCTTTCCAACGGCTGAATACGCAGATAAGCCACTACTATATTAATGACTGCCGCTCCGGCTCCGGTCACCAAATAAAAAATCAGGAACCGTTTTGGCCCCCAAACGTTTTCAAGCGCCGAGCCAAACATGAATACGGCAAACATGTTGAAGAAAATATGTCCGAATGAATGTGTATCATGCATAAACATATACGTAATCAACTGAAAAGGATAAAAATCCGCTCCCCCCGGAAAATGCAGTCCCAGCCATTGGATCAAATCAACGTGAAACTTAGGCAAAATAAGACTTGCCATCCAACAAAGACAGTTGATTATGATCAAGTTTTTGGTCACAAGAGGGATATTGTTGAAAAAACCCGAACGATTTTGATATTCCATCTCTTTTTTTTGTGCAAAAATAGATCATAAAATCGGGTTTTGAAAAAAAAAGATACGCCTGCGGAAAAAAAACTCCACATTCGGAGATTATTTAATTATTAAACCATATATTTGCGACGTCAAAACGAAAGTAATGGCAAGAGATACAATTTATTATTATTTAGTTATTTTTCAATTGTGATATTATGAACAAAACAGAATTAATTGATGCTGTTGCTGCAAAGGCAGGTTTAAGCAAAGTTGACGCACGAAAAGCGTTGGAAGCTGTAATTACGACAGTTTCTACAGAAGTGGAAAAAGGTGAAAAAGTAGCCATTTTAGGGTTTGGAACATTCTCTACGGTAGAGAAGGCAGCGCGTAGAGGCGTGAATCCACAAACAAAGCAGGCTATTGACATCCCCGCTCGCAAAGTTGTTAAATTCAAAGTCGGTGCGGAATTAGCTAAAGCTGCAAAATAAGAAAACTTCTTATTTGGACAAAAAGATGCACAACCTGCATCTTTTTTTGTGCAGTGAATCCTCAAATCCTCGCACTTTCGAGCGTCACGGACGCGCTATACACTTCTCCTCCCAATGGCGGATTCAATTTAGAGACTTTCAGTTTGATACGGGTTAATTGCGGAAACGCATTCTCCAATGCGCGAACAATCCGCCCGGCCACATGTTCCAGCAACCGCGCCGGACATTCCATCTCCGCCTTTACCGTTTCGTAGACTTCCGCATAATTGACGGTATCACGCAAATCGTCACTTTCAAGCGCCGTTTTCGCCGGAAATGTATATGAAAGGTCTACCATAAAATAATTCCCGACTTGGGTCTCCTGGGGAGAAACACCGTGGTAAGCGTAAAATTTCATCCCCGACAATTCAATCGTCTGTTTCATTCTCCTATTAATTTCTCCGTAAAAATAACTCAAAAAAGCGGTGGGAAGAAGAATTATTGTATATATTTGCAGAAAAACTAATTGAAATAGTATGTCGAAAGCGAAACTAAGTGAAGAACAGTCCAATAACGGTGGCGGTATTTTTAACGTATTGGCAAATGGTACTCTGGTTACGGGTACTGTTGTGACAGAATCGGATTTCCGTTTGGACGGACGAATCGAAGGTGATATTCATTGTAAAGGAAAGATTGTCGTCGGTCCGAAAGGAAGTGTACTCGGAAATATCATTTCCGAAAATGCAGAAGTGTTAGGGTTAGTGGAAGGCACCATACGTATCAAAGAAAAGTTGGTTCTTAAATCAACTGCGAATATCAAAGGTGATATCTTTATACAACTGCTCGAAATTGAGCCGGGTGCACACTTCAACGGAACATGTAACATGTCGGGGAAGAATCCGCAGGAAGTGGTGGATAAAAACCAGAAAGTCAACAATAGCAACGGGAAATAAACATTCGCCCGGCTGTTTTTTTTGACCCTCCCCCGTCTGGGAAGGGCGGCTTCATCTGCCGCTATCAGACAGCATGGTGCGGATTTTCCGGTTGAACTCACGAGCGATCAAAAGTTTCTCGAGAGGGATATGTATGCGATAACGCCAATAATGATGCGGATCAGCCGGAATATTGATTCGCTCGCATGTTGTATGGGGAGACTTTAAGGTGTCACTCATCGCCAACCAGTCTTGTAAAGGGATAATTGTCAGCATGGAAGATGCGTCCAAATGCCGAGACAATATCTGTGCGGCAAGTTCCGGAGAACATTCTTCCGGAGCGGCTCCTTCTTTATGCAAGACGAATTGGTAATATCGTTGTGTCCGTTCGCGATCTTCTTTCCACCAACTGCGCAACGGATTCATGTCGTGTGTGGAAGTCGTGCATACCGATTCGTAAGGGAGATGATGCAAATCGGCAAATTCCCGGTCTGACGTTTTGGGCGCACGCTCCAACTCTAAACTCAGGATGTGCAACCGATTCATCACTTCATGAACCGAATCCGGTATCATGCCCAGGTCTTCCCCGCAAATCAGCATGTCCGTACAGGCAATTAACGGCGTCAACCGCTTTAAGGCTTCTTTCTTCCAAAACTCATTGTGCCGCTCATAAAAAAAGTGGAGAGACAGCCGGTCGAAAGCATGTCGCTCTTCATCCGTTAATTCCTTGTAAGCAAATGATCCGGAGGCGGAAATGCGGGGATGGAATTTTGATTTCTCGTACGGGTCTTCCAGAAAAAGAACTTCGTTGGCAATGGCAAACAAACCTTCTTTTATTTTCATGGAAACTTCGTCCGTCCGGTTCCGGAATAAATCTTCGATTTTCCGTTGCGTATCACAAAACGGCTTCAATATCATCCAAGCGGCGTCCGCCGGCGAAAGACAGGTTTCGACCACATCGTCCGTTTGGCCGCCAAACAAACCGGCCAAATGCCGGCAATGGATACGTGGTTTCGTGAACGTCTCTTTAAACGTCAGCCCATATGCCTCTATTTCTTCCACCGAAAAAGGCAATGCCGGCCTGAAATGACCGCACAGACCCTGCACAAAATCGACCGGGATTTCCCAGATCCGGAAAAAACCGAGAATATGGTCGATCCGGAAACCCGTATAATAATCTTCTAACTTATGAAACCGTTTTTTCCACCAGGCAAAATCATCTTTTTCGATAGCGTCCCAATTATAGGTTGGAAAAGACCAGTTCTGTCCTTTATCCGAAAAAACGTCCGGGGGCGCTCCGGCTTGCCCGTCCATGTTGAAATAAGAGGTTTCCGTCCAGGCTTCTACGCTCGTGCGATGAATACCAATCGGTAAATCCCCTTTTAAAATGATACCTTTCTGCCGGGCATAGTCCGATACGGCTTTGAACTGAGTGTGCAGAACGAATTGCAGGAAACAAGTAAACGCAATCTCCGGATAGGCGTCACTGTTTTCTTCGCAAAGTTGCTGTTCCCGTAACGCTTCATAAGTGGCATGCGCTCCCCAGCGCGAAAAATCCGGTGTTTGATATTTGTCGCGATAATAGCAAAATGAAGCATACGGAATCAGCCATGTCCGAGCGGTTTTCAGAAAGGATTTGAATGTATCGCTTTTTAAAACGGCGGCACCTTCCTGTTCAAAAAAATCGCGACAATATTGGAGTTTATTTTTTTCAACAGATTCGTAATCCACTTCCCCTTTTACATTCAATGTTTTCTGCATCCGACGGAAAAAAGAGGCTTTGCCGACGTCTTTCAACGTCCCCATATCCGCCAGCGAGATATATACCGGATGCAACGCATAGATTGAAATCGCACTGTACGGATAAGAATCTGTCCACGTGTGCGTCCGTGTCGTGTCGTTCATCGGCAATACTTGAATCAGGCATTGGCCTGTCTGTTCAGCCCAGTCTATCAGCAGTTTCAGGTCGTGCATATCACCTGTTCCGAAACTTTGTTCCGAACGTAACGAAAAAACCGGGATCACCGTTCCTGCCCCTTTCCACAAAGGGAGACCCGTCCGGTATGGATAGCCGGAGACAACCACCGTTTCTCCTTTTTCGGACGGGAGATGCGTCAATATCCGGTTATCACCTGTTTCCCAATGGCAAACCTGCATTGTTTCGTCACGGACAAGAAACTTATATTCTAACGGAAGAGTGATTTCGTCTGCGTTCAACCGGATTTCCCATTCCGGAAAATCCTTACTGTCCATGGCCTTAGCCTGTTCCGGACGCCAAAAGCCCAAACAGGCCTGATTGCCGGCAATCGCTACGTGCTGATGTTTCTCTACACGGGGATTCAAAACACGTATCACCCAAGTCCGGTCGCTATCTTCCCCTTCCGTTGGCCGACCGGAAGTTTTATGTGCAAACAGGACTTTCGTAAAAGCCGATGTATAAAGGGCAATATCCGGCGGAATGTTCCGCCAGTAATCATACAAGTGATAAACCGGCCGGGACGAATCAAAAACGGCGTGATGTATCCTTTCCCATGACTCGGATACAACATCCCCGTTTGCCTTTATCAGGATGTACCGGTAATCTATTTCTTTGACGGAGGGCGGAATCGCTATCCGGAACATCCACCGGCCTCCTTCCATACGGCACATTTCTTTCGCTTCAGCAGATTGCCATATCCCTAATTCGACAACGGAACCGATAATGCACAGTTTTTCGCCTTCACCAGCCCGGTAATCTATATGAAACGTAACTTTCATCGGGAAATGAATCGGTTTATCCGCATTTTGAAGCGCCGCAGTTCGTACAAATCAGACAGCCTTCCTGATAAATCAACGTTTCATATCCACAATTCGGACATTTTTGACCTTTGGCCGCGGTTCCATTCGGAAGATATTTTTTCAATGCCCTTTCCACGCCGTTTTTCCAGGTGTTGATGGATTCATTGTTCAATTCCATTCCCTGTACTAACTTTATTACCTGATCAATGGGCATCCCGTAACGCAACACTCCGGAAATCAGTTTGGCGTAATTCCAATATTCAGGATCAAACTTTCCATCCAATCCTTCCAGGGTCATTTTGAAACCGCGCTTATTTTTAAACTGAAAGTCATAGTGTTTCTGTCCGTTTTCATTCCGACTTTTGATAATAGAGCCTTTTATTACGTTTTTAGGTAACATGATACCTTCGTCATCGTCTGCCAATCCGGTAAATATTTCATAGGGGCGGCCATTCAGTAAGCCGACAAACGCAATCCATTTTTCCCGGTTGTTTTGAAACTTAACGACATCCGCCTCCAATTCGCGCGGGCGAGTGTACATAATCACAGGAGGTTCCAGACAGTCCTGGTCTTTTTTCTTTTTATCCGTCGAGAGCAATACGCCGGAACGGGATCCGTCACGATACACCGTGCATCCTTTACAACCGGATCGCCATGCCTCAATGTACAACTTCTCTACTAACTCTTCCGACGCATCATTCGGCAAATTGATGGTCACACTGATCGAATGGTCTACCCATTTCTGAATGCGTCCCTGCATTTTTACTTTCTGAATCCAATCCACGTCGTTGGATGTGGCCTTGTAATAAGGTGATTTTTTTACCAATTCATCAATTTCCTCCGAAGTGTATTCTTTTGCGGCCGAATAACCATTGGCCAACATCCAGATCACAAACTTGTGATGGAACACATTATATTCTTCAAAGGCATCTCCTGTTTCGTCCACATAATCAACCCTGACCGACACATCATTCGGATTCACTTTCCGGCGACGTTTGTAGACCGGCAGGAAAACCGGTTCGATGCCGGACGTAGTTTGGGTCATCAGGCTTGTCGTTCCGGTAGGTGCAATCGTCAGGCAAGCAATATTCCGGCGACCGTATTTCACCATCTCCTTATATAACATTTCATCTTCTTGCCTTAACCGATTGATAAACGGGCTATTTTCTTCCCGTTTGGCATCATATATTTCAAAAGGCCCCCGTTCTTTTGCCAATAAAATGGACGACCCGTAAGCTGCTAACGCCAATGTTTTTTGAATGTTTTCGGCAAAATCAGTGGCTTTTTCCGTTCCATACCGGAGGTTCAATGCGGCTAACATATCACCTTCTGCCGTGATTCCCACTCCTGTACGCCGTCCTTGAATGGTCTTTTTTCGGATTTTCTCCCATAGAAATCGCTCGGCTCTTTTGATTTCCAACGATTCGGGATCTTCGTCGATTTTTTCCAGAATCCGATCAATTTTTTCCGTTTCCAAGTCTATAATATCATCCATAATCCGCTGGGCTAAAGCCACATGCTTTTTAAACAGATCAAAATCGAAGTAGGTTTCTTTCGTAAACGGATTCTTCACATAGGAATATAAATTGATGGCCAACAAGCGGCAACTGTCATAGGGACAAAGCGGAATTTCACCGCATGGATTGGTAGATATGGTACGGAATCCCAGATCGGCATATGAATCCGCCACCGACTCCCGCAGAATCGTATCCCAAAAGAGCACGCCCGGTTCTGCCGATTTCCAGGCATTATAAATAATCTTTTTCCATAGGGCGGAAGCGTTAATGACTTTTTCCGTTACCGGATGGGATGAATCAATCGGATATTGTTGCCGGTAAGGAATATGGTTTACGACCGCATTCATAAATTCATCGTCTATCTTCACAGACACGTTGGCGCCGGTAACTTTTCCTTCCGCCATTTTTGCATCAATAAAGGACTCGGCATCAGGATGTTTTATGGACACGCTCAACATCAACGCGCCCCGTCGTCCGTCTTGAGCGACCTCCCGCGTAGAGTTGGAATACCGTTCCATAAACGGCACCAAACCGGTGGATGTGAGCGCTGAATTTTTAACCGGCAATCCTTTGGGACGGATATGAGACAAGTCATGTCCGACACCTCCGCGCCGTTTCATCAACTGCACTTGTTCTTCATCAATCCGGATAACGGCGCCATACGAATCCGCATTTCCTTCTATTCCAATCACAAAACAGTTCGAAAGCGATGCTATTTGGTAATCGTTCCCAATACCTGTCATCGGACTGCCTTGCGGAACGATGTACCGGAAACGGTCTAACAACTCGAATAGTTCCTTTTCGGATAAAGGATTCGGATATTTTTTTTCTATACGGGCAATCTCGCGTGACAGGCGCGTGTGCATGTCTGCCGGCGTCTTTTCGTAAATGTTTCCGAAAGCGTCCTTCAAGGCATACTTGTTAATCCAAACCTTTGCTGCCAACTCATCGCCGACGAAATAATCAAGTGAAGCCTGATAAGCTTCATCAAAAGTGTACGACTCTAAATTCATTATCGTTATTGTTATTGTTATCGTTTATATTTTTCCGGCAACAAAGTTACTCATAGTTTATTTTTTTTCCTCAATTCGTTTAACTAAAAAACGATGCCTGTTGAAAAGTTTTTTAAAACAATTCGTAAGTGATTGATTATTGATAGTTTATGATTTCCGTACATTGAAAAAGTTTTCCGAAAAAGATAAGATTACAGTAAAATGAGAATCAAAAAGGAAAAGATAGGCAAACCATCCATTCAAAAAAAACTCCGGGGTTCACCCGGAACTGCCTGTCCATGAGTGATAGATCAGAGCTATTTTTTCAACGCATTTTCAATAACCTCTACTGTGGAACGGAACGTTTTGTTGATTTCAATCTGATCTTTTACGGTTTTACATGCATGCAAAACAGTGGCATGGTCTTTACCTCCTACAATTTTTCCGATATGCGAAAAGGAAGATTCGGTGTATTTTTTTGCTAAGTACATGGTAATCTGACGCGCCAGAACAATTTCCCGTTTTCGGGAGATGGTTTGAAGCAAGGATTGTTCCAAATTGAAATAGTTGCACACAATTTTTTGTATTTCTTCTATGGACAGTCGCCTATCTTTAACACGGACGGTTTGGCTGATCACCTGCCGGACTAATGCCATATCTATTTCGCGATTGTTAATCAAGGAATGAGCCATCAAAGAGACCAGCGTGCCTTCCAAATCGCGGACATTTTCCGTCACATGTTCGGCAATGTAATTAAATACATCTTCCCTCAAAACAAGGCCTTCCTGCTCGATCTTTCTACGTAATATTTTCTTTCGAAGTTCTTTATCCGGGCGGGCAATTTCGGCAGTCAATCCCCATTTCAAACGGGTGATTAGCCGTTCTTCCATGCCGTCCATGGCAACCGGCGCCTTATCCGAAGTCAACACTAATTGTTTTCCTAATTGATGCAGGTTATTAAATATGTGGAAAAAGGTATTTTGCGTTTGTTGCTTTCCGATCATTTCATGAATGTCATCCAAAATCAATACATCCAGGCTTTGGTAAAAATTCAGAAAGTCGTTTGATGTATTTTTCCGGACAGCATCTGTGTATTGAATCTGGAAAAGATTGGCAGATACATACAAAACTCTTTTTTCGGGATACAATTCCCGTATTCGCATTCCGATAGCATGGCACAAATGGGTTTTCCCCACACCGGATGACCCGTACAGGAAAAAGGGATTGAAGGTTGTTTTCCCCGGATTGTTGGCAATGGATTCGCCGGCAGAACGCGCCAGTTTGTTACTGACTCCTTCGAAGAAGTTGTCAATAGTATATTTCGCATTCAACTGTGAATCCAAATCCTGTGGAGCTACCCCGGTAAAAGGAGTAGTCGGCTTTACGGGCTGAATAACCTGCCGTTTCGGCGTATCCGTGATATAATCAACCGTTCCTCCGTTTGACATCGACCCTACCACAACTCGGTAATTTAAGATAGTTCCTTCGCCAAAGACACGATACAGCGTCATTTTCAACACATTCACGTACTTTTCTTCCAAGTATTCATAAAAAAACTGACTTGGCACTTGAATCGTAATTTTCTTATCCTCATAGGATAATGGGACAATGGGCTGAAACCATGTACTAAATGCTGCTTCAGAAACATTGTCTTTGATAATCACTAAACATTTATGCCACAATAACTGATAATTAGGTTGCATCTTCTCATTAAAAAATTCCACAAATATATTCTTTTACTTTCCGCGACAAAGATCGAAATTTTATTTCAAAAGAAAAAACTCCCATCGAATGAGGATATTTCACATTTCACACAATGTTAAATATCAGCAATTTAATTATATTTACTTACTGTTCCACCTTTTACGCGATAAGAACTCTCAAGTAACCCCCGCGATTCTGCATTATACATGTTCATCTTTGCGCCTCCCTTATTTTTCGTTCTCGTTTTGTTTTTGTCAAAAGACCCGTTTTATCAAATGCTTGGTGGCTTTTCCCAAAAAAATGCGTGTGTTGTTCTAAAATGGAATCAATCTAAATAACGTATGGCTTGAAAATTTTTGAACGGCATTTATTTGCAGATTAAATTTACCCATAGCTATCACAATCAATTATTTATAAATCGAGCAAAATGCCTGTAACTGAAAAACCCTCTCTGCAACTTTTGCGAATTTTGAACACAAAACGATAACAAAAGCGCTTGTTTCGGACAGCATTTTTTCATAGCCAATCCCTGAAGGGGGCCGGACTTATTTCTTAAAACAACGAAAAGTGTACGTATCTTTTAGGGTACTGTTTTATGTCAATAAGTAAACCGGAGGCATTTTCAAGCGTTAGATTCAGATTATTATATAATAATGAATCATTTAATAACAAACCTAATGAGTTGTCGGTTGAATTTAATTTCCTTGTCGTCACGTTCAGATTCTCAAGTGTTACATTCAGAGAATTTACACTGCTTGTCAAATCCAACTTTTTCAGGTTACTACTCAACAGGACGAAATTATCGGTCGCCGTTTTCAGGTTGGAGGCTATGACGGGCACATCCTTATCCAAAAACCGGTTTAGCTGTCGGGATGAAATTTCCAAATTCGCCGTCGTTTTCTCAATATGATCCAGCGATTGCGACAAGGCCGGATGGTTGACCAACACTTGCAATCCCTGAAGAATGGAGTCTAATGCCGGGATCAATTCCGCAACCTGGGGGAGTATCTTCTCCTGCACGGCAGTCATCATATCTTCCGGCATTCGTCCTTCGAGTGTCGAACCCGGCTTTAACTGTTCACTCACATACGTATTTAAATGGATATGCAGTTCTGCGCCGCTTAACAGTGTTTTTTCGATCGAAATGTAACTGCCCTTGGTAATTTTCATTTCCTTTTCAAGGCTAATCTCTATGGTGACCTTCCCGGTCGTAGCATAGTCATACTTGATGCTTCTGACCAGACCGACTTTGAAGCCATCTACATAGACCGGTGTTGAGATTGTTACATCTTTTACGTTAGAGCATGTAACGTAGTAATGATTAGCCGGCTGAAACAAATTAATGCCTTTCAGATAATTCACTCCTACATATAACAGGATCAGGCTTATGATAACCACAAGACCTATAATCATTTCTTTAGTAAGTTTTATTTCCATCTGCGTATTTTCTAAATTGTGTATTGAATAATCTTTTATTTTAATCTTTTGCCATCCCTTATCCGGATAATGAAAGCATCATTGAAATCCTTTGATACTGTTTTAAGCATTTTCTGTATGGTGCGTTGTTCCGTTGATTCTCCGCAGGTATACTTGTACAGTTTTCCATCTTGATAATAATCGGCTTTATATCCCTTCAATAAAGGCGAATTGGCCGGAAGTTTCTTTTCGGAAGATAGTATTTGAATTTTGTATATTATTTTCCCTTGCGTCGCATTTGTGGAGCCGGGCGCGGTTGCCGATGGTTTTGCCTCGGACATCGGTTTGGTCGGCGATACCCCGGTAGATTCTTGCAAAAGGCCTTGCTTCCGGCTGTGCTCGTTTTTATATTTTGCAAATGCTTTGTAGATGGCTTTGGCTAATTGATTTTGCCCTTCGGTGGAACGCATATAGCGTTCTTCGTCCGGATTGCAAATAAAACCAAGTTCTACCAGGACGCCCGGCATTGTGGTTGCTTTCAACACCAAAAAGCCTGCCTGACGGACTCCCCGGTTCACTCGTTTGGCCGAGGAAAAGGATTTTTGTATCTCGGAAGCAAACGAAATGCTTTGTTCCATGTGTTTATTCTGCACAAATTCAAATATAATGTACGACTCTGCCGAATTTGGATCAAAGCCTTCATATCGTTGCAGATAGTTGTCTTCTAATAAGATCACGGAATTTTCCAGCATAGCGACATTCTGGTTTTCTTCGGATTTAGCTAACCCTAAGGTATAGGTTTCGGTGCCATTAATTTTCAGACATCCTTTCTTTAAGGAGTTGGCATGAATGGAAATAAACAGGTCGGCTTTGTTGCGATTGGCAATATTCGCCCGCTCGTTTAATTCGATAAAGCAATCCGTTTTGCGCGTATATAATACATTTACATCTTTATAGCCATCAGTGATCAATCTGCCCAATTTTAGCGCAACAGCAAGATTAATTGCCTTTTCATTGATGTGTGCTCCTTTCGCTCCAGGATCTTTGCCGCCGTGTCCGGCATCTATGACCACAGTAAAAGTTTTCTCCTGCGCCTGAAGCATTGAAGTCCACAAAAGTAAAATGGCTAATATATTGATAATTATACAACCGGTTTTGTTCATTTGTTTCTTCTTGCAAGTTCAGTGACAAAGATAATAAATATTTCATCAGTAAAGCAAAAAAGGCCTCGCAGGAGGCCTTTTTTTATTTTTATAGTTCTCTGTCGGATCAATGAGATTCTGAAATTACTTCAAACGGAATTTCTACCGAAACTTCCTTGTGAAGTTTTATCTGAGCTTTATAATTACCGATTTCTTTTACGGCTTCTTTGATTATAATCAACTTGCGATCAATATCAAAGCCTTTTTTGGTCAATTCGTCGGCAATCTGAATATTCGTAACCGAACCGAAAATCGTACCCGTAGAACTTGTTTTGGCTTTGATCACCAAAGATACATTTTCCAATTTGGTAGCCGAAGCTAACGCATCCTCTTTAATTTTCGCCAGTTTGTGCGCACGTTGCTTCATGTTTTCAGCCAAAATCTTAATCGCTGATTTTGATGCAATCACTGCCTTACCTTGCGGGATTAGAAAGTTACGTCCGTAACCATTCTTAACAGTTACGACATCGTCTTTGTAGCCTAAGTTTGCTACGTTTTCTTTCAAAATAACTTGCATATTCTGTCTCCTCTCTATTAATTATTTCATCAAATCGGTTACATAAGGAAGCAATGCCACGTGACGCGCTCTTTTTACGGCTTGAGCTATACGACGTTGGAATTTCAACGAAGTGCCGGTTATACGGCGCGGGAGAATTTTACCCTGTTCGTTCAGGAATTTCTTTAAAAATTCCGGATCCTTATAGTCTATGTACTTGATTCCACTCTTTTTAAATCGGCAGTACTTCTTTTTCTTTACATCCATTGACATGGGTGTTAAGTATCTGATTTCTGACTGGTTGTTTGTTATTGCCATTGTTTAATTCTCCTTTCCTGATTCTTTTGATTCTTTTGATGCTTTTAAATTTCTTCTCTTTTCCGCATATTCCAGCGCATACTTGTCTTGACGGAATGTCAAAAAGCGAATCACACGTTCGTCACGACGAAATTGAATCTCCAAGACAGCTATCGTTTCAGGATTTGCCTTAAATTCAATCAAATGGTAAAAACCTGTCGTTTTCTTCTCAATCGGATAAGCTAACTTGCGCAAGCCCCAATTCTCTTCATTCACAATCTCCGCGTTCTCTGTTGAGAGAACGCCTTTAATTTTTTCTACCGCTTCCTTCATCTGGGCATCAGACAAAACGGGAGTTAAAATGAAAACGGTTTCGTAATTGTTCATATATTCTTTATCGTTTTTAAATTTGCGGGGGCAAAGATAGTCTTTATCTTTGTATTTGCAATAATTTTCGGGTATTTTTTGCGTTAGCATATAAGTTCTGTGATGATTTTTCAAGAACATATACATTATTATATATGTAAAAGGCGCAGACAGACCTGACTTTTTATAATGAAATGATAAATGAGACAAATACAATCTTTTTTGATCAGCCTGTTCCTGTTCATATGCGTTTTCCCCGGATATACACAGGAAAATGAGGCTGTTTGGAGCGAAGAAGAAACGGATTATACCATATACCGGATAAAAACTTTTGGTTCCCTGTCTACCAATGGACAAACTCCATTCTGGATAACCGGCAACCGGTATGGCATCGTACCGGTTGCCGCCAATAACGGCTATCTGCAGGCCGGACTGTTTCACCGTCAGCCGTTGGGCGGCGGATGGGAATGGAGAGCCGGGTTGGATATGGTTGCCTGTACGCCACGATACCGCTCCGTTTATGTCCAACAAATTTATGCAGCATTGGCCTGCCGATGGCTAAATCTAAGTATCGGCAGCCGGAGTGATTATAACTATAACCAGTCTCTGATGAATCCTGTGTTAAGCAGCGGCGATATGGGAATATCCGCCAACGCCCGTCCGGTGCCGGAGGTGAACCTTTCTATTCCCCGATTCATCGCACTGCCGGGAACCGGCGGATGGTTGCAGAGTAAGGGTAATTTTGCCGTGGGACGCTCGTTTGATACGGATTATCTACATGCGTTCGCCCGTCCGGATCAATATTTCATCAAAGATATGCTGTGGCATCATAAATCACTTTATTTGAGAATAAAAGATACAAAAAACAATGCGCCCGTTTCGATGACGCTGGGTCTTCGTCACATCGCTCAATGGGGAGGCATTTCTTCCGACCCGACGGCTGATATCCGGAGGCAACCTCAATCGTTGAAAGATTTCATCCGTATTGTTTTGGGAAAATCAGGTGATGAAAAAGCGACGCTCTCCGACCGGATCAATGTGCTTGGAAGTCATTACGGAACCTATGACTTTCGTCTGGGTTATGAAAAAGATAAAGCATCTGTTTTCGTTTATTATCAACATTTCTTTGACGATGCTTCCGGAATGGAGTTTAAAAACGCAGGAGACGGTTTGAAGGGCATACAGATTGATCTTCCCGGCTTTAAATATCTTAACCGGATCGTCCTCGAACGTCTTGTTACCGTCAATCAAAGCGGCCCCTTTCATTTCATTGAATTTGATCACAACAAATATCCGGGCTACGGCGGCGGCGGCGATGATTATTACAACAACGGAGAATATACCTCCGGACATGCTTATTTTAACCGCAGTTTAGGTTCCCCGCTCCTGATTTCACCCGAATACAATACCGACGGTTCATTAGGTTTCAAACATTCCCGCATGTATGCCTGGCACTTGGGAACCGAAGGGGTATTAACGAATGTCGTTTCATACCGGCTGTTAGTCTCCGCCATGGAAAGTTTCGGCACACCGTATGTTCCCACCCCGGCAAAACGGTCAGACGTCTCTTTTACAACGGATTTTCACTACCGTTTCCGTGATTCATGGCTCTTTTCCGCCTCTTTCGCCGCCGACCGGGGTTCGTTGTTAGGCAATCATGTGGGATTCGGTGTGTCTGTCGCCAAACGGGGACTTATCAGATAATCGTCAAATTTACAGTTACAAAAAATGAATACAACAACACCTACAGCGATCCTTTTGATGCACTGCCCCGACCGGCCGGGAATTATTGCTGCGATTACGGAATTTATCAATGTGAATGGAGGTAACATTTTATATCTCGACCAACACGTAGACCGTGTGGAGAATGTTTTCTTCATGCGTGTGGAATGGGAATTGACTTCGTTTGTCATCCCTCAGGATAAAATTCAGGAATATTTCTCCACCTTGCATGCGTCGAAATATACTATTTACTTCCGCTTGTATTTTAATGATTACAAGCCGAAGATGGCTATTTTTGTCTCGAAGATGTCGCATTGTATTTATGATTTGCTGGCTCGTTATGAAGCCGGTGAGTGGGAGGTCGAGATACCGGTTATTCTCAGCAATCATCCCGATCTGGAAGAGATCGGCAAACGTTTTAACATTCCCTTTCATGTTTTCCCCATTACGCACAGCAATAAGGAAGCACAAGAAAACGCCGAACTCGTGGTTTTGAAGGAGCATAAGGTGGATTTTGTCGTATTAGCCCGCTACATGCAAATCATCAGCGCCGACTTTATCCGGCAATATCCGAACCGGATTATTAACATTCATCACTCTTTTCTTCCTGCTTTTGTCGGCGCCAAACCGTATCATGCGGCGTTTCAAAGGGGGGTGAAACTGATCGGCGCCACCAGTCATTACGTAACGACCGATTTGGATGCCGGGCCGATTATCGAACAGGATATTACACGGATTTCGCATAAAGACGCCATCGAAGAACTTGTACGCAAAGGACGAGACCTGGAAAAAATCGTCCTGTCGCGCGGCGTGGAAAAACATATTCAACGGAAAGTCTTGACGTATAAAAACAAAACCGTGGTGTTTAACTGACTTTTCAGTATATGCGCTTATTCAGATAAAATAAGTTTTTCGAGCAAACAAATAAATTCTTCTGCGGATTCAACAAGTGGTTGCACGTCGGCAGCTCCAATGACTGTCCAGTCGTCATAATCGCTTGCTTGTCGGAGTTCAAAAAGTCTTCTGTAAAACTTTCCTTGTTCCATACCGATAATACCTGTGCAAACAAAGTGCAAACCTAATAAATTGATAATTCCCGAATGTGTTTGTGCGGAGTGTCCATATTTTATGAGCAAAGCGCTTGCTGCGTAATAACAAGCATAGTACAATCGATTCGCCGTTGCACGCTAATGTCCAAGCCGGATAATGTCTTTGGCTTCGAATAACGTTTCTTTTGCCTTTTGCAACCGGAGGGTCACGACCGTACTTCGTTCTTCGTCATTTAATTTCATACTATTTCTATTCCATCATGTTGAACATTTTTGTAAAAAGGGGAAGGGCTTCGCTTTTCCCATTCCGAGACGGTATAGACTTTTGTACTAAGATACACCCCATATTTCCAACCCATTTCCGCAAAGGGATAACCATAATTATCATCATCATCGGCGGAAAGAGTGGGTTTATTCAATAATACAAGCAAATCCCAGTCAGAATCTTCCCGTTCATCACCACGCGCTTGTGAGCCGAACAATATTAACTTTTCGTTTGGCATAATATCCCGTTTCAACGTTCGGATGTGTTCTAATATTTGTTGTTTGTCCATGCTTTCATTTATTTATTTGCAACAAAGATACAGAAATATCTTCTCTTAGTTATACTGTGATTGGAAACTCTTTATAAAACCGTAGCAATGTCAGCATTTCAGTGCGCAATTTATTGCGGATAAATGTTTTCAATTCCGGATTCACCAATTCACCGATACCGTCTAATAAACTTTTATTCGGAAGATTTTCTATCGCCTCAATGCAATTTTGCAAATATGCGGCGAGTGGTTTATCCATTCTGTTTTCTACGATGAATTTATTGATCGGCGTTTGGCGATTCATAAAGAACCAGCAATCAAAAATATCACGATTGGCAAGGCTGTTTCTGTCCAGCAAAGCACAAAGTTTGTGTGAAAACATATGGCTGAGCGTCATCACTTTCATGTTGATACCCAACAGGTTTTTGATTTCATATGCATCGTTATACTGTCGATTGGAGATTTCTACCTTTAATTTTCGTTCGGCAACACCGTAATCAAGCACGAAAATATTCCTGTAAAATTTTTGTGCTTCATCATGGATTTTCCCCTGTTTCAGCAAAATTTTCCGTACTTTTTGGTACACCTGCTCATTCTTTTCCGGCAACAAAAGATTAAAATCCAAATCGACTGAAAAACGTGGCAACTCATAGAAAAACATTAATGCCGTCCCGCCTTTAAATCCCAGACAACACGCTATTTCCGTATCCGAATAAATGTCTTTCAGCAGCTGCGCCAAGTAAAACTTATGTTTGTTAATATCCATCATAACGGCAATAATTTAGATACGGCTTTTAGCAGCGTTTGAGAATCATACAACGGCGCAAGTTTATAGACCGTTTTTTTATTCAACGGATGCAAATTATCAAAATAATAGTCTTTACGCAAATACAACATATCCAGAAACGCCCTTTCGGGAGTAGCCATATTCACATGGTTTCGATTCAGCAAAATACCATCGGTATTCGTTATGATTTCGCCCTTTATCTGCCGGTAGCGGAACATTTGATTGTCTACTACCGTTTCGCGACTTAAATAACTGATATTCGTAATGGCGCTGTCGTACTGAAAAATAACCCCCGCCTTTTGAAGCACATACTCCAGCGAAATGTAAGTGGGAGTATATAACAGGCATGCCAATTCTTCGGAATTGTAACCCGCTTTGGCATAAAAACCCTTGCGGGGATTCAGTAATTTTCCACTGTGAACATAATAATAAAGTTTTTTGCGCAACGAATCATTTTTTTCATCACCTGACAGCATCGCTACATCCATGATGCTAAACACGGTGCGCGAATCTTTATAGATTTTAAAAATAATATTGTTCTCTTTTTTACGAACCATAAGTACTAAAAATTTGGACTGTCGGTTGGCAAATATACATCTATCCGCGCAATTATACAACTATCTGTTGAGCGTTTCCTAACCAATAAGCCCACCAACCGTAACATCGTCAGGATGCCACGACACCCGCCTGGCGGTGGTAGATGATGACGGCCTGTTCGAGCTGACCGTTGATGATGTCGATAAGGGTCTCCAGGGTCATTTGTTCGTCCTTGCCGATGGGCATCAGCAACATGCCGATGGCAACGTGGCACACGTCATCGAACGACTTGTTCGCATTCGTGCGGTACTTCTGCAGATTGCCCTTCGCCCGCTTGTCGTGCAAGCTTTGCGTACGGGTGTTGTAGAGCGCCTCGAACGCATCGTTCTCCTGTTGCAGTTGCTCCACCATGTCGCCCAGACTGAACCTGTTCAGCAAATCCGGCCATTGCTGCAATTCGTTCACCATGCTGCGCAGGTATGCCGTTTCCGACTCATAGTCCTTTTGGACAGCATCCTTGTAGGTGTCAACGATGTACAGCAACCGGCGCGCCACGTCCCTTTCCTCCTCCGTCCGAGCGTAATCGTAGTGGTAGCGCACCTTGGCGCCGATGGCACGGACGGTAAAATCGCGCTCCTCGTCCTTTTTCAGTACCTCTTCGGTTTCAAACATTTTCTGATTCTGTTTGAAGAAATTGTCCAGCGTAGATAAATTCGTACCGAAAGTTGCGAACACAGGCTGAATGCCCGGTATATTGGCCACCCGCGACTGTATGCCGCTGTGGATGGCGTAAAGCGTCTGCACATTCTGCGAGGCCGTCAGGCTGTACAGCAAATGCTTGTGAGATAAGATTTCTTTTTCCATATAGCTATTCATTTAAAAAATAAAATTTCTGTTCTATACATTACGGAAGACTTCCCTGCGCCTTCCGGCAATCCGTCCTCCTTGCGGAAAACCTCCGGAAACACTTTCGAGGCTTAACGCCGGAAAGTGCATCGCGATTCAAAAATGCAAAGATAAAAAATAGTTGGCTAAAACTTTTTGGAATGACCTTTGAAGGCTCATTTTATTTTTCCCGGCTCCCGCCTTCATGCAGGGAGCCGGCAGTAGGATGCCGTTTTCGGCTACCGGCTTGCCTCTCGTTTTTGCAGTATAGGAACCGGCCGTATTTTTCAGGTGATAACCCGTTTCAACCAAGAAACGGGGATAGATACGACATGTGCCATATACAACCGCTACGCTTGCGAAACTTGCCGGATAACAGCAGAATCGCAAAAACGGCACTGCCGTAAGAACAGCAACCATACACGGGATAAACAGCTTCAAAACCATATCTTTGAATTTTTTGTGAAGGTACGGAATAGTTTTTAATATCCTCCCCATTATTTGTGTTAATAATAACACATAAATGGAGTATAAGCATTTGTCCTCCGCCAAATTGAAAATGAATCATTAAATCATTGAATCCTAAGTACATGACAAAAACTCAAAGATATTAAAATCGAATTTGGCAAAAGGATTCAGCAATGCAGCGGCAATAGTTTGTAATCCATATTTAAACAGGCTTTTAGCTCTGTGTCCGTGTTTTTTGATTTTTATCTGTTTAATGTTTTCGTGGACGTAAATTCCAACGACATACGCCCATGCGAAAGCAACCATAACGAGCGAAAAAAGTTTTTCGATACGTTTAATATCCGTCAAATGCGTGTCTTCGATATTGAACCCGCTTGATTTCAG